>NZ_BAABBA010000001.1:0-378845 GCF_039537705.1 Georgenia daeguensis
CCTTCGCCGTCACCCAACCCGAGCCCGGCATCTTCATCTGGCGCACCCCCTCCGGGCACACCTACCGGCGCGAACCCAACGGCACCGTCACCCTCATCGCCGTCCACCACCCCCACCACGCCCAGCCCGAACCCCTCCACGACGAGAACGACGACCCACCACCCTTCTGATCGCCGGTGTGCGTCGATGACCGGAAATCGGTGGACGGAGGCACGTCGGTCGGCGCAGACTTCCTCCATGCGACATTGATCTGACACAGACCCGCAGGTCCGTGGGCTCGCCCGCACCGCCACCGCATGGGCGTTCGCGGCGGAGGCGATGCCGCTCTACCCGCTCTACGCGCTGCTGTTCGCCGACGCCGGCTTGAGCGGTGCGGAGATCTCAGCGCTCTTCGCGATCTGGTCCGCCGTCGCTGTCGTCGCCGAGGTGCCGACCGGCCTGCTCGCCGACCGCTTCTCACGGCGCGGCGCCGTGGTCGCCTCCTCGTTGCTCCAGGCAGCCGCCTTCGCGCTGTGGGTGCTGGAGCCTACCTTCACGGCCTTCGCCGCCGGCTTCGCCCTGTGGGCCATCGGCGGAGCGTGCGCCTCGGGTGCCTTCGAGGCTCTGCTCTTCGACGGCCTCGACGCCGCGGGTGCGCGCAAGCTCTACCCCAAGGTGCTCGGTCGCGTCGAAGCCGCCGCGCTCGTCGCCCAGGCGCCGGCGGCACTGGCGGCGACCGGGCTGTTCGCGGTCGGGGGCTTCGGCCTCGTCGGAGCCGTGAGTGTGGCTATGTGCCTCATCGCGGCGGTCCTCGCGACCAGGCTTCCCGCGACGCGCCACGGGCCAGCACCCGGCGACGAAACGCGAACCGCGCTGCGCGACGTCGTGAAGGACGTGCGCGCGACGGTCGCCAGGCGCGGAGTTCGTGGTGCCGTCGTACTGGTCGCCCTGCTGCTGGCGGTCGACGGCCTCGAGGAGTACTTCCCACTGCTCGCCGCGGAGCAGGGTGTGCCGACCGTCTGGGTGCCGCTCGTCGTGCTAGTGATCCCGCTCGCCGGCGCCCTCGGCGCGTGGCTCGGCGGCCGGGCACGGCACGTGCCGGTCACCCGGCTGGCGCTTGTTCTCGCCGTCGGTGCCGCTCTTCTCGCCGTCGTCGGTCAGATCGCCCACCCGGCGGGCGTCGCTGTCGTCGCGGTGTTCTACGGGATCTACCAGGCGGTCCGGGTGATCTCGGAGGCCCGGTTGCAGGAGCTGATCCCGAGCCCGCACCGTGCCAGCATCACCTCGGTCGCCGGTGTCGGCAGCGAGGTCGCCACTCTCGGCGTCTACGGTGCGTGGGCATTCGGTGGGACGTCGGCGGTCGCGGCCGGCGTCATGCTTCTGGCCGTGGCCCTTCCTCACCTCCTCGGAGGGCGGGCCGCCCGCCGGGCTCCGGCGTCCCAGCCTGACGGGAGTCCGGCGTCCCGCGCGGACCAGTGACAGCCGCGGGCATGCCGGCCACGGGCATCCAGGCCCCGGACGGGACGGGGCGACGTCGGGGCAACGGGAAGTGATCCAGGTCCGCCGCCGCGACGACCTCCGCGCCGCCGGCGCGCGCCCGCGCCTGGGCGGCCAGCGCAGCGACGTCCGGGTAACGCGAGGAGAAGTGCGTTAGCACGAGCAGCCGGGCACCGCCGTCGCCGGCGATCGAGCCCGCCTGCCCGGCGGTGAGGTGCCGGTAGTCCGTGGCGAGAGCTGCGTCCTCGTCGGCGAACGTGCACTCGGTGACGAGCAGGTCCGCGCGGTCCGCGAGCTCCTCGGCGCCGATGCACGGCGCGGTGTCCATGACGAACGCGAAACGCTGGCCCGGCCGCGGAACGCTCACGTCCTCGAGCCGAACACGGCCCACCCGCCCCTGCCGCTGCAGCTCGCCCACGACCGGTCCGGACAGCCCCGCGGCCGCCAGTCGCTCGGGCAGCAAGGTCCGTCCGTCGGGCTCACGAAGCCGGTAGCCGTACGTCTCGACGCGGTGGTCCAGCGGCACGACGTCGAGCCCGTCGGCGATCTCGCCGGCCGCGCCGTGGGGGTGCAGCCGCAGGTCCACCCCGCTTCCTGCGACGGCGACGAGGGCGCGCACGACCTCCTCGCCGGACGCGGGATAGTGCAGTTGCACGGGGTGGTCGACACCGTCGACGGCCATGCGGGACAGCACGCCCGGCAGGCCGAAGCAGTGATCGCCGTGGACGTGGGTGAGGCAGATACGGGTCACGCGCGAGGAAGCGACCCCCGCGTGGATCATCTGCCGCTGCGTGCCTTCGCCGGGGTCGAGCAGCAGACCCTCACCGTCCCAGCGCAGGAAGTAACCGTTGTGGTTACGGGTCCGGGTCGGCACCTGGGAGGACGTGCCGAGGACGACGAGCTCGCGCATGCCGCGAGTCTGCCGCAGCGCCCCGACGAGGGCTCCGGGAGCCGCGGATTCTGGCCGGTCCGGGAACAAATCGGGAGCGCGCGCCGTTGAGCCTTATGTCACCCACCCACACGCAAGCGGAGGTAGCCCTTTGCCCACCAGCCAGCTCACGATGCCGATCGACCGTCCCGCCTCGTCCGGAGAAACGCCTCGCGGAGGGTGGCTCACCCGCCTGCTCCGCAACCGGCGGCAGGGGTACAGGAAGGTGCGTCCGCACCAGGCACGGCGGCTGATCGCCGACGGTGCCACCGTCATCGACGTCCGTGAGCCGGCGCACTGGCGCGCAGGGCACATCGAAGGCTCGGTCAACATCCCGCTGACGAGGATCCTCGCTCGCAGGGGCGAGATCCCGCAGGGTGCCGTCGTGACGGTCTGCCGCTCAGGGCCGCGCTCGGCCCGTGCCGCCGAGCTCCTCGCCGCGCACGGCTACGCGGCGTACAACCTGCGGGGCGGCCTGCGCGAGTGGGACTACGCGGGCTACCCGCTCACCGACGCGTCGGGGGAGCCGGGCTTCGTCGCCTGACCCCGCGCGAGCCCGGCGAGCTTTCTCAGAGCTCGCCGACGTCCACCGCGTCGAGGGCCTTCATCCAGCTCAGCGGCTCGGTCGTGGTGCCGCTGGCGTCGGTGTGGATCTCGAAGTGCAGGTGCGGCCCGGTGGAGTTGCCGTTGTTGCCGACCCCGGCGATGACGTCACCGGCCTTCACCTTCTGGCCGGCCGTGACGTACAGGTCGTCCGGGTACATGTGGACGTACCAGCTCTCGAAGATCTTGCCGTCGACCTCGTGCTTGATGGTGATCATCGAGCTCGAGCGGCCGTCCTTGCCGTTGCCGACGTAGGTCACCTCGCCGTCGGCGACGGCGTGGATCGGGGTGTCGAGCGGGGCGGCAAAGTCGACGCCCAGGTGCTCGCCTCCCCAGCGCGGACCGTACTTCGAGGTCAGCCGGTAGTCACCGGCAGCGACGGGCATGACCACCTCGGGGGCCGGGGGCGGCGGAGGGGTCGCGGCCGCGATCTCGGCGGCGGCCTTCGCGGCGGCCTCGGCCTTCTCGGCCTCGCTGGGCAGCGGCTCGCGCACCTGCACGCGGGAGGCGCGCTCGGCGGCGGCGCGGTCCTGGTCCGCCGGGTCCTCGACGAGGGCGTCCGACGTCGGAGCCTCCTTGGCGGCGGCCGCGAAGCCGGCGTCGAGCGTCTCCAGGGTGCTGGAGGTGGCCTTCGGGGCCGCCTCGCCCGCGGCGTTGGCGTCGTCGGAGTTTGAGGCGAAGACGGGCACGGCGACCGTCAGGGCGCCGAGCACACCGAGTGCGCACGCCTTGACGGCGAGGCGGCTGCGGAAGTGCGACGTCGGCTCGGCGCGGTGGGCGCCGCGGGAGCGGGGGGTCGAGGTGCTGGCGCTGTCGGGCATGGTGCTACCTGTCAAGGATCCTCCAGGAACTGGACCGGCCTCGTGGGCCGTGCGGAGTGCCCGACTAGGCGTGGAGACGCGGACGGGCGTGCGCCGGGGAGGTGGTCCCGGCCGGATTGTCACGGAAGCGTAACGGTAGGGATCCCACGCCTCCTATGAACCCGGTCACGATGAGCCGAGGATCACATCGGAGTTGGTGCGGCGCGCCCGGCGGGGTGTGGTAACGGACGGTGCGAGCGCTCAGGCCGACAGTGCGCGCCGCACCAGGTCGACCGCCTCGTCCTGGCTCAGGCCGAGGGATCGCACGGTCGTCGCGTAGGTGCGGGCGGCGACCCGCGCCGCGCGCCCGGAGTCGTCGTCGGCCACGAAGGTGCCAGACCGGCCGCGGCCCTCGAGGAGGCCGTCACCCTCGAGCTCCCGGTACGCGCGGGCCACCGTGTTGGCCGCGAGACCGAGGTCCTCGGCGAGCCGGCGGACAGTGGGGAGCCGGTCGCCGGCACGCAGCTCGCCGGACTCGACCTGGGCGGTGATCTGCTCGCGCAGCTGCTCGAACGGCGGCACCGAGGACGTCGGGTCGACCTGGAGCATCAGTTCCCCTCGCTGGCTCGGGCTCGGGACGGACGTGCGCTCACTCGTGGCTCGCAGGCTCCTCGGCCTCGCCCGCCGCGTGGCGAGCGAGGACGAACAGCAGGTCGGAGAGCCGGTTGAGGTAGGTCAGCGCGGGCCCCGCCACCTCGCGGCCACCCTCGCGGGCCGCCACCACGTGACGCTCCGCCCGTCGCGCGACCGTCCTGGCGTGGTCGAGCGCGGCGCTGGTCGGTGTCGCCCCGGGCACCACGAACACGGGCCGCAGGGGCCGCTCGGCGACGAGCTCGTCGATCATCCCTTCCAGCGCGGCGACCATCGACGGCGTCACGCGCGAGACGCCGTCGACGAGACGCCGTCGCCGCTCGGGGTGCGTGGCCAGGTCCGCGCCGACCACGAACAGCTCGCGCTGCAGCCCGAGCAGCCGCTCCGCGAGCTCCGCCTCCGCGCAGCCGGCACGGGCCACGCCGAGCACCGCGACCAGCTCGTCGACGTCCCCGTAGGCGTCCACCAGGACGTCGCCCTTGGAGGTCCGGCCGCCCAGGAAGAGGCCGGTGGAACCGTCGTCCCCGGTACCGGTGTAGATGCGCGCCACCGGGGAAGCATCGCACCACCCCCGGCGTGGTGGACAATGAACCCGAGAGAACAGCTGAACATCGTCCCGAAACCAGGGGAAGCCGGTCGAAATCCGGCGCTGACCCGCAACCGTAGGCCGCCGCGAGGCGGCGAGCCGGAGTACCTGCTCGGGGCGTGAGGCTCCACCCGTCGTGGTCTGCGGGCGAGCCCGGGCCCGGCGTGCGCGTACCCCGGGCGCGGGTCCGTGCGCGACCCTTGCCCGAGAGGTTCGCATGTACCCCGCCCCGCCCCGCCCGAGCACGCCCTCGCTCAGCACGTCGCGCACCACGCCGTTCCGCCTCGTGCGCGCGGCCGGCTCCGCCGCGGCGCTCGCCGTCCTCGCGCTCGTGCCGGCGCTGCCGGCCCAGGCCACCGCTCTCCCGGCCCAGGCCGGAGCCCCGGCCGACGTGAGCGGCACGGCCTGCGCCGACGACGCCGGCGTCACGGTCGTGGTCGACCTGACCGACCTCGGAGAGGACATCCGCGTCGGCTGCGCCGAGGGTGATCCGGCCACGGGCCGCGAGGCGCTGGAGAGCGCCGGCTTCACCACCGCCGACTCGGTGCCCGGCATGATCTGCGCCGTCGACGGCCTCCCGGACCCGTGCCCCGAGGAGTTCGACGGCAACTACTGGGCCTACTTCTCCGCCGAGGCGGACGGTGAGTGGACCGCCCGCACCGAGGGTGCCGACACCGCCGACCCCGCGCCGGGCACGTTCGAGGGCTGGCGCTACAACGACGGTTCCGCCGGACCCGGCGTGACGACGGCGGAGCTGACGGCGACCGCGGCCGAGAGCACCGCCACAGCCGATGACACCGCAACGGCCGGCGACGCCGCGGACACGCAGGCCGCCGACGACGCCTCCGGCCCCTCGACCGGGCTCGTGGTCGGGCTGGGCGCCGCGGCCGTCGCGCTGGTCCTCGCCGTCGTGCTGCTGCGCCGCCGGGGCCGGGCCTGACGGACGCCGTCGCGATGACCACCACCCGGGCCGCCACCACCCGCGCGAGCGCTGCGCCGCGGGTGGCGGCCGCCACCCGCGGCCGCCTGCACCCGCTCGGGTGGTGGGCCTGGGCCGGCGGCGTGGCGGTCGCCCTGACCCGCACCACCAACCCCGTGGTCGTGGTGCTGCTCGCGGTCGCGGTGGTCCTGGTCGTCGCCGTCCACCGGGACGGCTCGCCCTGGGCCCGCGCGTTCGGCGCGTACCTGGTGCTCGGCGGTGTCGTCATCACCGTGCGCCTGTTCTTCTACGTCCTCGTCGGCGTCGACGACGCCAGCCCGGTCGTGGTCGACCTGCCGGGCGTGCCGCTGCCGGAGTGGGCGGTCGGGGTGGAGCTCCTGGGCCCGGTGCACCTCTCCGGACTGCTCGCCGCCCTCTACGGCGGCCTCCGCCTCGCTGCGCTCATCGTCGCCTTCGGCGCCGCCAACGCCCTGGCCAACCCCAAGCGGGCGCTGCGCTGCCTGCCCGCCTCCCTGCACCACCTCGGCACCGCCGTCGTCATCGCGGTGACCGTCACCCCGCAGCTGGCTTCCGCGGTCGGCCGCGTGCGCCGCGCCCAGCGGCTGCGTGGCCTCGACGCCCGCGGCCCGCGCGCCGCCGCCGCCCGCCTGCTGCCCGTGCTCCAGGATGCCCTCGACCACGCCCTCGCGCTCGCCGCGTCGATGGACTCCCGCGGCTACGCCCGCACCACCACGCCGGGCGGCGACCGGCGGGTCGGGGTCGCCCTCGTCGTCGCCCTGCTCGCCGCCGTGCTCGGCACCTACGGCCTGCTCGACGGCTCCATGCCCGACTGGTCGGGACCGACCCTCCTCGCCGTCGGCGCCGCCGTCGCCGTCCTCGCCTCCGTCCTCGCCGGGCGCCGTGTGCACCGCACCCGGTACCGCCCCGACCCGTGGCGCGGCGAGGAGTGGGTCGTGGCCGGGTGCGGCGTGCTGGCCGCCGCCTGCGTCGTCGCCGGGGCGGCCCTGGAGCCGACGGCGATGACGGCCCCCGTCAGCCCGCCCGCCTGGCCCGCGCTGCCCCTCGCCGGAGCCCTGGCGGCCCTGGCGGCCGCGACTCCCGCCGTCCTGCGACCGAGGAGCGTGCGGTGATCCGCTTCGAGGACCTCTCCGTGACCTACCCCGGTGCGGGCGCGCCGGTGCTCAGCCACGTCGACGCCCACGTGGAGGAGGGCGAGCTGTGCCTCGTCGTCGGCCCCACGGGCTCCGGGAAGTCCACCCTCCTCGGGGCGGCCGCCGGCCGCGTCCCGCACTTCACGGGCGGCCTGCTCACCGGTCGTGTGCTGGTGGAGGGGCGTGACACCCGCGAGCACCTGCCCCGGGACCTGGCCGACGTCGTGGGGATCGTCGCACAGGACCCGCTCGCCGGCTTCGTCACCGACACCGTCGAGGAGGAGCTCGCGTTCGGGATGGAGCAGATCGGCCTCGCGCCGGCGCTCATGCGCAAGCGGGTGGAGGAGGTCCTCGACCTCCTCGACCTGGCGCGGCTGCGCGACCGCACCCTCGCTGACCTTTCCGGCGGCGAGCAGCAGCGCGTCGCGATCGGCGCCGTCCTCACCGCCCAGCCCCGCGTGCTCGTCCTCGACGAGCCGACCTCCGCCCTCGACCCGGCCGCCGCCGAGGACGTGCTCGCGGCCCTCGCCCGCCTGGTGCACGACGTCGGCATCACCGTCCTGCTGGCCGAGCACCGCCTCGAGCGGGTGGTGCAGTTCGCCGACCGGGTGATCTCGCTGGCGCCCGGCGGGAACGCGGAGTCGGGTGCCCCTGCGCGGGTGCTCGCCGGCTCGGCCGTCGCCCCGCCGGTGGTCGAGCTCGGCCGCTGGGCGGGCTGGGACCCGCTCCCGCTGTCCGTGCGCGACGCGCGCCGGCTCGCCGGCCCCCTGCGTGACCGGCTCGCCCGGACGGCGCCCGCGCGAGCGGACGACGGCGCCGCTGGCGCACCCGTGCTCGACGCCCGGGAGGTCCGCGTGCGGCACGGGGACGTGGACGCGGTCCGCGGCGTCGACCTGACCCTGCGCGCGGGCGAGATCGTCGCCCTGATGGGGCGCAACGGCTCGGGCAAGTCCTCGCTGCTCTGGGCGATGCAGGGGCAGGGGCCCCGCACCGGGGGCAGCGTCCGCCTCGCCGGCCCGGGCGCCGACCCGGCCACCCTGCCCCCGGCCCTCGCGCGGCGGCACGTTGCCCTCGTCCCCCAGACCCCGTCCGACCTGCTGTACCTGCCGACGGTCGCCGAGGAGTGCGCCGCCGCCGATGCACAGGTGGGCGGCCCGCCCGGTTCCGCCCGGGACGTCCTGAGCGCCCTCGCCCCCGGCACTCCCGACGGCGCCCACCCGCGCGACCTGTCCGAGGGGCAGCGCCTCGCGCTGGCGCTCGCCGTGCAGCTCACGGGTCGTCCCGATGTCCTCCTCCTCGACGAGCCCACCCGCGGCCTCGACTACACCGGCAAGGCCCGGCTCGCAGAGCTCCTGCGCTCGCTGCGCGAGCTGGGCCGTGCCGTGCTGCTCGCCACCCACGACGTCGAGTTCGTCGCCGGCTGCGCCGACCGCGTCGTGCTCCTCGCCGGCGGCGAGGTGGTGGCGGACGCGCCCGCCCGCGAGGTGCTGCACGACTCCGCCACCTTCTCCCCGCAGGTGGCCAAGGTCCTCCGCCCCCTCGACGTGCTCACCGTCGACGACGTCCGCCGCCTGCTCCCCGGTGGTGCGCCGTGAGGCCGGACGAACCGGCGCGCGCGGTGCCGGTGAGCCGGCGGACGACCCTCGCCCTCGGGCTCGCCTCGCTGCTCGGGCTGCTCGCGTTCGGCTGGCCGCTCGTCGTCCAGCCCGGGGCCGCGCTCGCCGACGCGACGGACGCGCCGCTGGTCCTCGGCGTGGTGGTGGCCGCCGCGCTGGCCGTGCTCTTCGTCGGGCTGGGTGACGGCGGCATCGACGTCAAGGCCGTCGCGATGCTGGGCCTCCTCTCCGCCGTCGGCGCGCTCGTACGGCCCGTCGCGGGAGGCACCGGGGGCGTGGAGACGGTCTTCCTGGTCATCGTCCTGGGCGCCCGCGTCTTCGGGCCGGGCTTCGGCTTCGTCCTCGGCTCGACGACGCTGCTCGCCTCCGCCCTCCTGACCGGCGGTGTCGGGCCCTGGTTGCCGTTCCAGATGCTCGCCGCCTCCTGGGTCGGCCTCGGCGCGGGGTTGCTGCCAGGACGGCTGCGCGGCTGGGGCGAGGTGGCCGCGCTCGCCGGCTACGGCGCCGTCGCCGCACTCGCGTACGGCTGGGCGATGAACCTCGCGTTCTGGCCGTTCCAGCTCGGCGCCGGCACGGCCATCTCCTTCGTACCTGGCGACCCGGTGCCGGAGAACCTGCGCCGGTTCGTGCTGTACTCCCTCGCGACCTCGCTCGCCTGGGACCTCGGGCGCGCGCTGACCACGGCCGTCGGTGTCACGCTGCTCGGCCGGCCGGTCCTCGCCACGCTGCGCCGGGCGGCGGTCCGGGCCGTTTTCGGCGCCGGACCCGCGCGCGCCGACGAGCGCGGCGGGCCCGTCGCGGGGCAGACTCAGGCGACCGGCAGCCCGTGAGGGCGGGGAGAGCAGGAGGAGGCGCACACCCATGCCCGTGGTGGACAACGAGATCTACGTCGACGGCGAACGGGTCGCGACGCCCGAGGACCTCGAGCAGACCTTCGAGCTGCTCCACCGCCACGGCGGGATGGCCTGGGTGGGCCTCTACCGACCGTCGCCGGCGGAGGTGGGCGCCGTCGCCCGCGAGTTCCGCCTGCACGAGCTCGCCGAGGAGGACGCCAACAAGGCCCATCAGCGCCCCAAGCTGGAGCGTTACGGCGACACGCTGTTCACGGTGCTCCGGCCCGCCCGCTACGTCGAGGAGACCGAGAAGGTGGAGTTCGGCGAGCTCCACATCTTCACGGGCCCCGGGTTCGTCGTCACCGTGCGGCACGCCGAGTCGCCCGACCTCGGCAAGGTCCGGCGCCGCCTCGAGCACGACCCCGAGACGCTGCGGCTCGGCCCCGAGGCCGTGCTGTACGCGATCCTCGACCAGGTCGTGGACGAGTACGCGCCGGTGGTCGCCGGGCTGGAGAACGACATCGACGAGATCGAGGACCAGCTCTTCGAGAGCGACCCGACCGTCTCGCGCCGGATCTACGAGCTCTCCCGCGAGGTGATGGCCTTCCAGCGGGCGACCCACCCGCTCCTGGTCATGCTCGACAGCCTCGAGCAGGGTTTCGACCGCTACGGCGTGGACGTCGAGCTGCGGCACCGCCTGCGTGACGTCCACGACCACGCCATCCGGGTGGTCGAGCGTGTCGAGGCCTTCCGGGCGCTGCTGCAGAACGCCCTGACGGTCAACGCGACCCTCGTGGCCCAGGTGCAGAACGAGGAGACGCGGCGCGTCACCGAGGCCAGCTACCTCCAGAGCGAGCAGGTCAAGAGGATCTCCTCGTGGGCGGCGATCCTGTTCGCCCCGACCCTCATCGGGACGATCTACGGGATGAACTTCCGCCACATGCCCGAGCTCGACTGGGCCTACGGTTACCCGCTCGCGCTGCTCGGCATGGTGGTCATGGGCGTGGTGCTGTACGTGGTGTTCAAGCGGCACCACTGGTTGTGAGGCGGCCGCGTCACATCCACGTCAGATCCCCGTCGGCACCAGCACCAGGCGGGCGATGATGCCGGCCGCCGCGCTCGAGGCGATGGTCAGCACGCGGGCGAGGGTGGCCTCGTCGAAGGGCCACTCGAGAATGCGCTCGGCCCGCTTCTCCAGGTTCTCCGCCGCGCCCAGGAGCCCGGACTGCTGCTGGAGCACCTCGAGCGTCGGCTCGCCGCGGACCCTGTCGAGCGCCTGCCGGTAGAGGGTCAGCGCCAGCTCGAGCTCCCGCTGCTTGACGCTGACCATCTGCCGGTGGATGTCGCGCAGGGACAGGAAGAACAGGCACAGCGCGGCGGCCAGGGCGCCGATGCCGACGGCGGCCACCGGGACGTCGGTGAGCCCGGTCAGCACGAGCGGCCCGATCGCGCCGAAGAGCAGCCAGAAGCCGGTGAAGGCCAGCCGGCCCACCGGCCGCAGGCCGAGCGTGCGGTCCCCGCGGTAGCCCAGGAGCGTCACGTGGCCGCGCCCGAGCCGGATCAGCCCGCGCTGCAGCACCACGTAGACCCAGACGGCCGTGCACAGCGGCACGCCGATGATCAGCCAGGTCAGCCCCTGGACCGCGGCGGCGGCGGCCTCCCCGCGCAGCGCCTCGTCGAGAGGCAGGACCAGACCGACCCCGGCCGTCAGGACGAGGGGGACGACCGCGGAGTCGATCCCGCGGAAGAGGCGGGCGACGTCGGGCTCCGCCTCCGCGACGACGTCCGCCAGGGCCGGCCGCAGCCGGTACAGCTCCTCGTCGATCCGGGAGACGCCCCAGAGCGAGAGGACGACGGCGAACGAGGCCGCCACCCGGTTGAGCACCTCGCCCCACGGCACGCCCCCCGCCCACAGCGACGGGTCGAGCCGGCTGACCGCCGCGAGGTTCACCCAGGGGACGAGCGCCCAGGCGGCGACCCGGAGCGTCCGCGACCCCGGCAGGCGCGCGAGGAGGCGTTCGGTGAGGGGCGCTCGGGGCGCCCCGCCCGTCTCCGTGCCCCGCGGTGCCCGCCGGCTCCGCATGGCCGCACCACCACCCTCGGTCGCTACGGACATGGTCGCCGTTCCACCCGCCCCGGCGCACCTCCCCGCTCAGCACAGGCACGGCGCGCCGGGGTTTCCGGCGTTTTCAGGGGGCCGTCCGGCGCCGGCGCCGGACGCCCGGGCCCTAGGTCCCACTACGGACCGCGACCCCTACATATAGTGGCGCTCGGAAATTACAAACACCACATGTTGTGGTGACAAGTCGTCATGACAGGTTCACAATGGGTAGTGGCACGAAGCCGCGCCCGGACCGCGGCAGCGTCCGAAGGAGCAGACAATGAGCGTCACCCCGGCCAGCAGGAAGAGCGGATCCGCCCGGGCCAGACGGCGCGGCCTGACGATCCCCCGCGTGTTCTCCACGGCCGGGACCCACCCGTACGACGAGGTCGAGTGGGACCGCCGCGACATCGTGCAGACGAACTGGCGCACCGGCGAGACCGTGTTCGAGCAGCACGGCGTGGAGTTCCCGGCCGCCTGGTCGGTCAACGCCGCCACCATCGTCACCACGAAGTACTTCCGCGGCGCCCTGGGCACCGACGCGCGCGAGCGCAGCCTGAAGCAGGTCATCGACCGCGTCGTGCGCACCTACACCGCCTCCGGGAAGGAGAACGGCTACTTCGCCACCGACGCGGACGCCGACGTCTTCTCCGACGAGCTCACCTGGCTCCTGCTGCACCAGGTCTTCGCGTTCAACTCCCCGGTCTGGTTCAACGTCGGCACGGCCTCGCCGCAGCAGGTCTCCGCCTGCTTCATCCTCTCCGTCGACGACACGATGGACTCGATCCTCAACTGGTACCGGGAGGAGGGGCTGATCTTCAAGGGCGGTTCCGGCGCGGGCCTGAACCTCTCGCGGATCCGGTCCTCCAAGGAGCTGCTCTCCTCCGGCGGCAACGCGTCCGGCCCCGTCTCCTTCATGCGCGGCGCCGACGCCTCGGCCGGCACCATCAAGTCCGGCGGGGCCACCCGCCGCGCGGCCAAGATGGTCGTGCTCGACGTCGACCACCCGGACATCGCGGAGTTCGTCCAGACCAAGGCGCGCGAGGAGGACAAGATCCGCGCCCTGCGCGCCGCCGGGTTCGACATGGACCTCGGCGGCCGCGACATCGTCTCGGTGCAGTACCAGAACGCCAACAACTCCGTCCGGGTCAACGACGAGTTCATGCGCGCCGTCGAGTCCGGCGGCACGTTCGACCTCAAGGCCCGCCTCGACGGGCACGTCGTCGAGACCGTCGACGCCAGGAGCCTGTTCCGCACGATCGCCAAGGCGGCGTGGGAGTGCGCCGACCCCGGCCTGCAGTACGACGACACCATCAACGACTGGCACACCTCCCCGGAGTCCGGCCGCATCACGGCGTCGAACCCGTGCAGCGAGTACCTGCACCTGGACAACTCCTCCTGCAACCTCGCCTCGATCAACCTGCTGACCTTCCTGCGCGAGGACGACACCTTCGACGTCGAGCGGTTCGTCGCCGCCGTCGAGCTCGTCATCACCGCGATGGACATCTCCATCTGCTTCGCCGACTTCCCGACCCAGGCGATCGGCGAGACCACCCGCGCCTACCGCCAGCTCGGCATCGGCTACGCCAACCTCGGCGCCCTGCTCATGGCGACCGGCCACGGCTACGACTCCGACGGGGGACGCTCCCTCGCGGCGTCGATCACCTCGCTCATGACGGCGACGGCCTACCGCCGCTCAGCCGAGCTCGCCGGCGCCCTGGGCGCCTACGACGGCTACGCCCGAAACGCTGCCGGCCACCAGCGGGTCATGCGCAAGCACGCCGCCGCCAACGACGACCTGCGTACCGTCAACGACATGGACGCCGCGATCCACGAGGCGGCGACCGTCCAGTGGCAGGCCGGCAACGCTCTCGGCGCCGAGCACGGGTGGCGCAACGCCCAGGCGTCGCTGCTCGCCCCCACCGGGACCATCGGCTTCATGATGGACTGCGACACCACCGGCATCGAGCCCGACTTCTCCCTGGTGAAGTTCAAGAAGCTCGTCGGCGGCGGGTCGATGCAGATCGTCAACCAGACGGTGCCGCGCGCGCTGCGCCGGATGGGCTACGCCGAGGAGACGATCGAGGCGATCGTCGAGCACATCGCCGAGCACGGGCACGTCGTCGACGCCCCCGGTCTGAAGCCCGAGCACTACGAGGTCTTCGACACCGCCATGGGCGTGCGCTCCATCGCCCCGATGGGCCACGTGAAGATGATGGCCGCGGTCCAGCCCTTCCTCTCCGGCGCCATCTCCAAGACCGTCAACCTCCCCGAGACGGCGACCGTCGAGGACATCGAGCAGGTCTACTTCGACGGGTGGAAGCTCGGGCTCAAGGCGCTCGCCGTCTACCGCGACAACTGCAAAGTGGGCCAGCCCCTCTCGAGCGGGAAGTCGGCCCCGAGCGCCGCCGACGCCGCGGCCCCGGCCCCGGCTCCGTCGTCGGCGGCGGCCGGCGCGGAGCAGGCCGGCCTGGCGGAGACCAGCACGGACGGCCCGCCCCGGGCCGCGCGCAAACGACTGCCCAAGCAGCGGCCCTCGGTCACGACGTCGTTCACGGTCGGCGGCGCGGAGGGCTACCTGACCGCCGGGTCCTACCCCGACGACGGGCTGGGCGAGATCTTCCTGCGCCTGGGCAAGCAGGGCTCCACCCTCGCCGGCGTGATGGACGCGTTCTCCATCGCGATCTCGATCGGCCTGCAGCACGGGGTGCCGCTGGAGATCTTCGTCCAGAAGTTCACCAACCTGCGCTTCGAGCCGGCCGGCATGACGGACGACCCCGAGGTGCGGATGGCGCAGTCGATCATGGACTACGTCTTCCGGCGCCTGGCGCTGGACCACCTGTCGTTCGAGACGCGCTCGGAGATGGGGATCTTCACCACCACCGAGCGGGCACGCTACGCCGAGACCGGCTCGTACACGCCGGCCGAGACCGACCTCGCGGACCTCAACGAGCCGGTGGACGAGGAGGCGGTGGCAGGACCGGCGTCCGCCGCCGAGGCGGTCGCGAGCCCGGCGCCCTCCGCGCCGGAGCCGGCCCGGCCGCACTCCTCGGCCGAGCTCCTCGAGCTCCAGCAGGGCCAGCGCGCGGACGCGCCGTTGTGCATGTCCTGCGGCATCAAGATGCGGCCGTCGGGCTCGTGCTACGTCTGCGAGGGCTGCGGGTCGACCAGCGGCTGCAGCTGAGGAGCCCGGGGCAGCGGCCGGCCCGATCCCGCCTGCGCCACGAGGGAGCGTGCCACACTCGGAACCCGGCTGCAGGAGGTGCCAGGTGGCGTACCAGTTCGAGGAGATCTCCAGGGACGAGTGCCTGCGCCTGCTCGGCGCGGGCGTCGTCGGCTGGGTCGCCTACCCGGACGACGACGGTGCCTCCCTGGTCCCGGTGAACTACGTGCTGCACCGTGACGAGATGGTCCTCACGACCTCCTACGGCAGCAAGCTCGCGGCGGCCGCCCACAACCGCGCGATGTCCTTCGGGATCGGCGAGTTCGACCCCGCGAGCCGTACGGGCTGGTCCGTCGTCGTCCGCGGCCGCTCGCACCTCGTGGGCGACGAGCTGGTCAACCCCGACCTGCCGCCGGGTGACGCCTGGGCGGTGCGCGGGAAGGGCATCCCCATCGCGATCGAGCTGGCCCACGTCTCCGGACGCCGCGTGCACGCCGCCGGGCCCGGCGACGTGGCGGCGCCCGCGGGCTGAACCGCGAGCAAACGGCACCGCGCACGAACGCGTCGGGAAAATCCGTGCAAAACCCCGCTCTTTCCCTGCCCGTGCTTCTCCGCTAGGTTCGCGGTGCGCGCAACCGATATCTGAAGAGTCGCCCCGACTGCTCGGCAACGCCGCCAGCAGGAGCGGGACCTGCGGTGCGGGCACCAGAACGACGATTCTCACGGTGACCGTGATGGATCTCCGCGGTTTCTCGGGGGCATTTCCGGGAGGGGAATCGCCGTGGTCCAGATCGCGCCCGAAGGTCGTACACGTTCCGAGTTCATGGTCTCGAAGGGGTGGGTGCAGGGCGTCGCGCTCGTGATGCTCTTCGGCTTCTTCGTGATGGGCCTGCTGGCCCTGCGCACGTACACCGACTCGATGCCCCAGCCGGACAGGGTGGTCGACGCCCAGGGCGAGGTCGTCTTCACCGGCGAGGACATCACCTCGGGTCAGCAGATCTTCCTGCGCCGGGGCCTGCAGCAGTACGGCTCCGTCATGGGGCACGGCGGGTACCTCGGCCCCGACTACACCGCCGACTACCTGCGCCGCTCCGCCACCTACGTCCTCGACCAGCTCGAGGGCGCCGGCGAGCAGGACCCGCAGGGCGCCCTCGTGGAGATGATGCGGACCAACCGCTACGACGAGGCCACCGGCACCCTCGAGCTCACCGACCTGCAGGTCCAGGCGTTCGAGGAGGTCCAGCAGCACTACGCCGACTACTTCGGCTCGTCCACCACCCAGTACGGGCTCATCCCCGACGCCATCACCGACCCGGAGGACATCCGCCAGCTGACCTCGTTCTTCGCCTGGACGGCGTGGGCGTCGGCGGCGGAGCGACCCGGGCACGACTACTCCTACACGAACAACTGGCCCGCCGAGCCGCTCGTCGACAACGGCCCCACGGCCGACATCCTGGTGTGGAGCGGCCTGTCGCTCGTGGCCCTGCTCGCGGGCACGGGCGCCCTGTTCGCCATCTACGGCCGCTGGAGCCGCAGCATCGGCTGGCACTCCGCCGAGACCCGGACCCTCGCGTTCAAGCAGCCGGGCGAGGTCGCCGTCACGCCCGCCCAGCGGGCCACCGCCTGGTTCTTCTTCGTCGTCGCGCTGCTGTTCCTCGCCCAGGCGCTGCTCGGCGGCGCGGTCGAGCACTACCGCGCCGACCTCTCCAGCTTCTTCGGCATCGACCTCGCGCAGATCCTGCCGTTCAACCTCGCCCGCACCTGGCACGTGCAGCTCGCGCTGCTGTGGACCGCCGCCTCGTTCCTGGGCGCCGGCATCTTCATCGCCCCGTACATCTCGGGGCGCGAGCCCAGGAACCAGCACTGGCTCGCCTACGGCCTCCTCGGCGCCGTCGCGCTCGTCATCGTCGGCTCCTTCGCCGGGGAGGCGATGAGCATCTTCGGCGTCGAGCTCGCCAAGGGCTCGCCGCTGTGGGACATGCAGTGGGAGTACCTCGACCTGCCGAAGGTCTGGCAGGGCCTGCTCACCGTCGGCATGTTCCTGTGGATCGCGATCATCTTCCGAGCCATCCGCACCCGGCTGAGGACGGAGAATCGCGGCAACATGCCGTGGCTGTTCTTCTACTCCGGGCTCGCGATCCCCGGGTTCTACGCCGTCGGCCTGCTCGCCGGCACCCAGACACACCTCACCGTCGCCGAGTTCTGGCGCTTCTGGGTGGTGCACCTGTGGGTGGAGGATTTCCTCGAGCTCTTCACCACCGTGATGGTCGCCTACATCTTCGTGATGCTCGGCGTGGTCCGGCACAGGATCGCCATGCAGATCATCTTCCTCGACGTCATCCTCTACTCCGCCGGCGGCGTCCTGGGCACCATGCACCACCTGTACTTCTCGGGCACCCCGGTCGAGCACATGGCGCTCGGCGCGTTCTTCTCCGCCCTCGAGGTCATCCCGCTGACGTTCCTGACGATCGAGGCCTGGAGCTTCCTCCAGCTCGGCTCGCGGCAGGAGTCGCGCAGCTCCGCGCCGTTCCCGCACCGCTGGGCGGTGATGTTCCTCGTCGCCGTCGGCTTCTGGAACTTCCTCGGCGCCGGCGTCTTCGGGTTCCTCATCAACCTCCCGATCATCTCGTACTACCAGATCGGCACCGCGCTGACCGCCAACCATGCCCACGGCGCCATGATGGGTGTGTACGGGATGATGGGAGTGGGCCTGGCGCTGTTCGCGCTGCGCTACCTCATCCCGCCGGCCCGCTGGCCGGACCGGCTCGCGAAGCTGTCCTTCTGGTCGCTCAACATCGGGCTGGCCTGGATGGTCTTCGCGACCCTGCTGCCGCTCGGCGTCATCCAGCTCTGGTACTCCGTCAACGACGGCTACTTCGAGGCCCGCGAGCTGAACTTCATCACCCGCCCCGGCAACGCCGTCCTCGAGTGGTTGCGCATGCCCGGCGACCTCATCTTCATCATCGGCGGGGTCCTACCCTTCCTCTGGATCACCTGGCTCGGGGTGCGGCACCGCATTCGCTCGACCAGCCTCGAGATCCCCGTGGAGCAGCTCTTCGTCGAGGAGCAGCCGGTCGGTCCGGGCGGCACGGGCACCGGCCGCGGGAGCGCGTGATGGGCGACGTCGGCATCGCCGTCTGGCTGGCGGCCGGCTACGGGGTGGCGCTGCTCGGCGTCGCCCACGCGCTCGACCTGCTCGCCCGGCGGACCTCCACGAACACTGCCCGGTGGCGCTCCGGCGCCTTCACCTACCACGCCGACCACGACGCCTGGGTCTGCCCCGAGGACCAGTGGCTGTGGCCCCACTCGTTCGACCCGGAGAACCGGGTGATGCGGTACCGGGCCAGCCCGGCGGTCTGCAACTCCTGCCCCGTCAAGGACACGTGCACCACCTCGACGCACGGCCGGGAGGTCAGCCGCGGCGTCGACCCCTGGCCCGCCTCGGAGGCGGAGCGGTTCCACCGGGGCATCGCCTGCGCCGTCGCCGTCCTCGGGGCGGTCTGGCCGCTCGGGATGATGCTTGACGGCGGCAGCGCGGGGGAGCTGGTCGTGCTCGCCGTCGCGCTCGCGGTCGTCGCCGCGGGGAGCTGGCCGCTCTGGTCGCACCTGCGGCGCACGCCGGCGGCCTTCCCGGAGCACGTCAGGATCGAGATGCCCGACGACGCGGCCGCCGCCCGTGCCGTGGCGGCCGCCCGGGAGGCGCGCCGCAGGTCCGGGTACGCCAGCGACCGCCTTCGGTGCGCCCGGGACGGCGCAGGGGCGGGGTCCGGGGGTGCGGCAGGGACGGGGCCGGTGCCGATCGAGATCGGGAGCCGGGCCCCGATGCCCGGCGGCGGCGATGACCGGTTCGCCACCCGCTGGGGGGCGTTCGAGAAGGCGGCCGACGGCGGCGAGCTGCCGGGCGGCTGGTCGAGGAGGGGGAAGCGATGACCTGGCAGCTCGTGGTGGGGGTGGTCGTGGCGCTCGCGGTGGTGCTGCTGATCTCCTCGGTGAGGATCCTGCGCGAGTACGAGCGCGGCGTGGCGTTCCGGCTGGGGCGGCTGCGGCCGGCGCTCGGGCCGGGGGTGCGTCTGCTCGTGCCGGGCCTGGACAAGCTGGTCCGCGTGGACCTGCGCGTGGTGACGCTGACGATCCCGCCGCAGGAGGTCATCACCAAGGACAACGTGCCGGCCCGGGTCAACGCCGTCGTGCTGTTCCAGGTGACCGACCCGGTGCAGTCCGTGATGACGGTGGAGAACCACGCGGTCGCCACCTCGCAGATCGCGCAGACCACGCTCCGCTCCGTCGTCGGCCGGGCGGACCTCGACACCCTGCTGGCGCACCGGGCCGACCTCAACGAGGACCTGGCCCAGAGCATCGCCGCGCAGACCGCGCCGTGGGGCGTGCAGGTCAACGTGGTCGAGATCAAGGACGTCGAGATCCCCGAGGCGATGCAGCGGGCGATGGCGCGGGAGGCCGAGGCGGAGCGCGAGCGGCGGGCCAAGATCATCAACGCCCACGGCGAGCTGCAGGCCTCCGAGGAGCTGCGCCAGGCCGCGGACACGCTCAGCCGCAGCCCCGCGTCGCTGCAGCTGCGGTACCTCCAGACGCTGCTGGAGCTCGGCGCCGACCAGAACTCCACCGTGGTCTTCCCGCTGCCGATCGACATCATCGGCCCCTTCCTGGGGAAGCTGCCGCAGCTGACGGAGATCTTCACCAACGGCAGGTCCAACGGCACCCCGCCGCCGCGGGAGGAGCCGTCGGACGACACGCAGGCGAGCGCAGAGAGGGACGGCCGTGGCTGACACCGACATCCCGCAGGCGAGGTCCGGCACCCCGGCGGAGGACCGCGTCCTCCAGCCGGGCGACCTGCCGGGGATCCACCGCATCATCATCGGCACGGTCATCGCCGTCCTGGCCCCGCTCTTCGGGTTCCTCGGCGGGTCGATGGTCGGCGCCGAGGGCGGCGACACCGTGCAGCCCCTCTACTTCTGGCTGATGGGCGGCATCTTCGTCGGAGGCGTGGGCGCGCTCGTCGCGCTGCTGGGCGGCGTTCGGCTCGTGCGGGCCCGCCGGGAGCGGCGGGCCAGGCAGGCCGGGGGCGGCGCGACCACCGCCGTCACGGGCGAGCAACCGCTCTGACCTCGCGCCGCACCGCCGAGTGTCAGCCGCCCGCGACGACGGCCCGGTACAGGTCCTCGTAGCGCGCGGCCCGGTCGGCGTAGTACGCCGCGCGGGCGGGGACCGGCTGGTGCGTCGGGCCGACGTCGACGGGTGCCCGCTCGACCCCCGGTGCGACCGTGTCGAGCGCGAGCAGGGCCGTGCCGTGGAGGGTGGACCGCTTGATCGTCACGGGCACGACGGGCGCCCCGAGGGCGTCGGCGAGCACCTGCAGCCAGTCGGGGAGGTCCTGCGTCACCCGGCCGCTCGCCAGGATGCGCTGGGTCCGGCCGGCCACCTGCTGCAGCTGCGCCGCGACGCGCGCGTAGGACAGCGCCACGCCCTCCATGGTCCCGCGGAACAGCATCGGTCCGGTGGTGGCCGCGGAGACGCCGGCCAGCAGGGCGCGGGCCCCGGCGGCCCACCCGGTGGAGCGCTCGCCCGAGAAGTACGGCAGCACGCTCGGGGTGCCGGGGTCGGGCTCCGCGGTGAGGACCCGGCCGAGGTCGGTCCCGTCGAGGCGGACGTTCTCCTCCAGCCAGGTGGCCGCCCGTCCGACGTCGTTCAGGGCGCCGCCGAGCAGCGAGCGCGTCGCGTCGACCCGGTAGCACCACAGGCCCGGCGGCAGCACATCCGGCACCTCCGAGACCAGGACGCGCATGGCGCCGCTGGTGGCCGCCGCGACGGCGACCGTCGAGGGGTCGTCCGCCCCGATGCCCAGGTTCGAGGCGAGGCCGTCGGTGATGACGGGGAACCAGCGGGCGCCACGCAGGGCGGGCCACCGGGACTCCGCCTCCAGCGGCCGGTCCGGGGTGCGGATCTCGGACAGCTGCTCGGCGCCGACGCCGCCGACCTCGAGCATCCCGGGGTCCCACGCGCCCGTGCGCCGGTCGAGCAGCCCGGTCCACGCGGCCGTGGAGGTGCCGACCGCCGTCGTGCCGAGCAGCCGCAGGTGGACGTACTCGCCGAGGGACATCCAGCGCTCGACGGCGGCGAACGTCGACGGGGCCGTCTCGCGCAGCCAGCGGAACCGCGCCGCCAGGTAGCTCGAGTGCAGCCGGGTCCCGGTCCGCTGCTGGACCTCGCGCTCGTCGAGCTCCGCGCGCAGGGCGACGACCTGGGCGGCGCAGCGGGAGTCCGCGTAGGTGAAGCAGGGCGTCAGCGCGCGCCCGTCCGGCCCCACGCCGACGAGCGACGAGGCGAAGGTGTCCAGGGCGACCCCCGCGATCCGGCCGGTGAGCTCGGGCCGGGCGAGGGCCGTGACGATCTCCTCGACCTCGGCGACGACCTGGTCGGGGTCGATCGTCGAGGTGCCGTCCGTCGCGGTCGTGAACTGGTGCGGCACCTTGTGCCGGTGCTGGAGCACTGGCCTGCCGGCGGCGTCGTAGAGGCCGCCACGGCTCGCGGTCGAGCCGACGTCGAGGGCGAGGACGAGCGGGTCGAGGGCGTCGGCGAGCGGAACGCGGAAGTCGGACATCACACTCTTTCCTGCTGAGGTGGTCCCGATGCTAGCGGCGGACCTCCGCGGGGGCGCCCGGTCGTCGAAAGCACAGGTGGACGCCTCGCCGCCGGGTGATGATGGCTGCACAGACGCGCGCGCGGAGGCGCCGGCCGGGCCTGCGGGAAAAGTTGTGCCAGGAAACACTTGCCTCAACAGATCGGTTATGCCGTAGTCTCGTGCCCAAGTTGCAGTGCATCAAGTTTGTTAGGCCCCGGCCGCCTGTCGGGTTGCTTGTCCTTCATGGAGCAGACGACGAACACCGTGACACACGGCCCCCAACCGGGGGGTCGTTTCACTGCTCGGAAGGAGCAACCATGGCTACCGGAACCGTTAAGTGGTTCAACGCTGAGAAGGGCTACGGCTTCATCGCGCCGGACGACGGCTCGGCCGACGTCTTCGCCCACTACTCCGCGATCCAGTCCTCGGGCTACCGCTCGCTGGAGGAGAACCAGAAGGTCGAGTTCGACGTCACCCAGGGCCCCAAGGGCCCGCAGGCGGAGAACATCCGCCCGGTCTGACCCTAGGCAGGTAGGGCACCCGCCTCATAGGTAGGACCCGCCTCGGCTGAAGGCCCCGGCACCTCGGTGCTGGGGCCTTTGTGCACCCACGAGCGCGGCCGTGCTCAGCCCGCCGGCGACTCCTCGTGCAGGCGCGGCGTCGTGGTCCGTCCCGTGACGCCGGTCTTGCCGTCGTAGAAGGCGCGGATCCGGTCCATGTCCGCGACGACGTCGCCCGTGAGCCTCAGGGTGGGGCCGAGCCCGGAGGTCATCGTCGTCCGGTCGACGTAGCCGAGGATCACGGGGAGTCCGGTCGCCCGGGCGATCCGGTAGAACCCTGACTTCCAGTACGGCGACGCGCTGCGCGTGCCCTCCGGCGTGATCACCAGGTAGAAGCGCTCGCCCGCCCTGACCCGGGCGACCAGCTCGTCGACGAGGCCGGCGGGGTTGGCGCGGTCCACCGGGATGCCGCCCAGCAACCGCATGAGCGGGCCGAAGGGCCGCTTGAACAACGACTTCTTGCCCAGGAACTTCACCGACACGCCGGCGCGCCAGCTGATCGCGAGCATGAGGGCGAAGTCCCAGTTCGAGGTGTGCGGCGCACCGATGAGGATGCCGGCGCCGTCCCTGGGCAGGGGCGCCGACCGGTAGTGCCAGCGGCTCACGGCCCAGTAGGCGCGCGCGAGGGCGCGTCGGATGATCACGGCCGGATATTACGGCAGCCACGCCGCCGTCGGCGGGTTTGGTACCTTCGTCGGCCGTTCGACAGGATGGCCGGACAGCCCCACGCCAGACGAAGGAGTCCGATGAACCAGCCCCAGGTCACGCTCGACGACCGGACGACGATGCCGCAGCTCGGCCTCGGCGTCTTCCAGGTGCCGCCGGAGGACACCGAGCAGGTTGTCGCGCACGGCCTGGCCGCCGGGTACCGAAGCATCGACACCGCGGCCCGGTACGGCAACGAGGCGGGCGTCGGGGCTGCCCTCGCGGCGAGCGGCCTCGCCCGCGACGAGGTCTTCGTGACCACGAAGCTCGCGAACCCCGACCAGGGCTACGACTCCACGCTCACGGCGTTCGACGCGAGCGTGCAGACGCTCGGACTCGACGTCGTGGACCTGTACCTCATCCACTGGCCGTGCCCCGGCCGTGGCGAGACGCTGAACACCTGGCGGGCGATGGAGGAGCTGCGGGCCGCCGGGCGGGTCCGCGCCATCGGCGTCTCCAACTTCCTGCCCCACCACCTCGCCGAGCTGCTCGACGCCGCCGAGGTCAGGCCGGTGGTCAACCAGATCGAGGTGCACCCGTACCACCAGCAGAAGGAGCTGCGCGCCTTCAACGCCGAGCACGGCATCCTCACCGAGGCCTACAGCCCGCTCGGGCAGGGCGCGGTGCTGGACGACCCAGTGATCACCGGGATCGCCGGGCGGCTGGGCCGCACGCCCGCCCAGGTGGTCGTGCGCTGGCACCTCCAGCTCGGCAACGTCGTCATCCCCAAGTCGGTGACGCCCTCGCGCATGGCGGAGAACCTCGACGTGCTCGGGTTCGAGCTGTCGGCGGCCGACATGGCCGCCATCGACGGCCTGGACCGAGGTGCGCGCATCGGCTTCCACCCGGACCTCTTCAACGGCTACCCGGAGGACTTCGAGGAGGGCTCCCCGGCGCGCACCGGGGTCGCGGCGGGCTGAGCGACCTGGCCGGACGGCCCGGTGCGGCGGGCGTCCGACGCGCGGCGCGGGGACGGCGGTACGTTCTGGCTATGAGTGACACCGGCTACGGCGACTTCGAGTTCGAGCGCAAGTTCCTCGTCCGCGCGCTGCCCGACGCCGTGCTCAGCGAGCCCGACCCCGTGCTCATCGTCCAGAGCTACTTCCTCGCCGCCGAGGGCTACGCCCTGCGGATCCGGCTGCAGGCTCCCGCCCCACGGGTGCCGGTGCCCGCCGCGGTCGACGAGTCGGCGCTGCTCGACGAGCTCGCGGACGCGTTCACGTTCTGCGCACTGACCGCCAAGGGGCCCTACGTGGGCGGCACCCGCTACGAGGCGGAGCGCGAGCTGGACGTGTCCGTCGGCCTGGCCATGGTGCGCCTGGGCGGCGCCAAGGTGGTCAAGTACCGCCACTCCGTGTGGCTCGGGACGGACGGCTGGGTGCTGGACGCGTTCCTCGGACGCAACGCGCCGCTCATCGTCGCCGAGTGCGAGCGTGGCGGGCCGGTCACCGACCTGGCGATCCCCGAGTTCTGCGTGACCGAGCTGACGGGCGACCCGCGCTTCACCAACGACTCCCTCGCCTCCGCGCCCTTCGAGGGCTGGGCGGACGAGTTCGAGCGCGAGCTGGAGCAGACCGGCCCGCGGTTCCTCGAGGAGTTCGGGCGCAACGAGCTCGGCACGTCGTCCTGATCACCTGCGCGCCGGGAAACCACGTGCGCGCGAGGCTCAGTCCACGCCGCTGCCGCCGGCGATCTCGAAGCTCCACAGCTCCGCCGACGTCCCCACCGGGCGGCGGCCGCCGTGACCCTGACCCTCGCCGTGCTCCCCGCCGTGCCCCGCGTGCCCGGCGCCGCGGCCGTGCCCCACGGAGAACGCCTCCGACCCACGCCAGGCCTCGTAGGAGTAGTCGTCGCGCCACCGGGTCACCACGAGCCAGGTGGTGCGCTCGTCCGTGGGGCGCAGCAGCTCGAAACCGAGGAACCCGTCGACGCCCTCCATCGCGCTGGCGCGGGCGGCGAAGCGGTGGGCGAGCTCGTCGCCGCTGTCCGCCGGGACCGTGATGGCGTTGATCTTCACGATGCTCATGCCTCCATCCTGCCCCCGCCCGGGGAGTGCCACACGGCGCCAGCGGCGGCGGGCGCCGACGGGCGCCGCTAGCGTCGGACCATGCTGACCCTCGCGACCCTGCTCGCCACCGAACGCGAGCTCGCCACCGGCACCGGCGACACCTACCGGCGCATCATGCGGCCGGACGCCCTCTTCGTCCTGCCCGGCATGGTCCTCGACGCCGAGGGGTGCGCGCGGGCCATGGACGTCAGCCCCGGCTGGGACGGGGTGGCCCTGACCGAGGCGCAGCTGCTGCCCGTGGGCGCCGACGCGGCCGCCCTCGTCTACACGTTCGAGGGGCGGCGCGGGCAGGAGGTCTACCGCGCGACCATGGCGAGCACCTACGTCGAGGACGACGGCGAGGCCCGGCTCGTCCTGCACCAGCAGACACCGCTGGGCGCTGGGTGACCGCGGAGCAGAGCCCGACCGACGGGGCGCCCGCGCGCCCCGCAGACCCGCCGGACGCCGGCCTCACGATCGTGCCGGTGACGACGCGGGACTGGCCCACGCTGCGGGACGTGCGGCTGCGCGCCCTCGCCGAGGCGCCTCACGCCTTCGGCTCCACGCTCGAGCGCGAGGTCGGGTACGACGAGCGCACCTGGCGCGAGCGGGCCGGGGCCGGGCGGACGTTTCTCGCCCGCCTCGACGGCGACGTCGTGGGCCTCGTGTCGTTCTACGCCGAGGAGGGGCGGGAGGACGAGCGCCAGGTCGTGTCCATGTGGGTGGCCCCGCGGGCGCGCGGCTCGGGGGTGGCGGCTCTGCTGGTCGCTGCCGTGCGCGAGGCGGCGGCGAACGAGGGGGCCCGGGTGCTGACCCTGTTCGTGGCCGACGGCAACGACCGCGCCCGACGCCTCTACGAGCGCCTGGGATTCCGGTCCACCGGGGAGCGCCAGCCGCTGCCGTCGGACCCGGCGCGCGGCGAGGAGCGTTACGCACTCCGCCTGAGGTAACCGCCGCTCAGGCCGTGCGCTGGACGGTGATGTCCCCGCTGACGGTGCGTGCCCGCAGGACGAGCGCGGGCTCGTCCGGCCCGGGCTCGGCGGCCGGCTCGAGGCTCGACCGCATCCCGCCGGAGACCGTCGAGCAGTCGAGCAGCACCGCGGTCCCCTCGGCGACCCGGACGGAGACGTCGCCGGAGGCGGTCCGCGCGTCGAGCTCACCGTGGAGCACGCGGCGCACGGTGAGGTCGCCCGACGCGGTGCGGACGACGGCCCGGCCGGAGAGCTCCTTGACCAGCAGGTCCCCGGAGCCGGTGACGCCCTCGACGTCGGCGACGGCACCGACGACCACGTCGCCGGAGCCGGAGCGCGACCGGAGGAAGCGCCGCACCGTCCCGACGGTGGCGTCGCCGGACCCGGTCAGCACCTGGCCGGTGTCGAGCGACGCTACGGTGACGTCACCCGACCCGGTGGTCACCTCGACCTCCGCCGCCTCGTCGAGGTCGACGTCGCCCGATCCGGTGCGCACCAGCGCGACGGCGAGCCGGCCGTCGCTCGTCACGTCGCCCGAGCCGGACGTGGCGTCGAGGGAGGACCCGGCCGGCACGGTGACGGTGATCCGCAGGCGGGCGCTCGGCCCGAAGAGCCGGGCGCGCGACGGCGGCACCTCGATCCGCAGCGTGTCCCCGGTGAGCTCGACGCGGGTCGACCCGGCGAGGGACTCGCCCTCGTCGTCGGCCCGCAGGGGGTCCAGGCGGACGGTGACGCGGTCGGCGTCGTGGGCGACGAGGGCCAGGTCGCTGGCCCGCGTGGCGGCCTGGACGCGGATCGGGCCCGTGACGGGAAACTCGTGCTCCATCAGACCTCCTCGGAAGGCGCCCGCCCGCCGTGCGGCGGGCGGGCGCGGGCGTACCTAGAGCGAGTCGGCGGCGGAACGACGCCGGGTCGGGGTGAAGACGGTGCTCCGTCGCGGCGCCATCGCGCGGCGGCGGTGCACGGCCTCGGCCTCGCGCACGAGGTCACGCGCGCGGGCCTCGTGCAGCTCGAGCCACTGGTCCATCAGTCCGTCCTCCTCTCGGGGGTGCGGCGGGTGCGGTGCGCGCGGGACGCGCGCCGCTCGGTCAGCAGGTTCTCCATCGGCACACGCAGGGAGCGTGCGGCGAACGCGTCGAGGACGCTGGGATCCATGGCGGAAGGCCTTTCTCAGCGGACCCAGCCGCTCATCCGGCGGCCGGTCCTGATGTTGTCGGCGGGCTGCGCACCCGGGCCGGCCAGCGACTGCTGGGCGGCCCGGACGAGCCAGGTGTTGACGGAGACGCCCTCACGGGCGGCGGCCTGGTCGACCTGGCCCTTGAGGTTCTCCGGGAGGCGGAGCGAGATGCGCGCCGTCCCACCCTCGTCCTCCGGCACGGGCGGTGCCGGAGGGGCGGGCGGCGGCGGGATCTCCGCCGGGCGTAGGCGTTGCTGGACGACGACCTCCGGGTTGCCGCCCCGGAGCCGCAGCTCCACGACGTCGCCGTCGAGCTGGACGGTGACCTCGGCCGCGACGTCCGACGCGAGCTCCATCAGCGTCAGTCGCAGGGCTGGCTCGAGGCTCTGGGCGAGCAGCTCGGCCGCCTCCTGCACCTGGGTGCCGGAGCCGCGGGCGGATGTGGCGAGCCCCTGCCGCAGCTTCGCGAGGTACGGGCTGAGATCCATGACGTCAGCGTGGCATCACCGTGATGTCACGTCAAGAGGTCATGGCGTCAGCTCCGGTCAGCGGAGGCCGGGGCGGTGGCCCGGGGCGACCCGGCGACGGGCGGGCACGGAGCCCCGGCGGCCGGTCAGGCCGCGGGAGACGTGCAGATACTCGTCGACGGGCACACCCAGGTAACGGGCGGTGAAGGCGTCGAGAATCGGATCCATGGCTGGGCCTCCTTCCGTTGGTCGCTCCGGCGCGCGGGGGCGCGCCTGGAGAGCGGTCTGTTCGTTCGGTGCGGGCCGCGCGGTGGCGGCCCATGGGGGCGAGCTGCGGGGGCTGTGGCGCCGTCGTCGGTGGCGGCCGTGCCCCGTCTCGTCAGCTCGTCCGGTCGCCGCGCGGGGCGGCGGGGGCGGGCACGAACGGGAGGGAGGTCGCACCGACCACGCACGCCCGGCCGTCGGCGATCGCCGGTGGGGCCATGCTCGTCGTCGTGGTCATGGCGACATCACAGCAGCCTCGCCGTGGGCGGCGCAACGGATTATCCGGGCTCGGGGAGCGGGGTCGGCCGGGCGGTGGTAGGCAGAAGCCATGTCGATGTCGGAACCCCTCGAACCCAACCTGCGGCCCGCCTCGGAGGACGGCATCCCCGCGGCCGACCCGGGCACCGGCGCGCCCCCGACGGCGCCCGGCTTCGGCATCGAGGGCGAGGACCCGGACGCCGCCAGGGACGCCGCCGTCTCGGACGACGACGCCGCCTCCGACGACGCCGGAGCCGGCGATGACGGTCCCTCCGACGCGTTCTTCCGGGGACTGAGCGGGTGAGCACGCCGGTCGTCGCCGTCACCGGGGCGACGGGCCGGCTCGGCGGGCGCGTGGCGCGCCGCCTGTCCGCGGCGGGAGTGGCTCAGCGCCTCGTCGTGCGCGACGCCGCCCGTGCGCCCGACCTCCCCGGCGCGTCGGTCGCCGTGGCGGAGTACGGGGACGGTCCCGCCGGCCGCGCGGCCCTGTCGGGAGTGGGGACGCTGTTCATGGTCTCGGCCTCGGAGTCGCCCGACCGGGCCGCCGAGCACCGCACGTTCGTGGACTCCGCCGTCGCCGCCGGCGTGGAGCGCATCGTCTACATCTCCTTCTACGGCGCGTCGCCCGACGCGACCTTCGCGCACGCCCGCCTGCACTGGGAGACGGAGGAGTACCTGCGCTCGACCGGCCTGGCGACGGTGATGCTCCGCGACAACCTCTACCTCGACTTCCTCCCCGCCCTGATGGGGGAGGACGGCGTGATCCGCGGTCCCGCCGGCGACGGCCGCCTCTCCGCCGTCGCGCAGGACGACATCGCCGACGCCGCCGCCGCCGTGCTGAGCGACCCCGCCCGCCACGACGGCAAGGTCTACGACCTCACCGGCCCGGAGGAGCTGACGATGACCGAGGTCGCGGCGATCCTCACCGCGCACCTCGGGCGCCAGGTGCGCTACGTGGACGAGACGCTCGAGCAGGCCTACGCCTCCCGCGCGCACTACGGCGCCCCGCAGTGGGAGGTGGACGCGTGGGTGAGCACCTACACGGCCGTCGCGGCGGGGGAGATGGCCGGGGTCAGCCCCGACGTGGCGGACCTGGCCGGCCACCCGGCCACCACGCTCGCCGAGCTGCTGGCGCGCGGCTGAGCACGGACGGCTACGACCAGTCCGGCGCGGCCTCGACGTCGAAGGGGTGCGCCTCGAAGGTGCGCCACCAGCCTCTCGCCCCGGGCGGCAGGTGGCTCAGCGGCGCCCGCTCGACCAGCGCCCGCAGCTCGCTCTTCAGTGCGGCGAGCTCGGTCAGGTCGGGCGGGCCGGCCTCCCGCGCGGCGGGGCCGAGGAGGTCGGTCTCGAGCCGCCAGATCTCCTTGCGAAGCGTGACGATCTCGCGCGTGAGCTCGGACTCACGTGGGCTCGCGCCCACCACCGCCTCGGCGGCACGCATGTACCCGTAGTCCATCGAGATGGCGGTCAGGCCGGGGTCGATGGTGAGGACGTCGTGGACGTCCAGCTCCGGGTTGATCACCACGGCGCCGGCCCGCCGGGCCCAGGCGACCTCGTCGTGCAGCCCCTCGTCGGACATGATGCCCGCCGTGGCCCGCAGCACGATCGAGAGCATGTCCCTGTCCGCGTAGCTCTCCTCCGGGGGCACGCCGGGCGGGGACGCGACGACGGCGTAGCAACGGGTCACCCCGAGCTGCTCGACCGCCACCTCGACGGGCAGGGTCTCGCGCACGCCGCCGTCCACGTAGTGCTCGTCGCCGAGCCGGACCGGCGGCAGGACCGCCGGGATGGCGCAGGAGGCGCGCACGGCGTCGACCAGGTCCACGGGCTCCCCACCGAGCGGGTCGCCGTGCCGGTCCAGGAGCGCGCCGGTCTCCGTGACGTAGCGCAGCTCGCCCGACTCCAGGCTCACCACCGCGACGCGCAGCACCATCCCCGAGGCGGCGACCCGGGTGGGCCGGAAGACCTCGGGGTCGAGGAGTTGCTCGACGATCGGGCCGAGCCGGTACATCGACCGCTCGCGCTCGGCGCCGCGCAGGATCACCTCGAGGTCGGGGCGGGCGCGGCCGACCTCCCGCAGGGCGCTGAGGAACTCGACGACGCCGAGCGAGCCCCACGCGCCCTCGTCCTCGGGCCGGTCCTCGACGGGCCGCGTGCGCACGCCGATCGTGCGCAGCCGGGACCGCACGCCCGGGATCCGGCCGTCCGGCCCGTCGTCGGCCGTTCCGGCGTCGGCCGTTCCGGCGTCGGGCGTCGCCACGGCGAGCGGCCCGCCCGGAGCCGCGTCGGCGGCGGTCGGGGCGACGGCGCGGTTCGCGACCCGGGAGAACGTCCGGCCCAGCGGTCCCTGGCGCTGCTGGCGCCGCGAGAACGCGGCCATCCACTCGGGGCCGCGCTCGCGGAGCGTCGCGTACCAGTCGAGCGGGACGAACATGTCCGAGCTCTGCCGCATCCCGCCCCAGATGCGTGCCAGCTCGCCGACGAGGCGCCGCTGCTCCGCCGGCTCGTCCGACTGGGCGAGCACCGCGGCGAGGACGGAGCCCGCCGAGGTGCCGGTGATGACCTCGGGCCGGATGCCGACCTCGTCGTAGAGGTAGCGCAGCGCCCCGATCTGGAAGCTGGCGCGGGCGCCGCCGCCGCTGAGCACCAGCCCGGTCCGCTCCGCCCTCCGGCGCCACGGCAGCCGGTGGAGCACCTCGTTCGCCCGCATGGGCAACACACTAGGGCGGGACGCCGACAGGGCGGTCGCCCGTGTCGCGTGCCCCGGGTGACGGGACCGGACGGGACAGGACGGGACGGGACGAGTCAGGGCGTCAGGTCGAGGGCCTCCTCGGCGACGGCGACGACGGACCACGTCCGCCCGTCGTCGGCGGAGAGCTCGTACGCCGGCACGAGCAGCGCCGTGCCCGACGGCGCGGTCCAGAGCGCCGGGCCGAGCTTGGCGCCGGTGATCGCGACGACCTCGACCGGCCACGGCACCGGGCTGCCCGGGGTCGCGGCGGGCGGCGGGCCGTCCTGGCCCGCGGGACCGGACGTCACGGGGATGTCCCCTGCGGCGGCGGACTCCCCGGCTCCCGCTGCGGGCTCACCCGCGGTGTCGGCCGGACGTCCCTCCGCCGGGGAGAGGATGTGCACCTCGCCGAAGGTGCCGAAGCGCGGGTCCTCGAGGCGGTCCACCGCCGCGGCGGCGCTGATCACCGGGTAGTCGCCGAGGGCCGTGAGGGGCGCGAGCGAGCCGTTGAAGCTCTGCACGCCCGCGGCCGTGACGGCCACGTACCACGCGACCCCCGTGCGCTGGCCGTCGACCAGCTGGTGCGCGACCACCTCGGTGACGCTCGGGTCGCCGTAGTCGCTGTCCACCAGCTCGAACCCGGCCGGGTCCAGCCCGGCGGCCGCGAGCAGCTCGCGGGCCTGCACGAAGGCGTCCTCGCCGCGCGGCGCGGGGTCGGCGCCGGTGGGCTCGCACCACTCGTAGGTGGGCGCACCGCCCGCGGCCCCGCCCTCCGGCGCGTCGGGTGCGGCGGGCTGCCCGGCGGCGCCGGAGCCGCCCGACTCCGTCCGCAGGCACTGGTGCGGGTCCTTGGCCGGGTCGTAGTAGCTCGTCGTCGTCGTGCCGTCCGGGGAGACGGTGAGGTAGGCGCCGCTTCCGTCCGTCACGCCCATCTGCCAGGCCCCGCCCGCGAGCGTCGGCTCGCCCGGCATCCCGAGATGCCCGCCCAGGGCCGCGGTGCGTTCCGCGCTGAAGCTCGTGGCCGGGTCGTAGGTCCACGCCGGCGCGGTGCCCGCCTCCTCCGACAGGCCGACGGCGTGGAAGTCCATGCGCGAGATGGTCGGCGCCGGATAGCTGGCCGCGTCGGTCCCTGCCGTCACGCCGGACTCCGGCACCCCGGGAGCGGTGGCCGAGCCGTCGGCCGAGGACTCGAGCCCGCCGGCCGGCCCGGCCGTGGGGCCTGGCTCGACCGTGCCACGCCCGGCCGCGAAACCACCCGCGGCGATCGCGAGGGCGCCCGCCGCCGCGGCGGCCACGGCGAGCAAGGGGCGCCGCGACCGTGCGGGAGCGAGGGCCGTGACGATGGCTCCGCCGTCGTCCCCCGGCACTGACCCACCGGCGATGCGGCTGTCGACGGCGCTCCGCAGGCGGGTGAGGTCGGTCCGGGCCCCGGCGGCTGGGTCCGCCGCACGCAGACGCTCGAGGATCTCCTCCTCGGGGAAGTTGTCATGGTCGCTCATCACAGTCCTCCAGCGCTCGGCGGCCGCGGCGCGGCGGCCTGCTGCCGGGTATGTGTGCCGAGGGGAACGGATCTTGCGGGGCCGTGCCGGGCGGCGACCGTGCGGGCTACGAGCGGGCCCAGGCCGCCGCGAGCCGGGAGCGCGCGCGGGACAGCGCGGCGTCGGCGCCGCCGCGGGAGATGCCCAGCACCACGGCGAGCTCCTCCCCGCCCAGCCCCTCCCACGCGTGCAGCAGGAGGATCCGCCGGTCCCGGGGGCTGAGGTGCGCCAGCGCCTCCCGCACGAGCTCGTCGGTGACGACGGCGTCGGCCGGATCGTCGTCGACGTCCTGCTCCGGCAACGTCTCGAGCGTCAGCGGCTGCTTCTTGCGCCGGTGGTTCGCCAGGACGAAGCCGGCGGTGCGGTACAGCCACGGCAGCTCGGCACCCTCGGGCACGTCGGCGCGGCGGCGCCAGGCGATGGTGAGCACCTCGGCGGCCAGGTCGTCGGCGTCCCGGGGAGCGCGCCGCACGAGGTAGCGGTGGACGGCGGCGGCGTGGTCGCGGAAGAGCGCGTCGAACCACGCCGCGTCGCGACCCTCCACGTCCGTCCCCCTCCGCTCCGGCGCCGGTGCCCCTCGCCCGTCTGTGTCACCGGCGGCCCTCGTCTTGCACGGCCCCGCCCGTCCGGATCCCGCTCAGCCCTCCATGCCCGCCGTGGCCCGCACGACGAACGCCACCACGTCGACCAGCCGGCCGGTACGAGCCATGACGGCGCGCTGGCGGTCGGCGCCCGTGCCCTGGGCGAGCACGCGGTCGAGGCCGGCCTCCACGCGCCCGACGTCGCCGTTGGCGGCCAGCGCGGGACGGACGTGCTCGAGCAGGCTCGCGATCACGTCCCAGGCCGGGGCGGGCTCCTGGGTGACCGGGTCGACGAGGTTGCCACCGACGCCGTCGCGGCCGGCCTGCCACCCCGCCAGCCGGAGCAGCATCCCCGGGACGTCCGGCGGCGGCCGGCCGTCGGCCCACTCGCCCGCCGCGGTGTCCACCAGCGCCCGGCAGAGCGCGGCGATCATGACGGTGTCCGCGGGGTCGAGGCACACGTCCGCCACCCGGATCTCGACGGTGGGGTAGCGGGCCGAGGCGCGGGCGTCGAAGTAGATCATCCCGGTGTCGAGGAGCGCGCCCGTGCGCACCATCTTCCCGACGAGCTCGTCGTAGGCACGGGCCGAGCCGAAGACCTCGGACGGACCGGCGGAGGGCCACCGGTTCTGCATCAGGTACCGGTAGCTCGCGTACGCGGTGTCCTTGCCCTGCCAGTAGGGCGAGTTCGAGCTCAGCGCCAGCAGGGGCGGCAGCCAGACACGGATGCGGTCGAGGACGCCGACCGCCTCCTCGCGCGAGTCCACGGAGACGTGCACGTGGCACCCGCAGGTCAGGTGCTCGGCGGTCAGGATGCCGAACCGGTCGACCATCGTGCGGTAGCGCGCACCGTCCACGGTGCGTGGGACCACCGGCGTCGGGCACAGCCCCACGGCGGCCACGCGCGCCCCGACCTGCCGGGCGGCCTCGCTCGCGGTGGCCCGCCAGCCGCGCAGCTCCTCCCCGAGCGCGTCGAGATCGGTGTGCGGGCGGGTGTCGGCCTCGATCTGCTGCTGCTGGAGCTCGCGCTCGAGCAGCCCGCCGGGGCCCGACGGCGGGGGGCCGGCCGGACCGGCGCCCGCCGCGCTCGCGGCGCGCTCGGTGGCGCGGGCGAGGACCTGGCCGGCGACGGACAGCGCCCGCCCGGTCGCGCTCTCGACCAGCAGCAGCTCTTCCTCGACGCCGACGGTGCGCACGGGGCCAGTGTGGCAGCCCGGCGGGCCGCCGGTACGGAACTGGCCCGGCGTGCGGGCGTACGCTGGTCGTAGCCCTGGCGCCCTCCCCTCAGGCCGATCGCTTCGGTCAGGGTGGGTGGCGCCACCGGAGGGACCGGGAATGTACGACCACGACCTCTTCGTCGAGACCACGGCGGGCTTCAGCGAGAAGCTCCTGAGCCACTACGAGATCGACGAGGTGCTCTACGACCTCGGCGACCGGCTTCGGCGGCTCTTCTCGCTGGCGGGCAGCGGGGTCACCCTGGGGACGAACGGGCAGCTTCACGCCGTGGCGGCCGTCCCGGCGGACGTCGGCCACCTGGAGCGGTTCCAGGAGGAGCGGCAGGACGGCCCGTGCGTCGACGCGTACCGCGCCGGGGAGGTCGTCGCCGTGCCGGACCTGACGTCGGAGCACCGGTGGCCGGAGTACCGCCGCACGGCCGCGAACCTCGGGCTGCGCGCGGTGGCCGGGGTCCCGATGCGGCTCGGCGACCGGACGGTGGGCGCGCTGAACATGTACCACCACGACGCCCGGGAGTGGCCGGAGGGCGACCTGGAGGCGGCACGGGTGCTGGCGAACATGGCGACCGGGTACCTGATCAACGCCTCGTCGCTGGCCAGGCAGTCCCTGCTGGCCCAGCAGCTCCAGCACGCCCTGGACAGCCGGGTGGTGATCGAGCAGGCCAAGGGCATCCTCGCCCAGGCGGACGGCATCACGGTCGACGCCGCGTTCGAGCGCCTGCGGCACTACGCCAGGAGCCGGGGCGTCAAGGTGCGTGAGGTCGCCTCCGCCGTCGTCAGTCTCGACCTCCGTCTCTAGCCGCCCGGCTCAGCCACGAGGCCCCGGCGCGGACGGCGCCGCTAGCGGTACCGGCGCGCGGTCGACCGCCGCTGCTGGAACTCCAGCGCCCGGAACCGGGCCTCGGCGTGCGCGGGCAGCGGCCGCCGCTCGCGGAGCACCCACGGCAGCCCCCGGGCGGCGGCGAGGACGCCGGCGGCCGTGGCGGCGCCGGGCCTGAGCTGGGAGAGCACCACGGCGGTGCGGCGCAGGGCGGCCGGGAGGGGGCGGCGCAGCCAGGTGAACCACAGCGTGTTGCGCACGCCGTCGCGCAGACGGCGCCGGGAGTCCCGCGCCGTGGAGGCCTGGTGGTGGACCGTCAGTTCCTCCAGGAAGCACAGCTCCCACCCGCCGGCCGCGAGATCGGCGGCGAGCAGCTCCTCCTCACCGCCGAGCCACAGGCGTGGGTGGAAGCCCCCGGCCTCCTGGAAGGCGTCACGGCGCACGACCGAGGCACCGGCGAGGAAGCTGCCGAGCGCCGGGCCGGGCAGCCCGGGCCGGCCCTGCACGGGCGAGCTTCGCAGCTCGGCGACGATGGGGTCCTCCTGCCCGCCGGGCTCGACGACGATCCGGGCGGTGAGGACGGCGACGAAGGGGTGAGCGTCGAGCACGTCGGCCGCCCGGCTGATGCTGCCCGGCTCCCACCAGGTGTCGTCGTCGCAGAAGGCCACGTAGGGGGTGCCCAGCCGGGCGACCCCCACGTTGCGGCCGACGGCGCCGAGGTTGGCCGGGCTCTCGATCAGCTCGGCCCAGGGATGGTCGCGCCGGACGGCGGCTGCGGTGCCGTCGGTGGAGCCGTTGTCGACCACGACGACGCGCGGTGCCTCGGGCAGGTCGTGAAGACGGCGCAGCGTGCGGTCGAGCTCGGCGCGGCGGTCGTGGGTGATGACGACCACGCCCACCCGCTCGTCGGGGAAGGCCATGCCCCCATTGCAGCCCCGGCGGGCCGCGGCCGCATCATCAGCCTGCGGCGGAATAGGCCTCGGCCAGCCAGCGGGTCACCCCGGCGTCGACCTCGGCGACGTCGCGCAGCTCGAGGTGGTGCATCCACACCCGCGGCGCCGGGTGGGCGACCTCCTTGAACCGCTCGGAGACCAGCTCGCGGGGGAGCGCCACGGACAGCACCGCGGGGACGTCGCTGCGCACGTACCGCCCCGGCCGCCAGACGTAGGCGAAGCCCCGCCGACGGCGGAAAGCGACCTGGCTCCGGCTCACCCGGACGTCGTGCGGGCCCAGCCCCGCGACGGCGGCGGCGACGGCCTCGTAGAGGCGCAGGCCGTCGGGAGAGCCGGCGAAGAACTCCTCGGGCGTGCGAGGGGCGGTGCCGCCGTCGCCCCTCGGGTTCTCCGTCACCGCCGGCCGCCGATCAGGGGCGGAGCATGACCTTGACGGCCTCGCGCCGGTCCATCGCCGCATAGGCCTCCGCGACCTCGGCCAGCGGGACCGTGCGGTCGAAGACCGCGGCGGGGGCGAGCCGGCCGTCGAGAACCTCCGGCAGCAGCTCCTCGAGGTAGGCGCGCACCGGCGCGACGCCGCCCGCGAGGCCGACGTTGCGGTTGAAAAGCGCCCGCATCGGCAGCTCCGTGACGCCGTTGGGCACGCCGACGTACCCGACGGTGCCGCCGGGCCGGGCCGCGGCGACGGCCTGCTCCAGGGAGTCCTGGTTGCCGACGGCCTCGAGGACGACGTCGGCGCCCGGGGAGCCGAGCAGGTCCCGGAGCTCCTCGACCCCCTCGTCGCCGCGGGTCGCGACGACGTCGTCGACCCCGAAGCCCCGGGCGATGTCCTGCCGGTCCGGGTGCCGGGAGAAGATGACGACGCGCTCCGCGCCGAGCCGGCGGGCGGCGAGGACGGCGCACAGCCCGACGGCGCCGTCGCCCACCACCGCGACGACGCTGCCGGGACGGACCCCGCCGCGCACGGCCGCGTGGTGCCCGGTGCCCATGACGTCGGTCAGCGCCAGGAGTGCGGGCAGGAGGGCGTCGTCGGGGGTCCCGGGCGTGCGCACCAGCGTGCCGTCCGCCCAGGGGACCCGGACCTGCTCGCCCTGGCCGCCGTCGACGGGGAGGTCCTCGCGGTCCCGGCCCGCCCAGAAGCCGCCGTTGACGCACGAGGTCTGGACGCCGTTGCGGCAGTTCGCGCACGTGCCGCAGCTGTAGGCGAAGGGGGCGACGACGAAGTCGCCGGGGCTGACGGTGCGCACCTCGTCACCGACCTCGGTGACCACGCCGACGAACTCGTGCCCGATGCGGCTGGGCCGGGACACGGGCACCACCCCGCGGTAGCGCCACAGGTCCGAGCCGCACACGCACGCGGCGGTCACGCGGACCACGGCGTCGGTGGGGCGCAGGACGTGCGGGTCGGGCACCTCCTCGAGGCGGACGTCGCCGGGCGCATGGATGGTCGTCGCGAGCACGGTCGTGATGCTACGGGCGACCGGCCGGATCCGCCCCGGGAGCGCGGGCGGGCGTCACGCCCCCGCCTGTCGCGACGTCGCGGGGCGTGCCACGCTGGTACCCGTCGAGGGGAGCTTTCGATGTCGACACCGAGCCGGCAGCCCGCCGAGCCGCACGACCCGCACTTCGAGGACCCTGTCCTGCTCGAGGAGGACGAGACCGTGCCGCCGCGTCCCGAGGAGGAGGCGGCGGACCTGCTGCGCGCCGAGCCGGACCCGCAGGGGCACGGCGCGCCGGACGTCACCGAGCTGCCCGAGGTGGTCGAGCCGCCGGACTGAGCCGGTCAGGCGATCTTCTCTCCCACGCGGAAGGCCGGCCCGCGGGCCTGCTCGTGGAGGCGCTCCAGCCGCGACTGGAAGCCGCGGCTGCGCTCGGCGAGCTCCTCGAACGGCTCGGTGGGCAGTCCGAGGTCGGGAGCCAGGTCGACCAGGGTCTGCCACAGCCCGAGCTGCCCGGCGACGGCGGCGCGCATGATCTCCAGCTCGAGCACCACGCTGAGCGGTGAGCGGCTCGTCAGCCGGCCGTTGAGCTTGAGCCGCCCGACGTGCTCGGCCACCCAGGCGGCCGCCTGCCGGTGCGGCTTGCTCGGGAGGTCCAGCCGGTCGATGAGCGCGGCCAGCTCCCGGCGCGCCGCTCCGATCTCGGTCGCGAGGCGCGAGAGCTCCGGGCCCAGCTCGGTGTCGGCGTACGCCTGCGCCATGCGCCCGATCCGGCTCACCCCGCCCGTGGCGCCGGTGAGGTGGTCCGAGAGGTAGATGCCGAGCAGGTTGCGGTCGAGGTGGGGCGGGACGTCGGCGCTCATGGTCTCTCCTGTGCCAGTGACGGTGACGGTGGGATCGGCGTGCCGCCCGCGCCGCGCGCGGCGGGAGTCGCCCTCGGACGGCGCGCCCTCGAACTGGGTGTCCTGCGGTCGCATCGGCACGCTCGCGCGGCCCCCGCCCTCCACGAGGCCCTCGAGCAGCTCGCGGAGCGTGGACTCGGCGTCGTGCCGGGGCCGCCAGCCGGTCACCCGCTTGAGGCGGCTGCCGTCCATGACCGGCACGGCCATCGCCATGTCCAGCCAGCCGGCATCGGAGGCGATGACGCGGGCGTTCCAGGCGAGGTCGAGGAACGGCCGGATGAGCCGCGGGGAGATCTCCACGTACCGGCCGTGGTCGAGGATCCGGGCCAGGTCGGCCGGCCAGAGCACCTCGTCGGCCGTGACGTTGAACGCCCCGCCGGCACGCTGGAGGATCACCTGGAGGTACGCCTGCGCCGCGTCCTCGGCGTGGACCACGTGCAGGCGCAGGCCCTTGGGCAGCGGCAGCACCGGAAGCGCGCCGGGTCGCAGCAGCGCCCGCGGCACCCACGGCCCCAGGAAGTACCGGCCGATCTCGGCGCCGGCGTCGGCGGCGAAGATCAGCGCGGTGCGCATGCGCGTGACCACGACCTCCGGGTGGGCGGCCTCGAGCTCGTCCAGCACCCGCTCCTGGGCAGCCTTGTCGACGCCGTAGTGGGAGGACGGGGTCCCCCCGGTGGTCCAGGACTCGTCGCGCGGAACGTCGTCGTCGACGGGGGAGTAGGCCGCCCAGGAGGACGCGCACACCAGCTGCTTGACGCCCGCGGCGGCGCACGCCCGCGCCACCCGGCGCGTGCCGTCGACGTTGGTGCGGCGCATCAGGTTCCGGTCGTGGTTGGGCTGGATGAGCCAGGCCAGGTGCACGACGGCGTCCGCGCCGGCGAACGCCCGGGCCAGGCGGGAGACGATCGCCTCCTCCGCGGCGTCGTCGGCCGCCTCGGCCCCGATGTCGAGCGTCACCCAGTCGGCCGACCGGTAGGGCTCGGCGGACCGGTCCGGCAGGCGGCGCGAGATGCCGACGACGGAGCTGACCTCCGGTGCGGCGGTCAGCGCGTCGAGGACGTGGGTGCCGACGTTCCCCGACCCGCCGACGACGGCGACCCTCATGACGTCGTCCCGCCGGTCGACCCCTTGGGCAGCGCGGGGTCGAGGACGACCTTGATGGCGCCGTCGTCCTTCTTCTGGAAGATGTCGTAGCCGTGCGGGGCGTCCTCGAGGGACAGGCGGTGGGTGCGCAGGTCGAGGACGCCGAGCGGGTCGGCCGGGTCGGAGACCAGCGGCAGCACGTCGTCGATCCACCGGCGCACGTTCGCCTGGCCCATGCGCAGGGTGACCTGCTTGTCGAACAGGTCCATCATCGGCATCGGGTCGAGCATGCCGCCGTAGACGCCCGAGATGGAGACCGTGCCGCCGCGGCGTACCAGCGAGAACGCGGTGTTCAGGGCCGCGAGCCGGTCGACGCCCGCCTTGGTGAACAGCGGCTTCGCCAGCGCGTCGGGCAGCAGGCCGGCCCCGGCCTGGACGCCCTTGGCGACGGGGGAGCCGTGCGCCTCCATGCCGACCGCCTCGATCACCGAGTCGGTGCCACGGCCGCCGGTGAGGGAGCGGACGGACTCGGTCAGCGCGTCACCGTGCGTGTCCAGGGTGTCGACGCCGTGGCGGCGGGCCATGGCCAGACGCTCGGGCACGCGGTCGACCCCGATCACCCGGGAGGCGCCGCGGTGGCGGGCGATGCGGGCCGCCATCTGGCCGATCGGCCCGAGGCCGAGCACGGTGACCGTGCCGCCGGGCGGGATGTCCGCGTACTCGACGGCCTGCCAGGCCGTGGGGAGCACGTCGGAGAGGTAGAGGTAACGCTCGTCGGGCTCGCCGTCGTCCGGGACCGGGATGGGGCCGTAGTGCGCCATGGGCACCCGCAGGTACTCCGCCTGCCCGCCCGGCACCTGGCCGTAGAGCTTGGTGTAGCCGAAGAGCGCGGCGCCCTTGTCGTGCTCGTGCACCTGGGTGGTCTCACACTGGCTCTGCAGGCCCCGGGTGCACATCCAGCACGACCCGCACGAGATGTTGAACGGCACCACCACGCGGTCGCCGGGGCGGATGTGGGAGACGTCCGCGCCGACCTCCTCCACGATCCCCATCGGCTCGTGCCCGAGCACGTCGCCGGCGTCGAGGAACGGCCCGAGCACGCCGTACAGGTGCAGGTCCGAGCCGCAGATCGCCGTGGACGTGATCCGCACGATCGCGTCGGTCGGTTCCTTCAGGACGGGGTCGGGGACGGTCTCGACGCGGACGTCCTCCTTGCCCTGCCAGGTCAGTGCGCGCACAGGCGTCTCCTTCTCGTCGGTGGCCGGCGCACGGACGAGGACCGCGCCGGCGGCCCTCCGCCGGCCCGCCCCGCCCGTGCGGGAACTTCCTCCGTCAGGCGCTGCCGAGCTGGACGTCGTCCTCGCCCTCGGCCTGGTCGGGCTGGTCGGCCGGGGCGCGGGACGTCAGCTGCTCCGGGTCGGCGTCGGGGTCCTTCGCCGGGTCGTACGGCTGCTCGGACGGGTTGCTGGGGGTTCCGGTGCTCTCGCTCATAGGCCCACGGTGGCACCGCCGGTGCCGGCGCGCATCCGCTGCGGGCTGCTCGCGCGCCCGGTGCCTCCGGCGACACCCGGGCGCGGGGCTCAGCCCGCGTGCGCCGGAGCCGGGACGGCGTCCCGCTCGGCGTGCCGGTCCTCGTCGCGGGGGACCCGGCGTGTCCACGGCCACCACGCGGAGCGCCCGATGTCGTGGACGATCCCGGGGACCAGGAGGCTGCGGACCACGAACGTGTCGATGAGGACGCCGACCGCCACGATGAACGCCAGCTGCAGCAGGAACAGCAGGGGGATCACCGCCAGCGCGCTGAACGTGGCCGCCAGCACCAGGCCCGCGGAGGTGATGACACCGCCGGTGACCGCCAGTCCCCGGCGCACCCCCTCGCGGGTCCCGTGCTGCAGGGACTCCTCCCGCACCCGCGTCATGAGGAAGATCGAGTAGTCGATGCCCAGCGCCACGAGGAAGACGAACCCGTACAGCGGCACCGTGGCGTCCGCCCCGGGCAGGTCGAGCACGTGGTTGAACACCACGGCAGCCAGGCCCATGGTGGCGCCGAACGAGAGCAGGTTCGCGGCGAGCAGCACGAGCGGGGCGACCACCGCGCGCAGCAGCAGCGCCAGCATGACGAAGATGACGACCAGGACCACCGGGATGATCGTGCGCAGGTCGCGGGCGGAGGTCTGCTGCGTGTCGAGGCGCTCCGCCGCCGCGCCGCCGACGAGCGCGTCCGGCTCCACCTCGTGGACCGCCTCGCGCACGTCGGCCACGGTGCCGAGCGCGGCCTGGGACTCGGCGGAGTCCTCGAGCACCACCTCCACCCGGACGCGGCCGTCGACGACGATCGGGGCGGCGTCCTGCCCGCCCGGCCCACCTTGTGCGCCCTGCGGGTCCTGCGCGCCGGCCGGGGCACCACCCCGGGCGGCGGCGTCCTCGGCGAGCACCGAGGCGCCCAGCACTCCGTCGACCCCCTGCGCAGCCGTGACCACGGCGTCGGCGGAGCCCTCGGGGGCGATGACGATCGTCGGCTCGACCTGGCCGGCCTCGAAGTGACGGGCCAGCACCTCCCCGCCCGTGACGGCCTCGACCTCGCTGAGGAAGATGTCCGAGTCGCTGGTGCCCTCGGCACGCAGGGTCGGGACGAAGGCGGCGGCCCCGGCGAGCACGACGGCGGTCAGCACCCAGACCGGGCGGTCGTGGCGGGCGACGAACCCGGCGAGTCGCGCCCACAGCCCCGCGCGCTCGGCGCGGGCCTCGGCGGGCCGGTCGACCTCGTGCCGGCCCGCCGGGCGGACGTAGTGCGGCGTACGGGGCCAGAACACGTAGCGGGAGCGACGCCCGCCGACCAGGAGCATCGCCGGCAGCAGCGTCAGCGCGGCCAGCACCGAGGAGGCGATGCCGACGGCGCCCACCGGGCCGAGGCTCGAGTTGGAGCCGAGGTCGGACAGGAGCAGGCACAGCAGCCCGACGATCACCGTGCCCGCGCTGGCCAGGATCGGCTCGAGCGAGGCGCGCCAGGCGGCCCGCATGGCGTCGGCCGGATGGGCGTGGCGGGTCAGCTCCTCGCGGTAGCGCGCCACGAGAAGCAGCGAGTAGTCGGTCGCGGCGCCGATGACGAGGATCGACAGGATCCCCTGGCCCTGGCCGTTGAGCTGGATGACGTCCGCCGCCGCGAGGGGCTTGATCACGAGGGCCGCCAGGCACAGCCCGAACACCGCCGTGAGCAGTACGGCGAACGGCAGCGACGGGGAGCGGTAGACGATCACGAGGATCACCAGGACCACGACGAGCGCGACGCCGAGCAGGATGCCGTCGATGCCGCCGAACGCGGAGACGAGGTCCGCGACGTAGCCCGCCGGACCGGTCACGTAGACCGCCAGGCCCGCGCCCTCGAGCGTCTCGCCGCCCGCGTCGCGCAGGGCGTCGACGGCGACGTTGACGAGGCGTTCCTCGTCCGCGCCCACGAGCTCGTTGGCCCGGTCGGCGTCGAGCGCGACGGGGACGAGGACTGCCTCGCCGTCCTGGGACGGCACGGCGGCGACGGGACCGGTGAGCGCGTCCCCGAGGGCGCCGCCGCCCGGCAGCTCCAGCTCGGGCACCGCGGCGGCGAACTCCTGCGCCGCGGTGATCTGCTGCGGCGTCAGTGCGCCGCCGTCGGGCACGGTGGCGACGACGAGGGCCGGCAGGCTCGTGGTGTCGACGAACTCCCGGCCGGCCTCGGCGGCCAGCGTGGACTCGGCGCTCGCGGGCAGGAAGGCGGCCGCGTCGTTCTCCTGGACCTGGGACAGGGTGCCCTGCGCCATGCCGCCGGCGGCACCGACGCCGAGCCAGAGAAGGAGGACCGCCACGAGGGCGAGGGCGCGCAGGACGGCCCCGCGGCGGGATCGGGCGGCGGTGTGGCTCATCGGGGTCTCCAGGAGAATACTAAGGGTGCTGAGTAATCATGCGGTGCGCCGTCGTCGCGTGCAACCACGGCACGGAGCGGTGCGGGAGGATGGGCGGCGTGACTCGACGACCGGTGGCCCAGGACCAGGGGCGAGCTGTCGACCCGGGGAGCGCCGGTCCGGAGACCTGGCCCACCGGCCGGCTGCTCTCGATGGCGGCGCGTCGGGTCGAGCGCTCGTGGGACGCCTACCTGGAGCAGTGGTCGCTCACGCACGCCACCCTGCCCGTGCTGGCGGTGCTCTCCGCCGGCCCGCGCTCGCAGCGTGAGGTCGCACGCGCCCTGAAGGTCACCGAGCAGACGACGAGCCGGATGCTCGTAGGGCTCGAGCAGGTGGGGTACCTGCGCCGTGAGCCCCACGCCGCCGACCGCCGTCGCCACGTCGTGGCCCTCACCGACGCCGGCCTGGCGGCGCTCCGGGCGATCGACGACCCGACCGTCCTGGAGAGGATGGTGTCCGCCTCGCTGACCGCCGACCAGGTGGGCGAGCTGCGCGCGATGCTGCTGACCATCATCGACGCCGAGCGGGCCCCGGGCGGTCAGGGCGGGGAGGCTGACGGTCAGCGCGCCGGCGTCTGACGCTGGTAGGAATTCCGTCGGGACCTGCGGTCACGCCGGCCCGGTGAGAGAGGACGTGCACCACATGGCCCCGGTGATCGGACCGTCCGAGCTCCCGCCCGAGCAGGTCGAGGCGCTGCGGGAGCGGGCCAGGCGCTGGGCCGCCGAGGCCAGAGGGTACGAGTGGGGCACCGTCGACCTCGACGGGCTCCGCCGCGGCACCGGTCTGCCCCCGGAGCAGCTTCGTGCGCTGCTGGCCGGCGTGAGCGACCGCTACGGCACACCGCTGCCGATGCGCGGCGAGCTCCCCGCCGTGATGCCCGGTCTGGTGAAGAACGCCGATGTCGAGGACTGGAGCAGCGGGGTCTACGACTTCCTCGCCCACGTGGTTCTGCGCGCCAACGGCATCGCGACCGACCCGGCCGTCGACGCCTACGAGGCGTATGCGGACCGCTTCGCGAGCCTCGATCACGACCTCGCGTCCGACGTCGACGCCCCGGCCGTCCAGCTCGCCGACCTCACGCATCGGATCGCCGGCGTCGCCGCGGACGCCTCGCTCCTCATGGATCCCGTCCAGCTGGGGCTGCGCCCCACCGACGCGCCGCCCGGGGCGCCCGCGCTGCGATGGATCACCGGAGCGGGCCCGATGGGTGTGGTCCGCGCCGTCCGCGAGGGCCAGGCACGCATCCGTGGCGCCGAGTACCACGTGCTCGGGGAGACCACGCTTCCGGTGACGTCGGACGAGGTCGTCGCCCAGCTGCAGGCCCGGCTCGGCGACCGCGCGCGGGTGTGGTCGCAGGTGATGAGTGTGGTGATCTGGTGCTCGGACAAGGAGACGGTCGTCCGTGCCTTCGAGGTCTGCCGCGAGCTGGACCTGTTCGCCAACGTGTACGACCTGGGTGCGTCGTGGACAGCGAGCCGGTACCACAACAGGCAGGGCGAGGACGGCGAGTACTCGATCGCGCGACGGGCGGAGCCCGAGAAGTACCGCCTGGGCGAGGTCGTGCTGCCACCGGCCCACGCCTACCCGGTCAGCTGGACAGTGGCCGCGCGCGACTGACCACGCGGCGCGCGACTGACCACGCCGCGGGCGCCAGGCCTGCCCTCGAACATTGCCCACCGTGCCTCTTCTCCAGATGCGAGCACCTCCTCCCCGTGCCACCGTGACGGCGACCGACCACGCCGGAGAGGGAGGGACTGTCATGGCGGGACGCCAGGCATGAGTCCGGAGGATCCGCGGGTCACGGTGGTCGTCGTCAGCCAGAACCGCCGCGACGAGCTGCTCGCCTCGCTCGCCCGCCACCGCGCCTCGGTGATCTACGTGGACAACGCCTCGGCCGACGGCAGCGCCGTCGCCGTCCGTGAGCGGTTCCCGCACGTCGAGGTGGTCCGGCTGTGCCGAAACGCCGGCGCCTACGCCCGGACGGTCGGCGCGCGTCGCGCGCGCACCCCGTTCGTCGCCTTCGCCGACGACGACTCCTGGTGGGCGCCCGGGGCGCTCGCGGCAGGCGCCGCCACCCTGGCCGACCACTCGGGCCTGGGCCTGCTGAACGCGCGGATCCTCGTCGGGCCCGAGGCCCGGACCGACCCCGTCAGCGAGGTGATGGCGCGATCGCCGCTCCCGCGCCCGCCGGGCGTCCCCGGCGTGCCGATCCTCGGCTTCGTGGCCTGCGCGGCCATGGTGCGGCGGGAGGCCTTCCTCGCCGCGGGCGGCTTCGACCCGGTGGTGCGGTTTCCCGGCGAGGAGGAGCGTCTGGCGATCGACCTCGCCGCCGGCGGCTGGGCGATGAGCTACGTCGACGACGTCGTCGTGCACCACCACCCCTCACCCGTGCGCCACACTCCGGCGCGGCGCGTCCGCGCCATGACCCGCGCCTCCGTGCTCACCGGCGTCATGCGCCTGCCGCGGGACGCCGCCGTCGGCCGGTTCCGGCGTGCGCTGGGGTCCGGACCCGCGCAACGGTCGGGCGCACTGGATGCGTTGCGCGAGCTTCCCGCGGCGCTGCGGGCCAGGCGGCCGGCCCCGGCGGACGTGCTCAGCCAGCTCGAGCTGCTGTCCGTGACGGCAGACCGGCCGGACGACCGGCCGCCCGAAGAACGCGTCCCGGCGGGCGCACGAGGCTACGGAGGTGGCGCATGAGAACGGTGCGGAGCGCGTCCGGGCGGGACCACGCGCCGGACCGGAGAGCCGTGGTCACGGGTGGTGCGGGATTCCTCGGCAGCCATCTGTGCGAGACGCTGCTCGCCGACGGGTGGGCGGTGGTCTGCCTGGACAACTTCCTCACCGGCACGCCGGGCAACGTCGCCCACCTGGTGGGCCGGCCGGGGTTCGAGCTGGTGCACTGCGACGTCACCGAGAACGCCCACGTTCGCGGCGACGTCGACCTGGTGCTGCACTTCGCCTCCCCGGCCTCCCCGGTGGACTACCTCGAGATGCCCATCGAGACGCTCCGCGTGGGGTCGGTCGGCACCGAGCGCGCTCTGGGAGTCGCCCGGGACAAGAGCGCGCGGTTCGTGCTCGCCTCGACCTCCGAGGTCTACGGCGACCCGCAGGTGCACCCTCAGCCAGAGGACTACTGGGGCCACGTCAACCCGATCGGCCCGCGCGGGGTCTACGACGAGGCCAAGCGGTACGCCGAGGCGCTGGTCACCGCCTACCGGTCGACGCACGGCGTGGACACCGGCATCGTTCGGATCTTCAACACCTACGGCCCGCGGATGCGGCCCGACGACGGGCGCGCGATCCCGACGTTCATCCGCCAGGCGCTCGCGGACGAGCCGATCACCGTGGCCGGTGACGGCACGCAGACCAGGTCCGTGTGCTATGTCGACGACCTGGTTGCCGGTGTGCTGGCCATGGCGGCCAGCGCGCACGCCGGGCCGGTGAACATCGGCAACCCCCACGAGCGGTCGGTCCTCCAGATCGCCGAGGACGTCCGCGCCGCCACCGGCTCCCGCTCGGAGATCACGTTCGTCGGCCGGCCGACGGACGACCCGGAGGTACGCCGTCCGGACACCACGCTCGCCGCCGAGGTCCTCGGCTGGCACCCCACCGTGACGTGGGAGGAAGGGCTGGGCCGGACCGTCGCCTGGTTCCGGGAAGCCCTGAGCGCCAGCGCCTGAGCTCGCTGTCCACAGTGCTGACCAGCGGCGATGGCGGTGAAGGGAGCGATGTCAGACCCCTGCCCTAGTGTTTCGAACATCAGTTCACGGCGTGGTGGGTGAGGGGGTGAGCGGGCGTGGTCGCGATCCAGACGGAGCGGCGGGCGGGCAACGGGCCGGCGCCGACGACGAGCGCCGCGGCCATCCTGGCGGCGGACCCGGCCGCGCCGGCGGGTCCGGCCGCGCTGCTCACCCGGCTGCGTGATGCGGCCGAGGCCCTGCGGGTCGGAGCCCCGCCGACCGGCGCGACCGGTTGGGAGCATGCCGAGCGGGAAGGGGCGATCACCGCGCTGGACGCCGTGATCCAGGACCTGACGCTCTACAGGGGCAAGGTCCTGCTGGCCCATCGCGAGGACGGCCGGTGGGGAAGTGCCCGGGACCGCGACTACGCCGACTGGCGCGCCCGGACCACCGGGACCGGGCGCGGGGCCGCGCTCGGCGAGCTGCAGGTAGCTGAGGGTCTGCAGGCGATGCCCGAGGTCGAGGCCGGCGTCGCCGCCGGAGAGCTGACCCTGGAGCACGCCAAGGCCCTGGCGCGGTTGCGGGCCGGCGCCTCGGAGGAGGTCCGGGCCGCCCTGGACGGCGGGATGGCCGCCGACCTGGCCGCGAAGGGCAAGGGCCTGTCCGCCCCGGAGCTGGCCAAGGCGGCGAAGAAGGCCGCCGCCACGGTGGACGCGCGCGCTGCGCAGGCATCTTTCGAGGCCACCTGGCGACGCCGGGCGGTCACCACCGCCCGCAGCGGGGGTGGGCGCACCGGAACCTGGGTGCTGGACGAGATCTCCGGCACCATCGTGGAAACCGCCCTGGATGCGGTCGCCGGCGCCCCGGCCGCCGACGACGATCGCACCCGGGGCCAGCGCCTGGCTGACGCCCTCGTCACGATGGCTTCGCGCACCCTGCAGACCGGGTCGGACCTCAACGGCGCGCAGGTCCGCCCCCACATCGCCCTGATCACCGACGAGGAGACGTGGGCTGCCGCCCGCCGCCACTGCCAGGCGGTCGAGGACGCGACCGGCGCCGCGGTCGAGGCCACCCACGGCAGCGGCGCCGCGTTCGGCCTCGACGCGGACGGGCGCCCGCGCACCACCGCCGCCGTCGACGTCGGCGACGGCCGCCGCACCAGAGGCACCGGTGCCGGTGCCGGTGACCCGTCGGGAGGCGGCTGCGCACTGAGCGCCCGTCCCGCTCCTGGCCCGTCGGCGGTGCCGGACCTTCCGCCGGTCGCGCCCGCCGAGCTGGAGGACGGCACGCTCGTCCCGCTGGGTGAGCTGATCCGGCTGATGTGCGACTGCGAGATGACCCGGGTCGTCATGGACGCCGACTCCCAGGTCCTCGACGTCGGGCTGACCCAGCGCACCTACGCCAAGGAACTACGCCGCGCGGTGACCACCCGGGACAGGCACTGCCAGTGGCCCGGCTGCCGGATCCGCGCCTCCTGGTCCGAGGTCCACCACATCACCTGGTACTCCCGCGGCGGGCCGACCTCCGTGGACAACGGCATCACCGCCTGCACCTACCACCACCACGTCATCCACCGCGACCACGTCCGCATCGTCCCTCTGGCCGACGGGTTCGCCTTCTACCGGGCCGAGGGAACCCTCATCGGCACCACAAGACGTGACGCCCGCCGGAGACGGCCGAAAGTGCCGGCGGGTGCCGGCACCGCCGGAACCGGGGGAGGTGCGGCAGGCCAGTCAGGCTGGGCCGATGATCGCATGCCCGCCCCCGCCCCTACTCACGCCGAGCTGCTCGCCGTCCACGAGAAGATCACGGCCAGCAACGGCCGGCCACCGGCCGGCCTGCTTGATGCGCTGACCAGATCCACAGCACCGGAGGATCCCGCCATCCTCGCCAGATCGACGGCACCGCCGGATGACCGTGTCGCGCCGTCGCCACAAGCGGCACTGTCGGGCGCTCCACCCGCAATGTGGGACGCCCCTCTCCTCGGCCAGCTATCCGCACCGTCGGGCGCTCCACCGACACCGTGGGACGCCTCTCTCCTCGACCAGCCAGCCGAACCGTCGGGCGCTCCACCCGCACCGTGGGACGCCCCTCTCCTCGGCCAGCTAGCCGCACCGTCGGGCGCTCCACCGACACCGTGGGACGTCTCGCTCCTCGACCAGCCAGCCGAACCACCGTTCTGACGGGCGATGCCCGCTCAGCTGGACGTGGCTGTACGAGCCGTCGTCGCCTCGAGCAGTCCACGCGCCGCCTCGAGGACCTCGTCGACGCCGATAGAGGCGAGCGCCGCATCGACCGTGGCGGCGTGCGGATCACCGGGGCCGGTCCCGTGCCAGATGACTGTGTGCAGGTGGTGGTCGATCGACGGTCCCCACCACATCGGCGGAGTCGGGCCGAACAGAAGGACAGACGGTGTGCCGAGGGCAGTCGCGAGGTGTGCCACCCCGGTGTCTCCGCACACGAGCAGTCCGGCCATGCCCACGGTCTCGGCGAGGTCGCCGAGGCCGAGAGTGCCGGCCGCCGAATGCACGCCTGCGCCGGCGGCCCGGGCGATCTGCTCGCACACGGCGATCTCGTCACCGGATCCGGTGAGCACCACCGGGTAGCCCATCACGGCCAGCGCACGGCAGACGGCGGTCCAGCGCTCGGCCGGCCAGCGGCGAGCCACGGAAGCCGCTCCCGGGTGCACCACGACCGGCGCCCGAGCAGCCACCCGGCCGCCATCGGTGACCCGCCCACGTCGCTCCGTCCCGCCCGGCAGCGCCAGACGCAGGTCCTCGGCGGAGCACTCCCCACCCGCCGTCCGCACGAGCCGGCACCAGCGGTCGACCTCGTGCTCGTCACGCACCCAGCGAGGCCCCGGATGCCCGATCTCGGGGCACCCGAACGCGACGAGCCTCTCCGGCTCCGTCGCAGAGAGCAGCCGGTGGCTCTGCGGGCCGCGGCCGTGGAGGTTCACGGCCACGTGGCCGCCCGGGCCCTCCCAGCGCAGCGGTGCACCCAGACCGGAGGTCGGCAGCACCTCGTCGACGACGCGAAGCTCCCGCAGCCACGCGCCGGGCCCAGCCGGTGCCGCGAGAACCAGGCGTCGTCCCGGGAACGCCCGGCGAAGCCCGCGCAGCGCCGGCACCCCGGTGAGGGCGTCGCCGAGGCCCAAGGCCCGCAGCACGAGGACGTCGCCCGGTGCGCCGGCCACGCGCTTCGCGTGCGCGGCGCCGGTGGAGCCCGGCACGTGCACGCCGCCGTCCGCGCGTTCGCTGCCGCCCGGGCGTTCGCTGCCGTCCGCGCGTTCGCTGCCGCCCGGGCGTTCGTTGTCGTCTGCGCGTTCGCTGTCGTCCGCCCGTGTGCCGCCGCCGCTCACGGCCAGGAGGTCTCCCCGGACGCCATGACGAGCATCTCGCGGATCTCGCTGCCCACCGGCTGCCGCAGCGCGGTCAGCACGGCGGAGGCGGTGTTGGCGGGGTCGTTGAGATCCTGGTCCGGCGCGGGCCGGAACCGCTCGTCGCGCCCGTCGAAGAAGGCGGTGCGCATGCCGCCCGGCACGAGGCAGGTCACCCCCACCCGGCCGGCGTACTCCGCCGCCAGCGCCTGGGAGAACCCGCGGATCGCGAACTTCGACGCCGAGTACGCCGTCGCGGCGTCCGCGCCGCGCAGCCCGAGCGTGGAGGAGACCGTCACCACGGTGCCCCGCACCTTCTCGAGGTGCGGCAGGCAGGCCCGCACCACCGCGACCGTGCCGAAGAGGTTGACCCGGACCACCTTCTCCCACGCCGCGGGCTCGATCTCGAGGATCGGGCCGCACGCGTCCGTCCCGGCCGCGGTGACCACCGCCGACGGCGGACCCACCTCTCGCACGAGCCGCTCCACCGCCTCGGCCGCGGCACCGGACTCGGCGAGGTCGACCGTCACGTGCGGAACGTCGCCCGACGGGGCGGCCCGGTCGAGGACGGCCGCGGTGCCGCCGGCCTCACGGACGGCCTCGACGACGGCGGCCCCGAGACCGCCGGCGCCGCCGGTGACGAAGACGGTGCCCACCTCGCGGGGGGTACGGGACTGCTGCGGGGCAGTGCTCATGCAGGACTCCTTCCGGATGCGGCCGCCCGGGCCAGGCCCGAGCGCTGGATGATCGAGCTGGTGGAGCGCCCGCCGAGATACGGCAGGAGAACGACCCGCCCACCGTGGCGGCGAACGACCTCCGACTCCGGCAGCGGCGCGCCGCCGTAGTCGCCGCCCTTGGCCCACACGTCCGGCCGCAGCCGGTCGAGGACCGCGCGGGGGTCGTCCTCGTCGAAGACGACGACGGCGTCCACGCAGTCCAGCGCGGCCAGGACACGGGCACGGTCGGGCGCGGGCACGACCGGCCGGCCCGGCCCCTTCAGCCTGGTGACCGAGGCGTCGGAGTTCATGACGACGACCAGGTGGTCGCCGAGCCGCCGGGCCGCCTGCAACGTGGCGACGTGGCCGGCGTGCACGATGTCGAAGCAGCCGCCGGTGGCCACCAGGGTCCCGCCGTCGGCGCGGAGCCGGGCGGTGAGCCGGTCGAGCGAGCCGGGATCCTGCGTCCACAGCCGGCCGGGCTCGTCACCGTCCGGTTTGCCCGGACGTGAGCTTGCGGCACGGCCGGGCACGGTGTGGCCGGTGCCGGCCAGGTGGGTGAGGGCGGGAGAGCCGCCGGGCTCGGTACGGCCGGGCTCGTCAGGGCCCAGGTCGCCCCTGCCGTTGCCCGCGACGGTGCGCGCGGCGGCCGAGCGCTGGCGGAACCCCTCGGCGCCGCCGGCCGCCACCCAGGCGGACGCGTGGGCGACGGCGCGCTCCACCGCCTCCGGCACCAGCGCCCCACCGGCGAGGGCGACGGCGCAGCTCGCGGCGAACTGGTCGCCCGCGCCGCACGGGTCGCCGTCGGCCGCGACGGCGGGAAAGAACGCGGCCTCCGTGCCGGACCGCGCCAGGTAGGCGCCCGCGGCGCCGGCCGTCACGCACACGGCCGCGGCGCGCCAGCGGCGGACCAGATCGCCGGCGACGACGTCCGGCGGCGCGTCGGCATCGTCCGTACCGAGGCCGGACGTACCGAGGCCGGACGCACCGAGGCCGGACGAGCCGGCGACGGACGCGCCGGCTCGCGCCAGGGCGGCGCCCGCCTCGGCCGCGTTCGGCGTCACGAGCGCCGCGCCGGGGACGGGTGGCCCACCGCGCGGATGCGGGTCCCAGACGAGCCGGGTGGACCGGGCGGCATCCGTGAGCAGCGCGCGCAGCGCGGGATCGCGGGTGACCCCGGCGCCGTAGTCCGAGACGAGCACGGCGTCGGCGGCGGCGAGCACCGCCGCGACCTCCGCCGTCGGCACCTCGCCGGGCGCACCGGGCCCGCCGTCGTCCACGCGCACCAGCGACTGGCCGCTGCTGCGCACGCGCGTCTTGGTGCGGGTCCCGCCCTCGTGCGGCAGCGCCACCAGGGTCAGCGAGCCGCGCAGGTGCGCGGCGAGGCGCTCACCGGGTCCGTCGTCGGCCACGGGCGCGACCAGGGTGACCCGGGCGCCGCCGGCTGCACACAGCAGCGCGGCCAGGCCGGCGCCGCCGGGGCTCTCGCGGGTGCCGGTGACGTCGACGACCGGCACCGGGGCGTCGGGGCTGAGCCGCTCGACCCGGCCGTCGACGTCGCGGTCCAGGACGACGTCGCCGACCACCACGACGTGCGGCACGTCGCGGCTCACGCGCTCCTCCGCAGCGGGTCGCGGGTGGTGCCGAGGGGCGAGGCGTGCGGCGCCCCCGGCAGGGCGTGCGCCCCGGGGGCCGGGCGCGCGGCGAGAGTCGCGCCGGCGAGGTTCGGGCCGTCGGAGAGGTTCGCACCGGGGGTGAGGTTCCCGCCGGTGGCGAGGGCCGCGCCGGCGGCGAGGTTCGCGAGCTCGACGTCCAGGACGGCGCACAGGGCGTGGATCGCGACCAGATGGACGGCCTGGATGGCCGCGGTGGAGGGCGCGTCGACGCACAGGGCGTCGTCGCTGCGCTCGGCGAGCGGGTTCGGCCCCCGCCCGGTCATCGCCCACACGTGCATCCCCATCTCGCGGCCGCGCTCGGCGGCGCGCACCACGTTGGGGCTCTTCCCGGACGTGGACAGGAGCACCAGCACGTCCCCGGGGCGCCCGTGCCCCTCGACCTGGCGGGCGAACATCTCGTCGGCGCCGTAGTCGTTGACGATGGCCGTGACCGAGGAGCTCTCCGCGCACAGCGAGATGGCGGAGAACGGGCGGCGCTCCTCGAGGAAACGGCCGACCAGCTCCGACGTCAGGTGCTGCGCCTCCGCGGCGCTGCCGCCGTTCCCGGCGGCGAGAAGCCGGCCGCCGTCGAGCAGGCGCTCCGCCAGGGTCCGCCCCCACCGGGCGACGGTGCCGGACTCGCACCGCAGGGCGGCCAGCGCGGCGTGGAGCTCGCGCTCGTGGTCCTCGATCCAGTCGAGAGCGTTCAGGGCGCTCATGCGGTTGCCTCCTTCAGCGCGGGGTACGTGGCGGGCTCGTAGGCGGCGAGCGTCCCGGCCGCGACCGTGGCCCAGGAGTACCGGTCCAGCGCGCGGCGCCGGGCGGCGACGCCGAAGCGACGGCGCCTTTCCGGGTCGCGGAGCAGCTCGCCGAGCGCGCCGGCGAGGGCGTCGGGATCGCGCGGCGGGACGAGGAGCCCGGTCTCGCCGTCGGCCACGCTGTCGAGCAGCCCGCCGACGGCGGAGCCGACGAGCGGGCGGCCGCACGCGGCGGCCTCGAGCGGGACGATCCCGAACGGCTCGTACCAGGGGGTGGCGACGACGACGTCGGCGTCGCGGATCAGTGCCGGCATGGACTCACGGGCCACCGACCCGAGGAACCGCACCCGGTCGGCGACGCCCAGCCTCGCCGCCAGCGTGCGCAGGCGCCGGACCTCGGGATCTCCGTCGACCTCGTCAGCGGCCGGACCGCCCGCGACCACCAGCTCCGTGCTGGGCAGCGCGGGGAGCGCCTCGACGACGGTCGCGATGCCCTTGCGGGGGACGAGCCGGCCCACCGAAAGCAGCCGGTGCGGGAGCCGCCGGGGCCCCGCGGGGCCGTGCCGGTCGCCCACCCTGGGCGGGTCGCCGTCGCCGGGGGCGAAGCGCTCGACGTCGACCCCGCAGGGGACCACCCGCACGCTGCTCTCCGGCACGCCGAGGCGCCGCAGCTCGGAGACCTCGTCGCGGCAGGTGGCGACGACGAGGTCGACGGCGCGGCCGATGCGGCGCTCGTCGCGGATCCGGGTGGGGGGCGAGGTGTCGGCGGCACCCTGGTGGCGCCGCTTGACGGTGCCGAGGGCGTGGTACGTGTGCACGGCCGGCACGGGGACGGTGCGGACGGCCTCGAGCACCGCCAGGCCCGACATCCAGAAGTGGGAGTGGACCACGTCGGGCCGCCCGCGCAGCGTCCAGGTGCGGGCGAGCCACCGGCCGAAGGCGGGCATGAACGGGGCGAGCTCGTCCTTGGGCAGCGGTTCCGGCGGTCCCGCGGGGACGTGCACGACGGTGACCCGCTCGTGCATCGGCACCCGCTCGGGCAGGTCGGCGCGGTCGCGGCGGGTGTACACCTCGACCTCGTGCCCGTCCTCGGCGAGGGCGGTGGCGAGCGCGGCGACGTGGACGTTCTGCCCGCCGGCGTCCACCCCGCCGAGCACGGCGAGCGGGCTCGCGTGCTCGGAGACCATGGCGATCCTCATCGATCTACCTCCTTCAACAGCTGCTGCCAGTCGGCGAGGAACCGGTCCAGGCCGAAGCGGTCGAGCGCGTGCGCGCGTGCGGCCCGGCCGTACTCCCGGGCCTCGTCGGGGTCGTGCAGCCACCGCCGGGCGGTGGCCACGAGGACGTCGGGGTCGGAGCTGACCACCCCGGCGTCGGCCGGCACCGCCTCGGGGGCGGCGGTGGTGGCGAGCGCGAGCACCGGCATCCCGAGGGTCATGGCCTCGATCAGCGACAGCCCGAGCGACGTCCACCGGTAGGGGTGGAGGTAGGCGCGGTGCCGCGCGAGCAGGTCGTGCATCCGGTCCTGCGGGACGTCCTCGTGCAGGTGCCCGGCCAGGTGCGGGGCGCGTTCCTCCAGCGCCGCCATGCCCATGCCGTGCACGGCGACCGGCAGCTCGTCGGCGATCCGCAGCAGCACGTCCGTGCCGGCCACCCGCCAGCGCCGCACCGGCTCGTTGACCACCACCCCGAGCCGCTCCTCGGTGCCGGTGTACCGGTAGCCGGGGTCGACGAGGCCGTGGTCGATGACGGTGGTCGGCGCGGCCCCGCAGTCCCACATGAGGGCGTTGAAGGCGGTGACGTGCACGACCGGGATGTCGGAGCGGTCCGCCAGCGGGTGCCGGGTGGCCGGCGCCGGCCCGGCGGGGGTGTTGTGCTCGACGTAGACCACCGGGACGTCGATTCCCGCCCGCAGGCCGGTCCACTCCTGGAGCAGCGAGATCTCGTGGGGGCGCTGGAGGACGACGACGTCGCAGCCCTCCTCCCGCAGCTCGTCCGGACCGAGCTCGCGGGCCGCGGCGGGCCAGGTCCAGGTGCGCGCCCGGCCGAGCCCGTCCGGTCCACGGTCGGGCAGCACCGGGATGAGGTACTCGTCGGGGCCGTGCACGAACGGGGTGAGCCAGGAGCCGTGGACGTGCCAGATCAGGATCCTCATGCGCCCACCTCCGCGGGCGTCCCGGGTCGCGAGGCCGACCGGGACGAGGCCGGTGCCCCGTCCGGCGGAGGCGCGGCCACGAGCGCGCGGACCGCGCGGACGACGTCGGCCGGTGCGACCCCGGCCAGGCACGGGTGGCCCGGGACGGGGCACTCCCGGGCGCGGGTGTCGCGGCACGGCGCGTGCTGGTCGCCGAGCACCACGCTGGGCACGCCGTAGGGCGCCCACCGCTCCGCCGGGACCACGGGGGAGAACAGGGAGACCACCGGCGTGCCGACCGCAGCCGCGAGGTGGGCCGGACCGGTGTTGCCGACGACGACGCACGCGGCGCCGTCGAGCACCGCGGCGAGCTCGGCGAGGTCGGTGCGTCCCGCGAGGTCGACGACGCGGCCCCGCCTGCCGCCGGTCGGGCCTGCGCCGGTCGGCCCCATGCTGGTCGGGCCGGCGTCGGTGGTCCCGATGCTGGTCGGGTCGGCTTCGGTGGTCCCGATGCTGGTCGGGTCGGCGTCGGTGGGGCCGGCGTCGGTCGGGCCGGCGACGACGGCCGCGAGCTCGCGCTCGGCCGGCCCGCCGGTGACCACCACCGGCCAACCGTCCGCCCGCAGCGCCGCGACGACGGCGCGCGCGTGCCCGGCGCTCATGGCCCGGGCGGGCACGGACGCGCCGGGGTGGACGACGACGTAAGGCCGGTCCGGAACCAGGGCCGGGGCCGGCGGGAAAGGCCGGCGCAGGGCGAGGCGCCCGTCGTCGCCGGCCGGCAGCTCCGCGCCGGTGGCCCGGACGAGGTCGAGGGCCGCCTCCACCTCGTGCAGCCCCTCTGGCCGCCGGTGGCGCACGTCGAGCAGGGAGCCGGGGTAGTCGACGCTCGTCGCGGCGACGTAGGGCACGCCGGCCATCCGCGCGATCAGCGCCATCGGCAGCGGGCTCTGATGAAAGGAGGTGAGGACGACGCACCGGTCGTAGCGGCGCTCCGCGAGCAGCGCGATCAACGCCTGGAGCCGGGCCGGGTCGGCGGGCGGCGGGACGTAGCCGGACCACGGGACGTCGGCCACGAGCACGCCGTCGACGCCGGGCAGCAGACGCGCCGCGCCCCGGCCGGCCGGGCTGACGAGCAGGTCGAGGTGGTCGGCGGAGGCCGCCAGCGCGCGCAGCGCCGGTCCGGCCAGCAGGACGTCGCCGTCGTTGTCGAGCCGGACGGCCAGGGTGCGGGTCACGGCCGCACCACCGCCAGAGGCCGGACCGGCTCCGGCGAGACGTCACCGCCGCGCCCGGTGGCCTCGCCGTCACGGGTGCCGGCCGGGGTCCCGGGCACGCCTGCCGGGCCGCCGTCCGCCATCGCGAGCAGCACGTCGGCGGCCTCGGCGAGGTCGGTCGCGACGATGTCGGCGGCGGCGACCTCCTCCGCGCGGGTCTGGGCAGTCGGGACCAGCACCGCGCGGGCGCCGGCGGCGCGGGCGGCGTCGACGTCGGCGCCGATGTCCCCCACGACAGCGCACTCGTACGGCGCCACACCGAGGGCGGCCGCCGCGCGCAGCACCAGGAGCGGCCCGGGCTTGCGGCAGGCGCAGCCGTCCCCGGGACCGTGGGGGCAGTGCTGCACGGTGTCCAGCCCGCCGACCTCGGCCCGCACGCGCTCGTTGACCGCGGCGACATCGTCCTCGGTGAGCAGGCCACGCGCGACGCCGGACTGGTTGGTGACCAGCCCGGTGCGCAGGCCGGCGGCGCGGAGGCGGCGCAGCGCGTCGAGCGCGCCGTCGACGACCCGCACCCGGTCGGGGTCACCGTTGTAGGGGACGTCGTGGACGAGGGTGCCGTCACGGTCGAAGAGCACGGCGCGCAACGGCGGCGGCCAGGCGGCGACGCCGGCACGGTAGTCCAGCGTCCCACGGCCCCGGTGCCACACCGCCAGCCAGGGGATGAGTGCGCTCGTGGCCGCCATGCGGCCCCACTCCCGCACCCACCCGTCCTGGCCCGGGCGCGGCCCGGGGGCGATGCGCCGCCCGGCGAACTCCGCGGTCAGGGCCGCCCACGCGGTCCCCGCCACGAGCGCGGGCGTAGACCGGCGCAGCGCCGAGAAGTGCTGCTGCGCAGATGAAGTCGTCCCAGGAGCACTTGTTCGTCCCAGAAGCACTTCTCGGCCGCTGCTGGCCCGTCGACGCACCGCGGCGCGGGCGACGTACGCGGCGCGGGCGGCGTACGCGCCGCCCGCAGCGTTGCTGGCACCCGCGGCGTCGGTGGCGTTGGCGGTGGCGGCGCTGACGACTGCGGCGACCGCTGCGACCCCCGCCACCACCGTGGCGACGTGCCAGCGGAAGCGCCCCCGCCCAGTCTCGGCCTCCTGCCGCCACGCGGGCCCGTGCAGCGCGCGCATGAGGGCGTCGGACCGTGCCCCGGCCTGCATGCGCAGGCTCACCGCCCAGTCGGCCGGGCGGGCGGGGTGGACGATCGACCGCGAGCCGTGCTCGAGGCGCCAGCCGGCGCGCCGCACCCGCAGGGCGAGGTCGGCGTCCTCCCGGTAGGCGCGGGGGAACCGCTCGTCGAAGCCGGCCACGGCGGCGAGGGCCGTGCGCCGGTAGGCCATGTCCGCCGTCGCCCACCGGGCGGTCTCGAGGCCGGCGGTGTTGCGCTCCCAGTCGGTGGGGCGCCGGTGCGCCGGCAGCGGCACGTGGATGCGGCCCTGGTTCCCGCCGACGTCGTCACCGGCGGACGCCAGGTCGGCGCCGAGGCGGCGAGACCACTCACGCGGGAGGAGGACGTCGTCGTCGAGGAAGGCCACCCACTCGGCGGACGCCGTGCGCCAGCCGGCGTTGCGGGCGGCGGCGGGGCCCCGGCCGCCCGAGCGGATGATCCGCACCGGCCACGGCAGCGCGGGCACGTCGAGGCCCGGCGGGACGGCGACCTCGGGGGCCACGGCGGCCTCCGGTCCGGCCACGAGCGGCGTGGTGGGGTCGAGCGGCCGGTCGTCGACCAGCACCACCTCGGCCGGCGCCACGTGCCCGGGATCACGGGCCTGGGCGGCGAGGGAGTCCAGCAGCACCCGCAGCGACGGCCGCCCGATCGTGGGCACCACGACGGCGTAGCCGGGCGCGGCGGTCACAGGGCGACCCCGGCCGCCTCGTGGACGCGGTCCGCACCGGCGAAGAGCATGGACCGCCTCACGAGGTGGGGCCCCATCACCAGGACGTCCACCGGGGCGGACCCGAAGAGCTCCAGGGCGTCACGCGGGTCGTCGACCATGGGCCGGCCGGCGGTGTTGAGCGAGGTGTTGACCACCACCGGAAGCCCGGTGCGCCGGTAGAAGGCCTGAATCATCGCGCCGAGCCGTGGCTGGGTGGCCGGGTCGACGGTCTGGATGCGGGCGGTGCCGTCCACGTGGACGACGGCGGGGATCCGGTCGCGCCAGAGCGGGTCGACGTCGTGGACGAACAGCATGTACGGGCTCGGGACCGGCCCGCCGGAGAAGATCTCCGCGGCGTGGTCGGCGAGCACCATGGGGGCGACCGGACGGAACTGCTCGCGTCCCTTGACGTCGTTGAGCCGCTCCAGGTTCGCCGCCACCCCGGGGTTGGCGAGGAGCGAGCGCTGCCCCAGCGCCCGCGGCCCGAACTCGCTGCGGCCGTCGAACCAGGCGACGACGCCGTTGTGGGCCAGGACCTCGGCCACCTGCTCGTCGAGGTCGTCCGGGGTCGTGAACGGCACGGCGGCCCCGCGCAGCCAGGATGCGAGCTCGTCATCCGACCACTGCCGTCCGAGCGCCGCCGAGGGCATCGGGGCGGTGGTCTCACCGCGGTCCGCCGCCGCCTGGAGCGCGGCGCCGAGGGCGGTGCCGGCGTCGCCCGCCGCGGGCTGGACCCACACCTCCTCGAACGGCGTCTCGCGCCAGATCCGTGAGTTCGCCACGCAGTTCAGGGCGGTGCCGCCGGCCATGGTCAGGACGCGGTCGCCCGTGCGCTCGTGCAGCCACCGCGCGAGGTCCACGAGGACCTCCTCGAGGCGAGCCTGCACGGAGCAGGCGAGGTCGGCGTGGACGCCCCGCCAGGCCTGCTCGTCAAGGTGGGCGTCCCGGTCGCGGGCGGGTGCCCACCGCGACCAGTCGGGAATGGGCGCCTGGAAGCCGCCGTCGTCCGTGGCCCGGATCGTCTCGCGCAGCTCCTCGAGGTACCGCGGCTCGCCGTAGGAGGCCAGCGCCATGACCTTGTACTCGTCGGAGGAGCGCAGGAAGCCGAGGTGCTCGGTGAGGGACTCGTAGAGCAGGCCGAGGGAGTGGGGAAGGTCCTGGGTGGCGAGGACCTCCAACGAGCCGCCGGTGTAGCGGCCCGAGAGGTGGGAGGCGTGCTCGCCGCGCCCGTCGAGGACCAGGACGCTGCTGCGCTCGAAGGGCGAGGCCAGCGCGCCCGACGCCGCGTGCGCGACGTGGTGCGGGACGAAGCGGACCTTCTCCGGGTCCAGGCCGGGCAGCGCCGCGGCGAGGAACTGCGGGGCGCGCCGCGCGTAGGTCTGGCGCAGGTCGTCCCACGGGTCGACCAGGCCGAGCTCGTCGGCGGGCCGGGCGAGCGCCGGGTCGTAGGAGTAGGCGACGACGTCGAGGTCCCGGGGGGCGAGCCCCGCCGCCTTCAGGCACCACCGCATCGACAGCTCCGGCAGCTCCCACGCCGCGAAGGGCACGGGGCGCTTGCCGTGCTTGCGTCGGGAGAACCGCTCCTCCTCCGCGGCGGCGACGATCTGGCCGTCGATCACCAGCGCGGCGGAGGGATCGTGGAACAGGGCGTTGACACCGAGGATGCGCATGAGTGGCGGCCTTTCCCGTCGTCGTGCACAGTCGGGGCGGTGTCCTCCGGCGGCTGCCGGGGAACGTGTGGACCACTGTGGAGGCGAGAAGCGCTTCTCGCACTTCGAAGTGCTCGGGAGGACTCGTGAGCAGCACGCAGACCGTCCAGACCCCGCCTCTCTTCGCCGCGCCGCGGCGCCTGGGGACCCATCTCGTCGGCGGGGAGGAGGTCGCGGCGGCGGGAGAACGTGAGCTCACCCGCGCCGACCCGGCCACCGGCGAGCCGGCCTGGACGGTGGTGCCCGCCACCGACGCGGAGGTCGCCTCCGCCGTCGACGCCGCGGCGGAGGCCGCCAGGGCGTGGCGGCGGACCCCGCCGGCCGAACGGGCCGCCGCGCTGCGGGAGGCGGCCGCCGCCGTGCGTGCGGCCGCGGACGACCTCGGCTCGCTCCTCACCGCGACCACCGGCCGGCTGATCGGCCAGGCCCGCGAGTCCGCCGTCGTCGCCGCCGACCTCCTCGACGAGGCCGCCACCACCGGGCTGGGTGCCACCGGGCGCACGCTGGCGGGAGCGCCCGCCACCCTGGACGTGGTGCGCCGCGAGCCGCACGGGGTGGTCGCCGTCGTCACGCCGTGGAACGACCCCTTCCCCACGGCGGCGGGTCTGCTGGCCGCCGCCCTGATCACCGGCAACACGGTGGTCCACAAGCCGTCCGAGCGCAGCGCCGCACCGGGGTGGGAGCTGGCGCGGCTGATCGCCGGGGCGCTCCCCGCGGGGGTGCTCAACGTGGTGAACGGCGACGGCGGCACGGGAGCGGCGCTGGTCGCGGACCCCCGGGTCGCCCTGGTGGCGCAGGTCGGCTCGACGGCGGTGGGGCGGGAGATCGCGGCGCGGGTCGGCGCCCGGGGCGGGCGGGTGCTGCTGGAGAACGGCGGCAAGGACCCGATCGTCGTCGACGCCGGTGTCGACCCCGCGTGGGCGGCCGGGCAGATCGCGCTCGGCGCGTTCACCAACACCGGGCAGATCTGCACGTCGGTCGAGCGCGTCTACCTGCACGAGGCGGTGGCCGAGGACGTGCTCGGCGAGCTGGTGCGTATCGCGGAGGCCATGCGCGTGGGGGACCCCGCCGACCGGGCCACGGAGCTCGGCCCGCTCGTCGACGAGGTGCAGCTAGCGGTGGTGGACGAGCACGTCTCGGCCGCTTTGGCCGCGGGCGCGGAGGCCCTCGCCGGCGGCTCCCGGCGCGACGGCGCGGGCTGCTTCTACCCCGCGACCGTGCTGGACGGGTGCACCGCGGACATGGCCGTGATGACGGAGGAGACCTTCGGGCCCGTCGCCGCGGTGACGCGCGTGGCGGACTTCGACGAGGCGCTGCGGCTCGCGGACGCCGGCCGGTACGGGCTCGCCGCCACCGTGCTCACTCCCGACCTCGCGCACGCACTGCGCGCGGCGGAGGAGCTGGAGGTCGGAACGGTGAAGGTGAACGCGGTGTTCGGCGGGGCGCCCGGCGGTTCGGCGGACCCGCGGAAGGACAGCGGCGCGGGCGCCGGGTACGGGCCCGACCTGCTCGCGGCGATGACGGTGCTCAAGACCGTCCACCTGGAGGCGGCGCACTGACAGTGGGGCGATGACGGCGGCTTCCTGACGCGGCTACCTCGCGCGGCGCCCCTGACGGCGGCGTCCTGACATTGGCGTCCTGACGTTGGCGTCCCCCCGGGCGGCGTCCTCACGGTCCGCGCCCGCCGCGCGGGCGCGCTGCGTCATCATGGGTCACGAGGGTGGTGAGGCCCATGAGCTCGTGGCGAGTGGTCCCGGCGGTCTTCCTGGCACTGGCGCTCGGGTCGTGCGCGGGCACCGGTGCCGATGGCCGGCCGAGCGCCGTCGTGCCCGGTGCGACAGGCGGTGCGACCGGTTCCTCGGCGAGCGACTCTCCGTCGGCGCCGACTGCCGCCGGCGAGCCCAGCTCCGCGCCGGGCACCCCGTCTGCCGGCGGCGCACCGGCCGCCGCGGCGGAGCCCGGTGTCCTCGTCACGGACCTTCTCTCGCCGTGGGGGCTGGACTTCCTTCCCGACGGCGACGCTCTCGTCACCGAGCGCGACACCGGCCGCGTGCTGCGGGTCGCGCCGGACGGCACGGTGACGGAGCTGGGCACCGTGCCCGGCGTCAGCCACGGGGGCGAGGGTGGGCTGCTCGGGATCGCCGTCGCCCCGGACGTCGAGCGCAGCGGGCACGTCTTCGTCTACGCCACCACCGACGCGGACAACCGGGTGCTGCGCATGCGCCTGGTGGGCGACAGCCTCGAGCCTGACGCCGTGATCGTGGAGGGCATCCGGCGGGCGGGCAACCACAACGGCGGGCGACTGGCGTTCGGGCCCGACGGGTTCCTCTACGTCACCACCGGGGACGCCGGCGAGCCCTCGAACGCCCAGGACGTCGCCTCCCTCGGCGGGAAGATCCTCCGGGTGGACGCCGACGGGCGGCCCGCACCGGGAAACCCGTTCGACGGCTCCCCGGTCTGGTCCTACGGCCACCGGAACGTCCAGGGCATCGGGTGGGACCCGGCCGGGCGGATGTACGCCAGCGAGTTCGGGCAGAACACCTACGACGAGCTCAACCTCATCGAGCCGGGCGGCAACTACGGCTGGCCCGAGGTGGAGGGCGCGGGCGGCGTCGCGGGCTTCGTCGACCCGCTCCGCCAGTGGTCCACGGACGAGGCCTCACCCAGCGGCCTCGCCGTCACGGGCGGGCAGGTCTACCTGGCGGCGCTGCGCGGCGAGTCGCTGTGGCGGGTGCCGCTGACCGGCGACGGCGGCACGGGTGAGCCGGTCCGGCTCCTGGAGGGCGAGTACGGGCGGCTGCGGGCCGTCGAGCCGGACGCGGCCGGCAACCTGTGGCTGCTCACGTCGAACCGGTCCCGAGGGAACCCGGTGCCCGAGGACGACCGGATCGTCGTGGTGGACCCGGCCGCCCTCGGTTGACTGGGTTGAGCGACGAGGTGGCAGTTCGCCGGTGAGGGAATGACCTCTCGACCGCTGACGTCAGCTGGTCTCGTCGTCGTGACGGCGCCGGCTGGAGCGGTCCCGCCTCGGGGACCCGTCTTCGGCCCCGGCGGAGGTCTCACCGAGGTCCTGTGTGCGCCCGCGGGACTCGCGCAGCGCCCGGCCCTTCTCGATGTCCTCCTTGGCCTGCTTGGCCTTCTTGTCGCTGGCCTTGGTGTCGCGCGGCGGCAGCTGCACGGACTCCTCGGCGGGGATGCCGGCCTGGAGCTCGCGGCCCCGCTCAAGCTCGGCGTCGAACTCGGCACCGAAGAGCAGCGCAAGGTTCAGGATCCACAGCAGCAGCAGGAAGATGATGACGCCGGCCAGCGCCCCGTAGGTCTCGCTGTAGCTCTCCCCGCCGGCGGAGCTGACGTACAGGCCGAGGGCGAGGGCGGCGAGGGCCGCCACCAGTATCGCGATGAGGGCACCGGGGCTGACCCACCGGAACTTGGGCATCTTCACGTTCGGGGTCACGTAGTAGAGCAGGGCGATCGTGACCACCACGATGAGCAGCAGGACCGGCCACTTGGCGATGCCCCACACCAGCAGCGCCTGGTCGCCGAGCCCGATGAGCCCGCCGATCGCCTCGGCCACCGGCCCGGAGACCACGAGGATCACCGCGGCCATGGCCACGAGGATGAGCATCGCGAGGGTGAGCAGATACATCACCGGCCGGAGCTTCCACATCGGCCGACCCTCGGGCACCTCGTACATGCGGTTCATCGCCCGTGAGAAGGCGTTGACGTAGTTCGACGCCGTCCACAGGGCGACCAGCAGACCGAGGAAAAGACCCCAGCCGGCGCCGGGCACGGTGGTGACGTTCTCGATGGCGGGCCGGAGTCGGTCCATCGACTCCTCGGGGACGAACTCCGAGGCCATGTCGATGATCGTCTGCGTGCTCTGCCCCTGTCCGACCAGGCTGAGCAGCGAGGCGAGCGCGATCAGCGCGGGGAAGAGCGAGAGGATCGCGTAGTAGGTCAGGGCCGCCGCGAGGTCGGTGCACTGGTCGTCGAGGAACTCCCGCAGGGTCCTGCGCAGGACGTAGCCCCAGGAGGGTTTGCGGATGTCACCGAGGGAGTCCGGCTTGGCCGGGTGGTCGGCATCCACGGTGCTCTTGCTGCTCATCGACGTTCTCCTCCGGTGGGCGGTCGCACCCGACGTGGGCGCCCTGCTTGCTGAAAGCGTGCGGTGAGCCGTCGTGAGCGGCAACCGGAGCGGTCCCGCTTGCGGTGAGCCGACGGCGGCCCGAACCTGTGCCGATGACGACCAGCGCACCCCCCGCGGGCGAGACCTCCCGGCTGCGGAAGGGCATCACGCCCGCCCTCCTCTTCCTCTTCATCCTCGGGGACGTCCTCGGCGCGGGCGTCTACGCCCTCGTGGGTGTCCTGGCCGAGGAGGCCGGCGGGATGATGTGGGCGCCGCTGCTGCTCGCGATGGCCATGGCGCTGCTGACGGCGTCGAGCTACGCCGAGCTCGTCACCAAGTACCCCAAGGCCGGCGGGGCCGCCGTCTTCGCCCGTCGCGCCTTCGGCCGCCCGGTGATCTCCTTCCTCGTCGGTTTCTCGATGCTGGCCGCCGGCGTGACGAGCGCGGCCGGGCTGGCGATCGCCTTCTCCGGCGACTACCTCTCCACCTTCGTCGACGTCCCGACCGCCCTGGCAGCGCCGGTCTTTCTCGTCCTGCTGGCCCTGCTCAACGCCCGCGGGATCAAGGAGTCCGTGCGCTCCAACGTGGCGATGACCGTCATCGAGGTCTCCGGCCTGGTGCTGGTCGTCGTCCTGGGCGCCGTCGCGATCGGGGGCGGGCAGGGGGACCCGGGCCGGCTCACCGAGCTTCCCGACGGCGTGGGGCTCGGCGCCGCGGTGCTCGGCGGGGCGCTGATCGCCTTCTACTCCTTCGTCGGCTTCGAGGTCTCGGCCAACGTCGCCGAGGAGGTCCACGACGTCAGCCGCGTCTACCCGCGCGCCCTGTTCGGCGCGCTCGCGGTGGCCGGCGTCGTGTACCTGCTGATCGCCGTCGTCTCCGCGCTCGTCATCGACCCTGCCGACCTCGCCGGCTCCACGAGCCCGCTGCTCGACGTCGTCGCGGCCACCGGGATCGGCCTGCCACCGTGGGCGTTCAGCGCGATCGCACTCGTCGCCGTCGCGAACGGGGCGCTGCTGACGATGATCATGTCCAGCCGCATGGCGTACGGCATGGCCGACGAGGGACTCCTCCCGCACCCGCTGACCCGGGTGCTGCCGAACCGGCGGACGCCGTGGCTCGCCATCGTCCTCACCACGGCACTCGCCGTCGGGCTCACCCTCGTCGGCGACCTCGCCGTGCTGGCCGAGACCGTGGTCCTCCTGCTGCTGTTCGTCTTCCTCAGCACCAACGTCGCGGTGCTCGTGCTGCGCCGCGACCGCGTGGCCCACCCGCACTTCCGGACCCCTGCCGCGCTGCCGGTGCTCGCCGTGGTCTCCTGCCTGGTCCTCCTGGCCCAGCAGTCGCTGGAGGTCTGGACCTACGGGCTCGCCATGCTGGCGCTCGGCGTCGTGCTGCACCTGCTCACGCGGCGCACCGGCCATGCCCGGAAGGTGCGGGCGGAGCAGGCGGAGGCGCGGGCCGCGGCCCGGAGGTGACCTCGGCGCCCGATCTCGGCACGTCGACGTCGGAACCCCGGACGTCGGGACCCCGACGCCGAAGTTCCGAACGCTGGCGGAGGTCGCCGCGGCAGGAGAAGGTGGACCCGTCGGACGGTGACGAGAGGCGGTGGGTATGACCCTCCTTCCCAGGCTGGCGGCCGTGGCCGCCGCGGGTGCGGGCGTGGCGCTCGGCGGCGTCGCCGTCGCCATCGGCGTGCTGCGCGGGGCGAAGCCGTTGCACCCGCGCGGCGCCGTGGTGCGCGCCCATCTCCACCTGCACTCGCGGCCTCCCGAGCTCGGCATGGCGCTCGGCGTCCTGGGTCACCGGGAGGCGCAGGTGCGGTTCTCCCGCGCCATCGGGCTGCCTCGGTCCCTGCCGGACATCCAGGGCCTCGCGATGCGGGTGCACGATCCGGACGGCCCCATCGACGTGCTGCTCGCCTCGACCGGGCGCGGGCCGCTGTCCCGCTTCATCCTCACGATGAGGCGGCGTCCGGAGGACGGCGCGTTCACCAGCCTCATGCCGTACAAGGGCCCGCGCGGGCCCGTGCTCCTGGGTGCCGAACCCTCCCAGGACCCGCGGATCTACGTCCTCGAGTGGGCCACTCCGCAGGGCCCGTGGCGCACCTTCGCCACGCTCGAGTGCGAGCAGGTTCCCTCCGAGGCCGACGACGCCCCCATCCGGTTCCGCCCGCTCGCCAACGCCCCGCGCGGCCTCGGGACGTACGAGTGGACCGAGCAGCTGCGCCGGTACGGCTACCGGTGGGCCGCGGCGGTCTCACCGGCCCTGCCCAGGAGCGCCACGAGGAAGTCCGAGCCATGGCCGAACGGCCGGACGTCCCACGCGGACAGCAGCACCCCCGGCTCCAGCCCGGCCGCCCCGGCGTCGACGAGGAACTCCTCGAAGTCGTAGCCGCGGCCCGCGCCGAATCCGATCGCCGCGCGGCCGCCGGCCCGGAGGTGGACGGCGAAGCGGCGCAGCACCTCGCGCCGGGTGCTGGGGGCGAGGAACGTCATGACGTTGCCCGCGCAGACGATCGCGTCGAAGCCCTCGGAGATCCCGCGGGCCGGCAGGTCGAGCTCGGCGAGGTCGCCCACGAGCCAGGTGGGACCCGGGTGATCCTCCTCCGCGGCGGCGATCAGCACGGGGTCGACATCGACGCCGACCACCTCGTGACCCGCGGCCGCCAGGGCGGAGCCCACCCGGCCCGGCCCGCAGCCGGCGTCGAGAATCCGCGCGCCGCGCGGCACCATCGCGTCCACCAGGCGCGCCTCGCCGGCCAGGTCCGCCCCGGAGGCCGCCATGGTGCGGAACCGCTGCACGTACCAGCGCGAGTGCTCGGGGTTGGTCTCGGTGATGCGCTGCCAGCCGCTCGGCTCGGGCACGGTTCCTCCTCTTCGGGTGCGGGGGCGTCCGCGAGCAGCCGCGGGCCCGCTCCGACGCTACCCCTCGGACCGCCGCAGCCACCCCGGCAGGTCCGCGACGCTCTCGAGGACGGCGTCCGGCGCGTCCGCCGACCGCTCGAGCACCTCGGGCCGGAACTTCCCGGTGCGCACGAGCACGCCGGTGAGCCCCAGGGTCTGCGCGGCGAGGACGTCGGAGTCGAGGTCGTCCCCGACCATCACCGCTTCGCCGGCGCCGGCGCATAGGGTCGCGAGCGCCGCCTCGAACAGTCCCCGCGCGGGCTTGCCCACCACGACCGCCTCGACGTCCGCCGCGGCCTCGAGCGCCGCGACGAAGGCCCCGGCGTCGAGCTGGAGCCCGGCGTCGGTGCGCCAGTACATGCTCCGGTGCATCGCGACCAGCGCGGCGCCGTCGTGCAGCGCCGCGAGGGCCCGGTTGAGGGCGGCGTAGTCGATCTCGGGGCCCCCGCCGCCGACGAGCACGACGTCGATCTCGCTCTCCTCCGGCCCCGCCAGGCGGACGCCGGCGAGGTCGGCCGCGACGTCGCCGCTGCTCACCAGCAGGCACCGGGCACCGGGGTGGTGCTCGGCCAGGTAGGCCGCCGTCGCGATCGGGGCGGTGACGATCTGCTCGTCCCCGACGGCGAAGCCGGCCTCGCGCAGCGCGTCACCGATCGCGGCCCGGGTCCGGGAGGTGGTGTTGGTGACCAGCGCGACCTCCAGCCCTGCGGCGCGCAGGGCGTCGTACGCCTCGACGGCGCCGGGCAGCGCCTTCCACGAGACGGTCAGGACGCCGTCGATGTCGAGCAGCACGGCGCGCACGTCCTCGAGCATGGCGTCCTCCCCTCTGGGCCCAACCCTGCCACGGGCCGGGCGACCAGGACGGTCGAGCCGGTGGCCCGGCGGCCGCCCCCGTGATCAGGACGGTCGGGCCGTCGGCCCGGCGGGCCCAGTCGCCGCCCCGGTGGGTCCGGCCGCCGCCCCGGTGGGTCCGGCCGCCGCCCCGGTGGGTCCCCGCCCACCACTCCCGGTCGGTCAGCGGACGATCGGTCAGACGAAGCGGATGTGCTGCTGCAGCCGTGTGCGGATCTCGAAGAACGCGGCGTCCGGGAGCCGGCCCGTGCCGGGCAGGCCGACCGTCAGCAGAAAGGTCAGCGAGCCGCGCCGCACGGCGAGCCGGGCGGGCCGGCGCCCGCGACCGCGGCGCAGCAGGACGACGTCCTCGCCGAGCGCGTCGTCGGGCAGCACGAGCACCACGGCCGTGACGGCGACCCCCCAGGACCTGGCGATGCCCGCCCGGCGGGCCAGCGACCGCACCGGGCGCTCGCCCGCCGGCAGCGCGTCGCTCACCAGCTCGCTGCCGCGGGGACGCGCCGGTGCACCCCAGTCCTCGGACTGCAGGACGAACACCCCCGTCGGCCCGAGGACGACGTGGTCGATCTTGGCGGACTCCGAGGGGCTCAGCCCCGCGCTGCGGGTCCAGGCCCCGCTGTCCGGGGCCGTCGCGACGTCGTGCCACACGGCGAAGGACGGACCGAGGTTGCTCAGGATCCGCGCGGTCGCCTCCTCGGCCAGCGCGTCCGCGAGCGCGTGGCGGACCTCGCGCGGTGCACGCCGGACCAGGTCCTCCTCGTAGGGGTCGGCGAGGTCGACGCCACGACCGACCCACTCGCGCACGAGCGTGAGGTAGCGCTGCCGCGACGCCCCGCCCGGGTGCCCGTAGGACCGCGCGGGGGAGGGCGGGCGCGCACTGCCCCGGCCCGTCCCGGTCGTCCACACCCGCGTGCCCTCGTCCTCGGTCGGGGCCGACCGGGCCGACCGCGGGGCGCCGGCCGCAGTGTGGTCGTACTCGGCCCGGCCCGCCGGGGTGCCGACGCGCTCCCAGGCGATCTGCACCGCGTGGAACGCGGCCGGGTCACCGCCCAGGTCCGGGTGCGTCTGGCGCTGCCTGCGCCGGTACGCACGGCGCAGCTCCTCGGCGGACGCGTGGCGGTCGACACCGAGGACGTCGTAGGGCGTGGTGCCAGGCGCGGCGTCGGTCATGGTCGCTTTCGGAAGTGCGGCGGCCTTCACCGTACATCCCCCGCGCGGAGCGCCGGGGCGATCTGCCGCCCGCCCGGACGGTCAGCCGGTGCCCTGACGGACCGCGCCGCCGAGCTGGGTCGCGAGCTCCTCCGGCGTCGTGACCGGCAGGTCGCACACGAAGCCGCGGCACACGTAGGCCGCGGCGCCGCCGCGGACCAGCGGCCGGTCGGCCAGCAGCGGCACCCCGGGCGCGTCCGGCGACCCGACGGCGACCACGAGCCCGGGTGAGGTGCTCGCCCGGGCGACGGCAGCCAGCTCGGCGGCCGCGTCGTTCTCCCCGACGACCGCCACCTGCAGCGGCCCGGCGACCGCCGCCTCCGCGACCGCCAGGCTCCAGCCGGCGAAGCGCGGCGCCGAGCGGGCGAGCGATCCGGCGGCGGCGAGCGCGGCCTCGGCGGCCTCGCGGTGCCGGGGCGAGCCCGTGAGGGCCGAGTAGGTGAGCAGGGCCCCGGCCAGCGAGGAAAGCCCGGACGGCTCGACGTTGTCGCTCGGGTCCTTCGGCCGGGTGACCAGCCGCTCGGCGTCGTCGGCGACGTCGTAGAAGCCGCCCGCGCCGTCGGCGAAGTGGGTCAGCGCGATCTCGAGCAGCTCCCCGGCCGCCTCGAGCCACCGGACCTCCCCGGTGGCCTGGTGCAGCGCGAGCAGGCCCTCGGCCAGGTTGCCGTGGTCGTCGGCCACGCCGGCCGCGGCCCCGACGGTGCCGTCGCGCGAGGCGCGGCGGAGACGGCCGTCGACCAGATGGGCGCCCAGGACGTACGCCGCGCACTCGCGGGCGGCGTCGAGGTAGCCGGGCTCGGCCAGCAGGACGCCCGCCTCGGCGAGGGCCGCGACCGTCAGACCGTTCCAGGAGGTCACGACCTTGTCGTCACGGGCGGGCTGGGGCCGCCGGTCGCGGGTCGCGAGCAGGCGCCGGCGGGCGTCGGCCCACCACGCGGGGTCCTCCGGGTCCCGGCGCAGCTGCAGCGTGGAGGAGCCGTGCTCGAAGGTGCCGAGCTCGGTCACCGTGAGCAGCTCGGCGGCCCGCGCGCCGTCGTCGGGCCCCAGCACCTCGGCGAGCTGACCGGGGGTCCAGGCGTAGGTGAGGCCCTCCACGCCGTCGGCGTCGGCGTCGAGGGAGGAGGCGAACGCCCCCTCCGCGGTACGCAGGTCCCGCAGCAGGAAGTCCGCGGTCTCGCGCGCGACCCGCTCGGCGAGGGCGGACCCCGTGGCGCGGTGGAGGTGGAGGTAGTCCCGCAGGAGCTGGGCGTTGTCGTAGAGCATCTTCTCGAAGTGGGGCACGATCCAGCGGGCGTCCACCGAGTAGCGGGCGAAGCCGCCCGCGAGCTGGTCGTACATGCCGCCGCGCGCCATGGCCTCGCACGTCGCCTCCGCCATCCGCAGCGCGTCGGCGTCGCCGGTGCGCGCGTGGTGGCGCAGGAGGAACTCCAGCACCGACGACGGCGGGAACTTCGGCGCGTCCCCGAACCCTCCGTTCGCCTCGTCGAAGTCCTGGGCGAGGGCGGTGACGGCGGCCTCGAGGGCGTCGGCGTCGAGCGCGTCGGGGGTGGCGGCGCGGGTCATCTGGCCCAGCGCCCGGGCGACGTTCGCGCCCGTGGCGTCCACCTGGGCGCGGCGGGTGGTCCACGCCTCGCGGACGGCACCGAGGAGCTGGAGGAACTGCGCGCGCGGGTAGTAGGTGCCGCAGAAGAACGGCTCGCCGTCCGGGGTGAGGAAGCACGTCATCGGCCAGCCGCCCTGGCCGGTCATCGCCGTGGTCGCCGTCATGTACACGGCGTCGATGTCCGGCCGCTCCTCGCGGTCCACCTTCACCGCCACGAACCCGCTGTTGAGCACCGCGGCGACGTCGGGATCCTCGAAGGACTCGTGCGCCATCACGTGGCACCAGTGGCACGCCGCGTAGCCGATCGACAGGAGGACGGGGACGTCCCGTTTCCGGGCCTCGGCGAAGGCGGCCTCGCCCCACTCCTGCCAGTGCACCGGGTTGTCGGCGTGCTGGAGCAGGTAGGGGCTCGTCGCCCCGGCGAGGCGGTTGCTCATCCGTCCACCGTAGGACGTGGCGCAGCACCGAGCACCCGGGTTCGGGGCGCGATCGAGGTATGCGCGACGGCTCGCCGGATCGTGCACACTCGCGGAGTGGGTGCGACGGAGAGGCGAGGACCGAGCCGTGAGGACCTCCTGGCCTGCGCCGGACGCAGCATCCCCCCGGTGATCGCCCCGGGGCTGACGGTCCTGCTGTGCGGGATCAACCCCGGGCTGTACTCGGCGTGGACGGGTCACCACTTCGCCCGGCCCGGCAACCGGTTCTGGCCGGCGCTGCACCGGTCGGGCATGACCCCGCGCCTCCTCGCGCCCTCCGAGCAGCACGAGCTGCCGCGCTACGGCCTGGGCATCACCAACGTCGTCAACCGGGCCACCGCGACGGCCGCCGAGCTGAGCGGTGCCGAGCTCCGCGAGGGCGGTGAGCGGCTCGCGGAGGAGGTCCGGCGGTACACGCCGGCGTGGCTGGCGGTGCTCGGCGTCACCGCCTACCGGACGGCGTTCGGGGAGCCGAGGGCCGCGCTGGGCCCGCAGGAGCGGACGCTGGGGACGACCCGGGTGTGGGTGCTGCCCAACCCGAGCGGGCTCAACGCGCACTTCCAGCTGGCCGACCTGGCCGAGAAGTTCACCGAGCTGCGCATCGCGGCGACGGGCTCCGGGGACTGACCGGCACCGGCACGACGGACGTCGGGCGACCGGCACCGGCACGACGGACGCCGGGCTACCGGGCGGCACCGTCGAAACGGCGTGGTCAGCGCGGTTGCTCGAGCGTGCGCAGCGCGCAGGTGGCGGGCCCCTCCAGCACCTGCCCGTCCGCGGCGAAGCGGGAGCCGTGCAGCGGGCAGTCCCACGTGTGCTCGGCGTCGTTCCACGAGACGACGCCGCCCAGATGCGTGCACGAGGCGGTCAGCCGCCGCGTGACGCCGTCCACGGTGCTCACGGCCACGTCGTGGCCCGCGTCCCGCTCCACCCGGCCCTGCCCCTCGGGCGGGACGACGGCGGAGGAGTGGACCCGCGGGCTGAGCTTGTCGCGGGCCAGGCGGGAGGCGACACCGGCGTTGAGGGTCACCACCTTGTCGAGGCCGGCGAGGCCGCCGGGCCGCCAGGTGCGCAGCGGGTGGGTCCAGATCATCTGGCCCTCGAGGATGGCCGAGGAGATCGCCAGCGCGGCCGCCGGACCCATGGCGAGGCCCCACTTGTCGAAGCCGGTGGCCACCAGCACCCGGTCCGACCGGGGCAGCAGCGGCCCCACCGACGGCAGCTCGTCGGTGCCGCGGTAGTCCTGCGCGGCCCACACGTGGGTCGGCACGGCGCCCGGGAACAGCTCGGTGACCCAGCGGGTGAGCTCCATGACGAGCTCTCGCGTGGACACCGCCCTTCCCACGGGATGGCCGGCACCGGCGACGACCAGCCGTTCGCCGTCTGCGGTCGGGGCGGTACGCAGGGAGCGGAACGGCTCGTCGCCGGTGATGGCCATGACCTGCGGCAGCGGCCCGGGGACGTCCAGGGCCAGGGCGTGCGTGCGGTGCGGCGACAGCCGCGCGAAGAAGGCGCCGCGGTCGAGGACGGGCGTGCCCGTGGCCAGGACCACCCGGTCGGCCGCCACCTCCACCTCTCCCACGGCGACCCGGTTGGGCGAGCCCTGGTGCAGCCCGTGGACGCGGCTGTTCTCGAAGATCTCCCCGCCGTGGCGCTCGATGTCGCGCGCCAGCGCGAGGACGAGGTCCATGGTGTCCAGCTGCGCCTGGTCCGGCAGGCGGGCCACGCCGAAGGTGGGCATCGGCAGGCCCGCGTCCTCCAGCCACTCCACCGGCAGCTGCGCCTCGTGGGCGGCGTCGTGAACCTCGCCGACCCGGTCGCGGCCCCCGGGGCTCTGCGCGACCACGAGATCGGGGCGGGTCTGGAAGGGGACGTCGTGCTCCGTGCAGTAGCGCAGCAGCCACTGCTGCCCCTCCCGGTTGGCCTCGACGTAGGTGCGCAGCGTGGCGGTGGAGTGGCGGCGAGCGACGCGGGCCAGCTTGGTCCCCTGCAGCAGGGTGACCTTCCCGGTGCTGTTCCCGGTGGTCACCGCGCCGAGGCGCCGGGCCTCGAGCAGGGCGACGGAGGCGCCCGCGCGGGCGAGGAGCAGCGCCGTCGTCAGGCCGGTCAGGCCCCCGCCGACCACGGCCACGTCGCAGGAGCGCCCCGGCGGGACGCCGGGATAGGCGGGGAGGTCGGGGCGGTCCAGCCAGAGCGAGGTCATCGCACACCTCCGGGTCGGGTGCCCCCATCGTGGCCGGGAGCGGCCCCGACAGCCACCGGAACGGCGCTTCGCCGGGGCGCGACGACGCCGGGCCGCGAGCGCGCCTGTCCGACGACGAAGGGCACCAGGCCGGCGTCGTCCGCCGATCTGGTGCCCCGCGGTGGCGTGCCGGGTCCGGGCGCGGTGCACGGGCCGGGAGGGCTGGCTCAGCCCTTGATGCGCGAGGCCAGGAACTTCTTGCCCATCTCCGCGCCCTTGCGGCTGTCCGCCTGGGCCTTGCGGAAGAAGTCCGCGACCTCGTTGTCACCGTCGCGCTCGGCGTCCTTGATGTAGGTCTCCAGGCGCAGCGCGTTCTCGAGACACGCCTGGGTGAACCACAGGAGGTTGTAGTCCTTGTCCTTGGTGCCGGTGACGGCGCCGGTCTCGTTGCTCATGCTCGTCTCCCTCTCTTTCTCGCTGCTGCTCGATCGGTCGGGTCGTGCAAGATCCACGGTGCCCGGACGGCGGCGGGCCTCGCAACCGGAGGGCCTCCGTGGTCCGGCCGGGTCAGACGTCCTCGACCCCCACCCGCCCCGCGAAGGCCTCGATCTGGTCGCGCCGCCCCGTGCCCAGGCCCCGGCGGGTGACGTTGAGGGCGCCGGCGGCCGCGCCGAGCCGGACCGCCTCGTCGAGGCCGGCGCCCCGGGCCAGGGCGACGGCGATCCCGGCCGTCATGGAGTCCCCGGCACCCTTGTTCTCGCGCGTGCTCACCGTCGGGGCGGTGAAGAGGCGCGCCTCCTCGCCGGTGACGACGAGGGTGGGGTCCCCGGCGCGGGAAACCACCAGCGCGCTCAGGCCCTCCTCGAGCATCCGCCGGCCGGCGTCCCGCAGCGTGCCGACGTCGGCGTCGTCGGCGAAACCGCCGTCGACCATCTCCTCGTGGCTGATCTTCAGGACCACCCCCTCGGCCTGCAGGACCTGCCGGACGTGGTCGCCGGAGAGGTCGGCCACCACGGGCCTGCCCGCGGCCCGCAGGTCCTTGGCGAGCCGGCCGAAGAAGTCGTCGGGGACGCCCAGGTCGGCGTCGGCCCCGGTGAGGACGGCGAGGTCGGCGTCCATGGCGTGGACCAGCATGGTGCCGTAGAGGTCGTCCTGGGCGTGGCGGTCGAGGGCGGGGCTGCGCATCACCACGAGCTCCTCACGCTCGCCGGCGCGGTAGTCGAGGACGTGGGCGGAGATCCCGGGGGTGCTGGTGGTCCGCAGGTCCAGCCCCTCCGCCCGCGCGAGGGCCGCGGCCGCGACGCCGGTCTCGCCGCCGAACGGCGCGCAGACGACGGCGCGAGCCCCGAGCGTCGTCGCCATCCGCGCGACCCAGAGCCCCTGCCCGCCGGCGTGGACGTGCACCTGGGGCTCGTCGTCGTCACGGAGGGTCTCGATCGTGACCTCCAGCAGGGGAGCGACGGCGAGGACGCAGAGGGTGACGGCGTCCGCCGGCGTCCCGGTGGGGCTCTCGGAGGTGGGTGCGGGCTCGCTCATGCGGGGTGTCTCCTCGGTGGTGCGGGGTGGCTGTGAGGCCACCTTCGTGAGTATCACCGCCCCCCGGCGTCGTCGCACTCGCGTCGTCGGAAAGGAGCCCGGGGGCACCCGGCCTGTGAGGGAGAAGTGGCACCTTTCGGCACCATCGTGCGGAACGCCGAGAAGCGCTTCTCGTGCGGGAGTAGCGCTTCTGTGCCACCGTGAGGGGTCCGACGACGTCGTCGGACAAAAACCCGGCGGCAGGGGGTCGCCGGGAGGACGCGGGCAGGAATGCCCCACGGACCTGGAAGGTGTGGGTCGATGAGGAGATCCGTCGCTCGTCTGGTGGTGAGCGCCTCAGCGGTCGCTCTGGTGCTCGGAGCGTGCGCGCAGGGGACCGGAGGCGGTTCCGACGAGGGGACCGGGGCCGGCGGGGACGGTGCCGGGGAGTTCGACCCCGAGGCCGAGCTCAGCGGCACGCTCGACGTCATGGGCTTCGGCGCGGGCGACGAGATCGCGACGACCCGCGTGGAGCGCGCGGAGGAGGCCCTCGGCGAGGGCGTCGAGGTCAAGCTGGTCGAGGGCGACCTCGACATCCAGCAGTTCCTCTCCGCCGTCGCCTCCGGGGAGCCGCCTGAGCTCATCTACGCCAACCGCGACCAGATCGGCACGTTCGCCTCGCGCGGCGCGATCATCCCGCTCACCCAGTGCATCGCCGGCGAGGGCATCGTCACGGAGGACTTCCGTGAGCCGGCCCTGAACCAGGTCACGTTCGACGGCGAGGTCTACGGCATCCCGGAGTTCAACGCGGTGCAGGTCACCATGGCCAACTCCGAGCTGCTCGACGCCGCCGGGCTGAGCATCGAGGACGTCAACGGCTCGGACTGGGAGGCGATCAGCGCCGCCAACGAGGCCCTGAAGAAGGGGGACGGCAACTCGTTGAGCGTCATCGGCTACGACTCCAAGCTTCCCGAGTTCCTGCCCCTGTGGGCGCACGCGAACGGCACCGACCTCATCTCCGAGGACGGCCGGACGGCCCAGCTCAACGACCCCAAGGTGGTCGAGGCGCTCGAGTGGGCGCTCTCCATCTACGACGACCAGGGCGGCTTCGCGGCGGTCAAGGCCTTCCGCGACTCGGCCGACTTCTTCGGCGCCGGCAACCAGTTCGCCACGAACACCCTCGGGGCCATGCCGATGGAGCAGTGGTACATCAACGTCCTCAACGACGTCTCCCCGGACGCGCCGCTGGCGTTCGACGCCGTGCACGACCGCAACGGGGACCCGGTGGCGTACGCCAGCGGGTCGGCGTGGGCCATCCCGAAGGGGACCGAGAACCCGGGTGCCGCGTGCCGCTGGGCGCGCGTGATGACCGAGGTGGACAGCTGGGTGGCCGCCGCCGAGGAGCGCAAGCGGCTGCGCGCCGAGGAGGGCAAGCCGTTCACCGGCGTGCTCACCGGTAACGAGGCCGCCGACGAGGCGGTGCGCGAGCTGGTCGAGCCGAGCGGCGACGAGGTCTGGGACGCCGGTGTGGCGGCCATGTACGAGGCCAACGACAACACGTTCTCCCTGCCGGCCAACCCCGCCGACTCTGAGTTCAAGACCGCTTGGCAGGACGCGGTGAACAGCGTGCTCAACGGGCAGGCCGAGCCCCAGGAGGTGCTGGACGCGGCGCAGGAGACGGCCCAGGCCGCGCTCGACGACGCCTGGCAGAAGTGGGAGCAGGAGGGCTAGACCATGGCCACCGTCGTCGACTCCACCGCGTCGGAGGAGCGCGCCAGGGCGGTGGCACGGAGAAGGAGGGGGCGGCGCGACACCCGCGCCGCCCTGCTCTTCATCAGCCCGTGGATCGTCGGCTTCCTGGTCTTCCACGCCTGGCCCGTGCTCTACAGCGCCTACCTCTCCCTGACGGACTACGACGTCATCAACGACCCGAACTTCGTCGGGCTCGACAACTACCGCCGTCTGTTCGAGGACGAGAAGATCGCGCTCGCGCTGGGCAACACCTTCTTCTACGCCGCGATCCAGGTGCCGCTGTACATCGTGGTCTCCCTGGGCCTGGCCATGCTGCTCAACCAGGCAGGGCGGGCCGCCGGCTTCTTCCGGACCGCCTTCTACCTGCCGAACATGACCCCGCCCGTCGCGGTCGGCGTGCTGCTGCTCCTGGTGTTCAACGGGCAGAACGGGCTGATCAACGAGGTGCTGGGGTTCTTCGGCATCGACGGCCCGAACTGGACCACCGACCAGACCTGGATCAAGCCGGCCATCATCCTCACGAGCCTGTGGTCCGTGGGCTCGTCGGTGATCATCCTGCTCGCCGCGCTGCGCAACGTCCCCCAGGAGCTCTACGACGCCGCCCGCGTCGACGGCGCGAACGCGTGGCAGCGCACCGTGCGGATCACCATCCCGATGATCTCCGGCGCACTGTTCTTCGTGTTCATCGTCAACTCGATCGCCGCGTTCCAGACCTTCACCGAGGCGTACACGGCCTTCTTCGGGTCGGGCAACACCACGTACAGCAACGACGCGGCGCTGTTCTACGTGATCTACCTGTTCCAGCAGGCGTTCGAGTTCCTCAACATGGGCTACGCCTCGGCGATGGCCTGGGTGCTCTTCGTGATCATCCTGATCATCACCCTTGTCCAGCTGAAGGTGTCCAAGCGGTTCGTCTACCTCGAGGGGGAGCAGCGATGAGTACCCCGTCCCTCGATCTCGACCGTGTCCGTGAAACCCCCGTCGTGCCCACCGCCGGCGGCCCCGTCGGGACGCCCGGCGACGGCTCGCCCGGGCGCGGGCGCAACGGCGACCGCCGGCCGACCCGGTGGACGGCCGGCCGGATCGCGATCGTGGCGGCGCTGGTCGCCCTCACGGTCGTCTTCGTCTACCCGTTCGTCTGGCTGGTCAGCGCCTCCTTCAAGCCGCGCGGGGAGGTCTTCGACAACAAGCTGATCCCGGAGACCTTCACCTTCCAGAACTACATCGACGTGTGGGCCGAGGCACCGATGCTTCTCTGGCTCGGCAACACCCTCCTCGTCACGGTCCTCGCGGCGGTCACGGTGACCTTCTCCAGCGCCCTGGTGGCGTGGGGGTTCGCCTACTTCCGGTTCAAGGGGCGCGACGCGCTCTTCGGCCTGGTGCTCGCCACGATGATGCTGCCCGGCGCGGTGACGATGGTGCCGGTCTTCCTCATCTGGAACTCGCTGGGCATGGTCAACACCCTCACGCCGCTGTGGGCCGGCAACCTCTTCGGCAGCGCCTTCTACATCTTCCTGCTCCGTCAGTTCTTCATGGGGCTGCCGCGGGAGACGTTCGAGGCGGCGAAGATCGACGGCGCGAACAACTGGACCATGTTCACCCGCATCGCGCTGCCCCTGACGAAGCCGGCGATGATCGTCACGCTCATCTTCGAGTTCCAGGCGGCGTGGACGGACCTCATGCGGCCGCTGATCTACCTGCGCGACTCGGACAAGTTCACGATCCCGCGCGGTCTGAAGGCGCTGCTGGACCAGTTCGGGTTCGGCGGGGAGTGGCACTGGGAGATCGTCGTGACCGCCAGCGTCATCACCACCGTCCCGATGATCATCCTGTTCTTCCTCGGGCAGCGGCACTTCGTGCAGGGGATCGCCACTACCGGCGCGAAGGGCTGAGCGCCGGCCCGGGCTCGGTGCCTGCCAGGACGCCGCCCCTCCCTGCCCGGACGCCGCCCCTCCCAGCTCGGGGGCGGCGTCCGTGTCCCGCGGCGCGGCCTGCTCAGCCGCGCCAGCGCCTGCGGAGCGCGTGGGCCGCGGCCTTGGGCTGGCGGTCGCGGGTGAAGGCACCCTTCTTGTTCCCGCCCACCCGCATGATCCCCGACGTCGTGGCGAAGTCGGCGAAGTTCCAGACGTGCTCCCCGACGACCGCCTCCACGCTGTCGAACACACGGTGGTTGGTCTCCAGGTAGGCGATCTGGTACTCCTCCGACCACGGCTCCGGGACGATGCTGTGCTGACCGGGGTAGGTGTCGGCGCCGTACTCGGTGATGATGATCGGCTTGCCGTCGGTCGACCATCCGTCGAGCTCCGCCCTGAAGTCGTGCTCGGCCGCCTCGAGGTCGCCGGTGTCGACGTACCAGCCGTAGTACCGGTTGAGCATGAGGACGTCGCCGAACTGCGAGACGCGGCACTTGCCGTGCGGGGCGAGCATGACGTTGACGAACCCGACCGGCCGGGTGGGGTCGGCCTCCCGGGCGACGTCGAAGAGCGGCCGGAAGTAGTTCTCCGCGGCCTCTGTCTCGGACTCCGGCTCGTTGGCGATGCTCCACAGCACGACGCTCGGGTGGTTCTTGTCGCGGGCGATCAGCTCACGGATCGCCTGGGCGTGCACCTCCTGGGTGACGTCGTTGGCGGTCTCCGGGGAGAACGTCGTGTAGCCCTGGCCGCCGAAGATGCCGCCGCCGATGCCCATGTTCAGCCCGACCGCGGCGGTCTCGTCGATGACGACGACGCCCTGGCGGTCCGCGTGCTCGAGCACGTCCTCCGAGTACGGGTAGTGGGACGTGCGGAAGGAGTTGGCGCCGATCCACTCCAGCAGCTCGAAGTCGTTGACGAGGTGGGCGTTGTTGTGCGCCTTGCCGATGACCGCGTGGTCCTCGTGCATGCCGAAGCCCTTGAAGTAGAACGGCTCGCCGTTGATGAGGAACTGGGTGCCGCGCACCTCCACGGTCCGCACCCCCACCTTGAGGTGGTAGCTGTCCGCGGTGGCGCCGTCGCCGTCGACCAGCCTGGCCTCGAGGTCGTAGAGGTAGCCGTCGCCGGGGGCCCAGCGGTGCACGTCCGCCACGGTCAGCGTGCCGGACGCGCCCGAGCCCGTGGCGACCTCCGCGCCGTCGGCGTCCCGGAGCACGACGGCGACGTCGGCGCCGCCGCCCTCGGTCTCCACGGTGTACCCCACCGTCCCGGTGGTGCCGTCGAGCCCGGTGACGACGGTGAGGTCGGAGACGTGCGTCCGGGGGGTGGCGTAGAGCCAGACGGAGCGGTGCAGGCCGGCGTAGTTGAAGAAGTCGTGCCAGTACCGCTGCTTCTTCCCGCTGGCGGTCTCCTCGACGGCGCCCGGGGGGATGGACCGGAAGCTCAGCGTGTTGTTCACGACGACGGTGATGCGCACCTCCTCGCCCGGCGTGACGTGCTCGGTGACGTCGGCCTCGAAGGGGGTGTAGCCGCCCTCGTGCTCGGCGACCTGGGTCTCGCCCACCCAGACCACCGCCCGGTGGGTGGCGGACTCCAGGTTCAGCACGATGCGCTCGCCGGCCCAGCCCCGCGGCACGCGGACGACCGTCTGGTACCAGAGGTCGCCGAAGTAGTCGCGCACGGCGGCGTCGGCGACGACGTCGTTGAAGCTGGCGGGCACGGCCATCAGCCGCCTGCCGGGCAGCGGGCCCCGGTACCAGCCGGCGCTGCGGCCCTCACCGTCCGGGTCGAGGGCGAAGCGCCACAGCCCGTCGAGCTGCTTCTTCTCCCGGGTGGCGGTGTCCTGAGGGCGCAACATGGGGTTCGTTCCTTCCGTTCGCTGTCCGGCCGGCTGGCCGGGTCGGCATGGCGGTGGGCCTGGTGTCGACGACGACCGGTCGTCAGGCGGTCGAGGCGGCGCGCCGGGCGGCGATCTCCGCGGTGATCTCGCGGAACCTGGCCTCGGTGAGCGGGTAGAAGAACATGACCACGATGGACAGCAGGGCGAACCCCGCGATGATGCCCCCGGCCCAGAGCTGGATGTTCTCGGCCACCCCGGGCTCCTGCGGCTCGCCGGTGGAGGCACGGGCCGCGCTGAAGCCGGCCCACGTGAGGGCGAAGCCGCCGACGAACCCGCCGAGGGCCTGCCCCATCTTGCGGGTGAAGGAGAACACCGCGTAGGTGGTGCCCTCGGTGCGGTTGCCGGTGCGCCACTCGCCGTACTCGACGGTGTCCGCCTCCAGCGCCCACGTCAGCGTGTTCGCCCCGTTGATGCCGAGGCCCATGAGGAAGAACGCCACGGGCCCGAGCACGGGCACCGACGACAGGGGCGAGAAGGCGAGCACAGCGGCGCCGACGATCACCGCGATCCCGAAGATCACGAACCCGGAGCGTTTGCCGATCGTGCGCACCATCGTCGGGATGAGCGGGCCGACGACGAGGATGGCGATGGTCTGGGCGAGGATGTTCCACGCGATGTACTGCGGGTTCTGCTGGACGTAGATGGCGATGTAGGACCCGAGCGTGCTGAGCGCGGTCACCGCGGTGAGGAAGAGGACCGCGCCCACGGAGAGCCAGATCAGGGGCTTGTTGGTGGTGAACGTCCGCAGGCTGTCCTTCAGCGAGACGGGCGTCGCCGGCCGGGCGACCTGCTCCCGCGTGCTGAGGACCAGGAACAGGTACAGCACCATGCCGATGACCACGAAGGCGGCGGTCGTGAGGAACAACGACCGCTGGAGCGCCACCGGGTCGTCGACGTTGGCGCGGATCTGCGGGGCGATGGCGAAGGCCAGGCCGAGGATGGCCAGCGCCGCCCCGTACCCCCGGAAGACGGCGAGCCGGCCGCGCTCGATCGGGTCCTGGGTCAGGGCCGGCGCCATCGACCCGTAGGCGATGTTCACGAGCGTGTAGAACACCGAACCCATCAGCAGGTACGAGACGTACATGTAGGCGACCGCGGCGCCGCCGGAGAGGTCCGGGAAGAACGTCTTCGCCGAGTAGATGGCCATGCTCGTCAGCAGCAGGGGCAGGGAGAACCACAGGATGAACGGGCGGAACTTGCCGAGCCGCCCGGGCCGCTTGGCGTCGACCAGGCGCCCGGCGATGAGATCGGTGAAGGCGTCGATGAACCGCACCACCAGGAACATGGTGCCGACGACGGCGCCCTCGATGCCCACGACGTTCGTGTAGTAGAGGATCAGGAAGAACCCCGCCATCGTGAACGACAGGTTGTTCGCCGCGTCACCGGCCGCGTACGCGAGGTAGCTGCGGACCGTGAGCTTCCGGGGGGTGACGGCCCCGCCGGCCGCCGGTGACGCCGTGGTGTCCATGCTCAGCTCCTGTCAGCTCGCTCCGACGACCGGTGGCTCACGCCCGCCGGGGCCTGACGGCGTTGACGATGGCCTCGGCGGCGGCGTCGAGCGGGATCCTGCTCGTGTTGATGACGAGGTCGTAGCGGTCGGGGAGGCGCGGGTCCCAGCCGTAGAGCGCCTTGGACATCTCCGCCCGCACGTCGTCCTCCCGCTTCTGCCGCCGCGCCGCCCGCTCGACCGGGATGCCGGCCTCCTCCGCGGCCCGCCGGACGCGGTCCTCGACCGAGCCGGTGAGCAGGACGTTGAGCGTGCCGGGCCGGTCCGCGAGGATCACGGCGGCGTTGCGCCCGACGATGACGCCGCCCTCGTCCGCGTAGCCGCGCACGACCCGGTTGTTCTCCATGACCAGGTCGTACTTCTGCTGCTGGGTGACGACGACGTCGCGGGTGTCGAAGCCGCCGTAGGCCCCGCCCATCGCGGAGTAGACGGTCGCGAGGACGGCGTTGCGCTGCAGGGTGGCGTCCGCCCCCGCCTCCAGCTCCTCGGAGCTGAAGGCCTGAGGGTGGAAGGGCAGACCCAGGGCCTCGGCGACCTTCTGGCCGACGGCGGTCGCGCCCGCTCCGTAGAGCTCGAAGATCGTGACGACCGGCCTGTCGGACGCGGCACGGCCCGCCTGCCTCGCCGGATCTCCCGCGACAGCACGGTCAGACATCTCGACCTCCTCGTCGAAGCCTGCTGGACCCAGGGTAGCGACCGGGGCGGGATGACGCGGCCCTCATCGTCGTGGCTCTGCCGGCGCTCCCCTCCCGGGTGCCGCGGGCCTGAGCGACCTGCCGGCAGCTGCCGCTCCCGTCCCGGATGACGGGCCGCCGCCCGCCGGCCTCGCGGGCGTGAGACGGTGTCGACCGGTCGTCGGGGAAAGGCCCCCGTCGCCGCAGCACCGCCCCGTTGCCGCGGCAGCGGCGCGACAGAGGAGAAGCCCATGGAGACCACGTCCACCCCCCGCCGCCAGGTCGTGGGCAGGCTCGCACGAGAGCTCGTGCAGCGCGCCGGCGACGGCATGGTCCGGGTGGCGATCGACGGGCCCGACGGAGCCGGCAAGACGACGTTCTCCCGCGACCTCGACGACGCGCTCAGGCCGTTGCTCGGGGACAGCGCCGAGGTGCACCGGTTCAGCGCCGACCATCTGCTGATCCCGCTCGCGCTCCGCCGCTCCGAGCGGGCGACCGACCCGCGCTGGCTCTACGAGAACATCTACGACTGGGCGCGGATCCGGGACATCGCGGCGGGGGCTCCCGGGTTCGACGCCCGCGCGTCCGTGCTCCTGGTGGACGGCATGACCCTCCAGCGGCCCGAGCTGGCCGACCTGTGGGACGTGACGGTGTATCTCACCGTGCCGGAGGAGGTGACGGTCCGGCGCATCCTGGCCGTCACCTCCACGCGCGAGGAGTCCGACGGCGAGATCGAGGCGCGCTACGCCGAGCGTTACCTGCCGGCGCAGCGCACCTACATCGACGCGGTGGATCCCCTGACACGGTCCGACGTCGTCATCGAGATGAGCGACCCGGAGCGGCCCGTCGTCCTGCGCTGGGGCGCGTAGGCCGGCTCCGGGCACGGGGCGGCGGCCCCCTCTTGCTGCCGGCCGGTTCGGGCGCCGAAGCTGCGCTCGCCTACCACGACGCCCGCGTCTACCACAAGGCCCCCGACCGCGCGATTTCCGCCTCGGGAGGCGAAGTCCGGTGATGTGTCCCACGATGAGTCCGAGCGCTCCATCAGGACCGGACCGTACGAGAAGAGGACACGCCATGACGCAAGGACCGACCCCACCCACCGGTTCCGTCGGGAACCCGTTGGGCGAGCCCGTACCCACGACGTCGGGAACGACCGGCTACTCCGAGACCTCGGGCTCCTCGTCCACCAAGGACGCCGCCAAGCAGGAGGCCTCCCACCTGGCGCACACCGCCGGTCAGGACGCCCAGCAGGTGAAGGAGACCGCCAAGGAGACCGCGAAGGACACCGTGGCCGAGGCCAAGGGGCAGGCCCGGTACGCGGTCGCAGAGGCGAAGTACCAGGCGCGGGACCTGTTCGACCAGACCCGCCGCGAGGTGACCGACCAGTCGAGCCAGCAGCAGCGTCGGCTCGCCGGCGGACTGCGGTCCTTCTCGGGCGAGCTTGACTCTCTCGCCTCCGGCACCGCGCAGGAGGGCCTCGCGGCCGACCTCGCCCGCCAGGCCTCGTCCTACGCCGACAAGGTCGGGCGGTGGCTCGACGAGCGTGAGCCGGCCGACGTGCTCGACGAGGTCACCCGCTACGCCCGGCGCCACCCCGGCACCTTCATCGCGATCGCCGCGGGACTGGGCCTGCTCGCCGGCCGCGTGGCACGCAGCCTGAAGGACGAGTCCGCGGAGGGCACCGGCACGGCGCGCGGTGCCTACGCGCCGCCGTCGTACCCGCCGGTCTCGACCTACCCGCCCGCCCCGGCGCCGGACTACGGCACGGAGTACCAGCCCGGCTACGGCACGCCCACCACCGGCACCACGGGAGTCGCGGGCGGCGCCTACGGTGCCCAGCCCGGCACCTCCGCCACCGGTACGCAGGGCGGTGTCTACGGCACCGAGCCCGGCACCTACGGCACCGGCGAGACGTTCGGCACGGGTGAGCAGCGATGAGCACCCCGATCGATCCCGGGCGGACGCAGCCGCCGCCGCAGGCGTCGGTCGGTGAGCTCTTCGGCGAGATCTCGAAGGATCTCTCGACGCTGATCCGCCAGGAGATCGCCCTGGCGAAGGCGGAGACCACCGAGTCGGCGAAGAAGGCCGGCGCCGGGGCCGGGATGTTCGGCGGCGCGGGCGTCGCCGGGCACTTCGTGCTCCTCTTCCTCTCGCTCGCCCTGTGGTGGGCGCTGGGAGGGCTGCTCGGTGGCGAGGGCCTGCCCGCCCTGGGCTGGTCCGGCCTCATCGTGGCCGTGCTGTGGGCGATCGTGGCGGCCGTGCTCGCCGCGATGGGCAGGAACAAGATGAAGCAGGTCCGCGGCGTGCCCCAGACCGCGGAGACCGTCAAGAAGATTCCCGACGCTCTCAAGGGAGAGGACAGGCCATGACCACGAGCAGCAACGACCCTGACCAGATCCGCGCCGACATCGAGCGCACCCGCGCCGACCTCAGCGATAACGTGGACGCGCTCACCGAGAAGGTCAGCCCGTCCCGCGTCGCCGAGCGGCAGACCCAGAAGGTCAAGGACGCGGTCGGCGGTGTCAAGGAGAAGGTCTTCGGCGCGACCGACGACGCCCGTGGCACCTTTCACGACAAGGCCGGATCCGTCCGGGAAGGAGCCGGATCGGTGAAGGAGAGCGCGATGGAAGCCCCGTACCAGGTCAAGCGCAAGGCCGAGGGCAACCCCCTCGCCGCCGGGCTCATCGCCTTCGGCGTCGGCCTGCTCGCCTCCTCGCTGATCCCGTCCACGCGCAAGGAGCGCGAGGTCGTGGCCCAGGCGAAGGAGAGCGACGCGCTCCAGGGCGTCGCCGAGGGCGCGAAGGGAATGGGCCAGGAGATGGCCGAGCACCTGCGCGAGCCCGCACGCGAGGCCGCCGAGCAGCTCAAGGCCACGGCCACCGAGGGCGCCCAGTCCGTGAAGGAGACCGCAGCCAGCGGCGCGGAGGACGTCAAGGCCGAGGCGCGCGGAGCCGCGGAGGACGTCAAGGGCGAGGCGCAGGCCTCGAAGGACCGGGTGCAGGGCTCCGGCACCGGCACGGACTACCCGCCCACCACGGGCACCGGGTACCCGCCCAGCACCGGCGCCGGGTACTGACGCCCCGGGGCGTGCGGTGTCCGGCCGGTGGCCCGACCGACAGGTCGAGCACCCGCTGAGCCTTCAGCGCTGGGAGGACCTGACCTTCCTGCACTGGCCCGTCCCGCCCGCCACCGTTCAGGCAGTGCTCCCACCAGGCCTGGCCGTCGACACGTTCGACGGCCAGGCCTGGCTCGGTGTCACGCCCTTCCGCATGCACGCCCGGCCCGCGTACGGCCCGGCGCTGCCGCGCCTGTCCACGTTCCCCGAGGTCAACCTCCGCACCTACGTGCGCGGGCCCGACGGCGGGGACGGGATCTGGTTCTTCTCCCTGGAGTGCCCACGCCTGCCGGTCGTGCTGGCCCTGCGCGCCGCCGGGGTTCCCTACGTACGGGCCGACGCCGAGATCCACGCCGCCCCGGGGCACCTCCACTACCGCACCCGGCGGCCCGGGAGCGGCGTGGGCATGCACGCCAGCGTCGAGACGGGTGACCCGCTGGAGCCGGATCCGCTCGCCGACTTCCTCACCGGGCGCTGGTCCGCCTACGTCCGCCGGTTCGGCAGGCTCTGGCGGTTCGACGTCCACCACGAACCGTGGCCGCTGCGAAAGGCCCGGGCGCGCACCGCCGTCGCCGGCCTGATAGCGGCGGCGGGCCTGCCCGCGGTGATCGGGGAGCCCCTGGCGCACTTCTCGCCGGGGGTTCGTTCGCGGGTCGGCCGGCCGGTCCTGGTGGGCGGACGAGACCACGGCCCGACCGCGGGGGCGAGGAAGCCCTGGTCAGCGGGGGCGAGGAAGCCCTAGCCACGGGTCACGACACCGCGAGCGGGAACCGGGGACGTCCGGCGCCGGGGGACCAGTGGGCGGGCGCCGGCCCGCCCGGCACAATGGGGCGATGCGAGAACGCCGCTGGCAGGACGTCGCGCGGGCCACGGGCCTCACCAGGGCCGACGGCACCGTCGCCGCCACGATCTTCGCGGAGATGTCCGCGCTCGCGACCCGCACGGGCGCGGTGAACCTCGGCCAGGGCTTCCCCGACGTCGACGGCCCCGCCCACGTCCGCGACGCGGCCGTCGCGGCCATCCTCGCCGGGCACAACCAGTACCCGCCCGGCCCCGGCGTCCCCGCGCTGCGGGAGGCCGTCGCCGCGCACCAGCGCCGCCACTACGACCTCGAGGTCGACCCGGAGACCGAGGTCCTGGTCACCGCGGGCGCCACCGAGGCGATCGCCGCCGCCGTCCTGGCCCTGGCCGGGCCGGGCGACGAGGTGATCACCCTGGAGCCCTTCTACGACTCCTACGCCGCCACCATCGCGCTCGCGGGCGCCGCCCACCGCACGATCCCGCTGCGCCCCGGCCCCGGGGGCTTCCACCTCGACCCGGACGACGTCGCGGCCGCCTTCACCGACCGCACCCGCCTGGTCCTGGTCAACTCCCCGCACAACCCGACGGGCACCGTGCTCACCAGGGAGGAGCTCACGGTCATCGGCGAGCACGCCCGCGCCCGCGACGCGGTCGTGGTCACCGACGAGGTCTACGAGCACCTCACCTACGGCGCCGAGCACGTCCCGATGGCGACCCTGCCCGGCCTGGCCGACCGCACCCTGACGATCTCCTCGGCCGGGAAGACGTTGTCCTTCACGGGCTGGAAGGTCGGGTGGGTCCACGGCCCGGCGGAGCTGGTCACCGCCGTGCGCACGGTCAAGCAGTTCCTCACGTACGTGGCCTCCGGCCCGTTCCAGCACGCCGTCGCCGCCGCGCTCACGGACGAGGACGGCCGCACCGGTGCGTACGTCACCGCGCTCGCGGACTCGCTGCGGCGGCGCCGGGACACCCTGGTCGACGCACTCACGACGGCCGGCCTCAACCCCTCGGTTCCCCGGGGGACGTACTTCGTCGTCGCCGACGGCGCCGGGCTGGGCTACCCGGACGCGGTGGACCTGTGCCGGGACCTGCCGGCGCGCGCGGGCGTGGTGGCCATCCCCGTCTCCGCCTTCTGCACGCCCGGCGGCCCGGTGGCGCGCGAGCTGGCGTCGTGGGTGCGGTTCACGTACGTGAAGTCGCCGGACGTCCTGGCGCGCGCCGCTGAGGGGCTGCGCTCGCTCCGCGGCTGAGCGCCGAGGGCGACCGGCCCGCGCCGTGCGGGAGCGGGGTCGTCAGGGGCTCTTCACCCTTCCCCCTCGCGCGACCGCGGAGTAGACATGACAGCGGGTCCGCAGCGTGGCGACCGGGTGGGGCCCCAAGGACACACGGAGGTGTGCGGTGCGGGACTTCAGCAAGCAGATGTGGGTGAAAGAGACGGTGCAGGCCTCGCCCATGACGCGGATGCCGAGGGCGCCGGCGTCCCGTAAGCCGGCCCTCCGGAAGCAGGCGGCGCACGGACCGGGACAGCTGCACCCGACGGTGAGCGGACCGCACGCGATGCCGGCGCTCGCGATCGGCGGGTTCGCGACGGGCGCGCGGAGCATCGCCGCCGCCAGCCTTCTTGCGACGGCGATGGGTGCGACGGCCCTCGGCGTCGTCGCGGTCTGGCGGCTGAAGGTGAGCAAGGCCGTCATCAACCAGCTGCGGATCCGCGAGCTGGAGGTCGACGAGCTCACGGTGCGCAGGCTCAACGTCGTCGAGAGCACCTCACCGGCGACCGAGCAGCCCGGCATCTGACCTCGCCGCTCAGCCTTGTCGGTCCGTACGGCCCGGCAGCTGAGCCCGCCGCTCAGCCCTGGCCGGTCCGTACGGCGCAGCAGCCGAGCCCGCCGCTCAGCCCTCGTCGGTCCGCACGGCCCGGCGCAGGGCGGCGTGCAGCCCGGCCGGACCGAGCGTGCCCACGGCAGCCCCGCCGTCGTCCACCACGCCCACCACACCCTCCGGGCTCGCCGCCAGCGCGGAGAACGCCGCCTCGAGAGGCTCCCCGACACGGACGACGACGGGCCGGTCGGCGCGGCCGGGCTCGACGTCGGCGCGCGCCAGCCGCGCGACCCTCAGCAGCTTGACGGCCCGGGCGTCCCCGATGAACCGCTCGACGAACGGGTTCGCCGGGCGCGACAGCACCACCGCCGGCGGCGCGAGCTGCTCGAGCCGGCCGCCCTGGCTGAGGACGGCGACGCGGTCGCCGAGCAGGACGGCCTCGTCGATGTCGTGGGTCACCATGACGACGGTGGTGCCCAGCTCGTCGTGGATGCGGCGGAACTCGGTCTGGAGGGACCGGCGGCCCTCGGGGTCGACGGCGCCGAACGGCTCGTCCATGAGCATGACCTTCGGGTGCGTCGCCAGCGCCCGCGCCACCCCGACCCGCTGCCGCTGGCCGCCGGAGAGCTCGTGCGGGTAGCGCGGGCCGTGCACGGCCGGGTCGAGGCGCACCAGGGTCAGCAGCTCCGCGACCCGCTCGCGGGTGCGCCGCCGGTCCCAGCCGAGCAGCCCAGGCACCGTGGCGACGTTCTGGGCGACCGTGCGGTGCGGGAAGAGCCCGACGTCCTGGATGACGTAGCCGATGCCGCGCCTGAGCCGCGCGGCGTCGACCCGGGCGACGTCCTCGCCCTCGAGCAGGACGCGGCCGCGGGTCGGCTCGACCAGGCGGTTGACCATGCGCAGGAGGGTGGACTTGCCCGAGCCGGACGGCCCGACGAGCGTCAGGAGCTCGTGCGCGGCGACGTCGAGGTCGAGGTGGTCGACGGCGACCGTGCCGTCGGCGTAGGTCATCCCCACGCCGTCGAAGCGGATCAGCGCCTCGTTCGGGGTCTCGGTCTCCGGCACCCTCCGACGGTACCGGCCGCCGGACGGATCGGCGTCGGCACACAAGGACCTGGCACGATGCCGCGCGAGAAAGGGAGGCGCGGTGTCCACAGGTGTGCTGCTCTCGGCGCTCGCCTCGGCGATGTTCGGGGGGCTGTACTTCCTGGCCTCCCGGCTCGACCCTCTGACGGGGCTCGAGGTCTTCGGGTGGCGGGTGGTCCTCACGGCGCCGCTGGTCACCGTGCTTCTGCTGCTGACGCGCCAGTGGGGGACGGTCACCGCGATGGCCGCCCGGGTGCGCGCCCGGCCGGCGACGGCGGCCGTCCTCGTGCTCGCCGCCGCCCTCCTCGGGGTCCAGCTGTGGCTCTTCACCTGGGCGCCCGCCCACGGCCACGCCCTCCAGGTGGCGCTCGGCTACTTCCTCATGCCGCTGGTGATGGTCGTGGTCGGTGTGGTGGCCTTCGGCGAGCGGCTCTCCCGGGCGAGGCTGGCCGCGGTCCTGTTCGCGGCGGCCGGCGTCGCGCACGAGCTGGTGCGCGTCGGGACGCTGAGCTGGTCCACGGTGCTGGTGGCCCTCGGCTACCCGGCGTACTTCGTCCTGCGCCGGCGCGCCGGCACCGCGACGACCGGGGCGATGTGGTTCGAGTTCGTGATCCTGCTGCCGGTGGCGCTGGTGCTGGTGGTGACCGGGCCGTCGCTCGCCGTCGTGCCCGACCTGGCACCGCTCCTGGGGCTGCTCGGGGTGCTCAGCTCGGCCGCGCTGGTCTGCTACGTCGTGGCGTCCCAGCACCTCTCTTTCAGCCTCTTCGGGCTGCTGAGCTATCTGGAGCCGGTGCTGCTGGCCCTGGTCTCCGTCACCCTGCTGGGGCAGGGCATCGCCCCGGACGAGTGGTGGACGTACGTGCCGATCTGGGTCGCGGTGCTGCTCCTCGCGCTCGAGGGCGCCGCCCAGGGCTACCGGCTGCGTCGCCTGCGCCGGCCCCGGTAGCGTCACCGGCGTGAGGCCGATGCAGACGGGTGCGGACAACCCCTGGTTCTCCTGGCGGTACCTGGAGAACAACTGGCGCACGCTGGTCGACCTCACCGGCCAGCACGTCAGCCTCACCGTGCAGGCCGTCCTTCTCGCCCTCGTGCTCGCGGTGCCGCTGGCCGTGCTGGCGCGCAACCGGCCGGGGCTGTCCGGGGCGCTCCTCGGGACGTCCGCCGTGCTCTACACGGTGCCGTCCCTCGCGCTGTTCGGGCTGCTCGCCCCGTTCACGGGCATCGGGCGCACCACCGTGCTCATCGGGCTCGTCGCGTACGCGATGCTCGTCCTGGTGCGCAACACGCTCGTGGGTCTGCGGGGCGTCCCCGCCTCCGTCGTCGACGCGGCGGACGGCATGGGGTACTCCCCGGTCCGTCGGCTGCTCACCGTCGAGCTGCCCCTCGCGCTGCCCGCCGTCATCACCGGCGTGCGGCTCGCCACGGTCACGACGGTCGCGCTGGTCACGGTGGGGGTCGTCGTCGGCTACGGCGGTCTCGGCCAGGCGATGTACCGCGGCTTCACCTCCTCCTACCGCGCCGAGATCATGACCGCAGCGGTGCTGTGCGTGGCCATCGCGCTGGTCGCGGACCTGATCCTGCTGGCCCTCGGCCGCCTCGTCACCCCCTGGCTGCGGAGGCGGGCGTGAACGCCGGCTCGGCGCTGGGCGACGCCCTCGTCTACCTCAACGACCCGCTCAGCTGGACGAGGCCGGGCGGGATCCTGGACCTGCTGCGCGACCACCTGTGGATGACGTTCGTCGCCGTGCTGCTGGCCGCCGTCGTCGCCCTGCCCCTCGGGCTGTGGTTCGGGCACGCCGGGCGGGGCGGGCAGGTGGTGGTGGCGACGGCGAACCTCACCCGCGCGCTGCCGACCCTGGCGCTGCTGTACATCCTCACGGCCTGGCTCGGGCTGGGGCAGTGGCCGACCATCCTCGCCGTCGCCGTCTTCGCGGTCCCCCCGATCCTGTCGAACACGTGGACCGGCCTGCGCGAGGTCGACCCGGCGGCCCGGGACGCCGGCACCGGCATGGGGATGTCCGCGGCCCGGCTGCTGCGGGACGTGGAGCTGCCGCTGGCGCTGCCGCTCATCGCCGCGGGCGTGCGCACCGCCGTCGTCCAGGTGGTGGCGACGGTCTCGCTCGCCTCGCTCGTGGGCGGCGGGGGGCTGGGCCTGATCATCTCCAACGGGATCTTCACCCAGCGCTACGGCCAGGCGCTGGCCGGGGCGCTGATCGTCGTCGCGGTGTGCCTGGGGCTGGAGGGGCTGCTGGCCGGGCTGCAGCGGATGCTCACCCCGGCGGCGCTGCGCAGGGGAGGGCGACGGCGTACACCCCCGGTGTCCGTCGCCGACCCCGCCCCGGCGGCCGCGCCGTAGAACGGCGGGCCCTTAGTCCGTGCGCGCCCGGGCGCCGGCGGGCTCGGTGCGCCCCGCGTCGCCGAGAGCTGCGTCGTCGCGTCCGGCGTCGGCTCGCTCCTCGGGCACCGGCGAGACCGTGACCGTGCCGACCCCGGGCAGCGCGCCGTGCAGGGCCCGGCCCACCCGGTCCTGGACCGCCGCGAACTCGCCGATCGTCGTCCCGGCGTCGAGGGCGACGGCGGCGGCGACGTCGAGCCGGTGCCCGTTCCAGCGGAGGCGCAGGTCCTCCACGCCGCCGACGCCCGGGACGGCCCGCAGCGCCTGCTCGGCGCGGTCGGTGAGGTTCGGGTCCACGCCGTCGAGGAGGCGGCGGCCGACGTCGCGGGCGGTGCCCCACAGCAGCACCGCGATCATGGCGGAGATGACCACGCCGACGACGGGGTCGGCCTGAGGGATGCCCAGCCAGACGCCGATCACCCCGGCGACCACGGCGAGCGAGGTGAACCCGTCGGTGCGGGCGTGGACGCCGTCGGCCACCAGGGCGGCGGAGCCGATCCGCCGGCCCACCCGGATCCGGTAGACGGCCACCGCCTCGTTCCCGGCGAACCCCACGATCCCCGCCGCGAGCACCCAGCCGAGGTGGTCCAGCGGCACCGGGTCGACCAGGCGGCGGACCGACTCGACCGCGGCCACCACCGCGGACAGCGCGATCATCGCGACGATGAAGAGCCCGGCGAGGTCCTCGGCGCGGCCGAGGCCGTGGGTGAACCGGCGCGTCGGGGCGCGCCGGCCGAGCGCGAACGCGATCCACAGCGGGACGGCGGTCAGGGCGTCGGAGAAGTTGTGCACGGTGTCCGCCGCCAGGGCGACGGAGCCGCTGACGGCGACGATGACCAGCTGCAGCGCCGCCGTCACGCCGAGCGCGACCAGGCTGAACTTCACCGCCCGGATGCCCTGGGAGCTCGCCTCGAGCGCGTCGTCGATCGAGTCGGCGGCGTCGTGGCTGTGGGGCACGAACAGGTGCTGCAGGAACCCCCTCAGCCCGCCGTGGTGGGCGTGCCCGTGGTCGTGGTCGTGGTCGTGCTCGTGCTCGTGGTCGTGGTCGTTGTGGTCGTGAACGTGACTGTGCCCGTGGGCTTGGTGATCGTGGTCGTGCTCGTGACCGTCATGCGTGTCGCGGTGGTCGTGCTCGTGACCGTCATGCGTGTCGCGGTGGTCGTGCCCGTGACCGTCATGCGTGTCGCGGTGGTCGTGCTCGTGACCGTCATGCGTGTCGCGGTGGTCGTGCCCGTGACCGTCATGCGTGTCGCGGTGGTCGTGCTCGTGCAGATCCTCGCGGTCGTGGTGGTGCCCGTGCCCCCGCGTGCTCATGACGCCTCGCTGTCCGGTTCGACGGCGACCGGGCGGTGATGGCGCGGCGTGGCCTCCAGAGCGTGCTCGGCCTGGAAGATCGCGTCGTTGACCAGCTGGGAGGCGTGCTCGTTCTGCAGGCTGTAGTAGACGCGCGTGCCCTGCTGGCGCGGTGCCACGATCCGGGCCAGGCGCAGCTTGGCGAGGTGCTGCGAGACAGCGGCGGGTGACTTCTCGACCAGTTCCGCCAGCTCGTTCACCGACCGCTCGCCGTCGCGCAGCGCCAGGATGATCCGCACGCGGGTCGCGTCGGCCAGCATCGCGAAGATGTCCGCCGCCAGCTCGATGTGCTGCGGGTCCGGCTCAAACCCGCGTATCTGCTTATCTTCATGCATGCGCAGATTATTGCCCAGATGGCCCGTACCGGTCAACGGCGTTGAGGCCACCACCAGGGCGAGGACGAAGCCCGATGTGGGTCACGATCGGGTCACCACTGTCGACCGACCGCCCCAACAGGGTTGCGCGGCCGGGCGTGCCAGGGTCGAATGGCCGACGACGCCCGGGGGTCGCCCCCAGCACAGGAGGAGCAACATGCGCCGTTCAGTCACCGCCGTCCTGGGCGGCCTCGCCGTCCTCGCACTCGCCGCGTGCGGCGACCCCGGCTCCGCGGGCGGGGGAGGCGGGGGAGGTGGCGCGACGGCGGACGGCGGCACGGGGACGTCGGCCGCCGCGGCCTGCGACCCGGTGGCGGGCGACCAGCTCGTGGTCCTCGAGGACGACAAGAACCTCCAGACCGTGGACAACGTCATCCCGGCCATCAACGCCGACGCCGCGCAGCCGCCCATGATCGCGGCGCTCGACGCCGTCTCCGCCGCCCTCGACACCGACAAGCTCATCGAGCTCAACAAGCAGGTCGACGTCGAGCGCAACACCTCCACGCAGGCGGCGGCCGCCTTCTACGAGTCCGCGGGCATCGAGATCTCCGACACCCCCGGCTCCGGGCAGGTGGTGGTCGGGGCGGCCAACTTCTCCGAGTCCGCCACGCTGGCCGAGCTGTACGCGCTCGCCCTCAAGGACGCGGGCTACGACGTCGAGGTCCGCACCATCGGCAACCGGGAGACCTACGAGCCGGCGCTCGAGTCCGGTGAGCTCTCGGTCGTTCCCGAGTACGTCGGCACCCTCACCGAGTTCCTGAACGTCAAGGTCAACGGCCCCGACGCGACCGCGGACGACCCGCAGGCCAGCCCCGACCTCGAGGCCACCACGGAGAACCTGACCGCGCTCGGCGAGGAGGTCGGCCTGGTGTTCGGCGAGCCCTCCGAGGCGGCCGACCAGAACGCCTACGCCGTGACGACCGCCTTCGCCGAGGAGCACGACGTGGCCACGCTCTCCGAGCTGGCCGAGGCGTGCGGCGAGCTCAAGCTCGGCGGCCCGGTGGAGTGCCCGGACCGGCCCTTCTGCCAGCCCGGGCTGGAGGAGACCTACGGCCTGACGTTCTCCGAGTTCGTCGCGCTCGACGCGGGCGGCCCGCTGACCAAGCAGGCCCTCACGGCGGGCGACATCGCCCTCGGCATGGTCTTCTCCTCGGACGCTGCCCTCGCGACCGACTGAACGCAGCATCGGGCACCCAGGCGCTTCCGATGCGCTGCACCGGTGACTGATCGTCGGTCGACGACCGGTCGCCCTGGTGAGGTGGTCCCCGTGCTCGAGCTGACCGTGCGTGTTCCTCGACGTCTGGCGGCGCTGGTCTCGGCCGCCCTGGTGGCGCTCGCGACCGCCGGCTGCGGCGGCACGGGAGACGACGGCGGGACCGCGGCTCCGACGTCGTCGCCCGTGCCGACGGCGTCCCCCACTGCCGGGACGACGAGCGCGCCGCCGTCGTCGTCACCCTCGGGGTGCCCTGCCGGCGGGCAGGTGCCGGACGTTGCGGCGACGGCGCCGACGGTCGACCTCGACGGTGACGGCGAGACCGACACGTTGTGGCTCTCGGGCGGTCAGGACCGCACGCTCGGCGCTGAGACCGCCTCGGGTGCGGTGCTCTCCACCCGGTTCAGCAGCGGCTCACCCTTCGCCGCCAGCGCCCTCGCGCAGCGGCTCGCGGACGGCTCCGCGATCGTCCTGCTCGACACCGGGCGGTCCGTCGCGCTGTACGCCGTGGTGGACTGCGGGCTCGTCGCCACGACGAACGTCCAGGGCCGGCAGTACACGTTCGACCTCGGGTTCACCGGCCACGGCACCGGGGTGAGCTGCGCGGACGTCGGGGCGGGCCTGCAGCTGGTGGGGCTGAACGCCCTGCCTGCGGAGGCCGGCGACACGTTCCAGGTCACCCGCACCCCGATCGAGCTTCACGACGGCGGTCGCTCGGCACGTCACGGCACGACGGAGGTGGTCGCCGACGGCGTGCCCGCCGACGACCCGGCCGTCACCGACGCCCGGACCGTCTCGTGCGCCGACGCGCCGCCGCCGGTGAAGGAGCCGCAGGGCTGACCTGTCGGTGCCCCGTCGGCACGGAGGGCGCGGGGCGGCGGTCGGTCAGCGTTCGATGATCGCGGCCAGCCCGTCGAGCACGCGGGCGAGGCCGAAGTCGAACGCGCGGCCGGCCTCCCACGCGGCGCCCTGCGCCTGACCGGCCGCACTTCCGACCCGCGACGCGAGCGGGAAGGTGCCGGGGGCGAGGACCTGCTCCAGCTGCGGCCCGGCGGACGCCCACCACTGCGCGTCGTCCAGCGCCGACTCGCGCCGCGCGGCGACCGCGTCCGCCGCTGTGCGGGCCCAGCCCTGCACGAACGCCAGGACCCACGCCAGCGCCGCGTCCATCGTGACGTCGTCGAGGCCGAGCCCGTCCAGCGCGGCGAGCTCGTGGTCGTACTTGGCCAACGCTCCCGGGCCCAGGGCCGGCCGCGTGGTCGAGACGTTGGCCGCCCAGGGGTGGCGCTCGAACAGCTCCCGGTTCTCGAGCGCGACGGCGCTCACCCGCTCGCGCCAGGGCCGCTCCGCCGTCGTCCGCCGCGGCATCTCGGCGTAGACGTGGTCGAGCAGGAGGTCGAGCAGCTCGGCCTTGCCCGGCACGTAGGTGTAGAGCGTCATCGGCGCGGTGCCGACGGCGGCCGCGACCCTGCGCATGGTCACCGCGTCCAGGCCCTCGGCGTCCGCCAGCGCCACCGCCCGCTCGACGATCGCGTCGACGCTGAGCCCCTGCCTCGGTCCGCGGCCGGCCGCGCGGTCCGGCAGGGAATGGCGCCAGAGCAGCGCGATCGTCCGGGCCGGGTCGCCGGTGCTCGTGCGCGGTGAGGCCACGGGAACATCCTGGCGCATCGTACGTTGTACGACGTACGCTGTACCGAAAGGTCGCAGCGGCCGTCAGCAACCACCGCGAGGAGCACGCATGAACATCACCGCATCCGCCGTCAGCCTCAACGTCGCCGACCCGGCGGCCTCCGCCCGCTTCCTCGTCGACCACTTCGGGTTCACCGAGGAGATGGCGGCCGACGGCTTCCACTCCTTGACCCGCCCGGACGCCGGCTTCAACGTCGCCTACCTGAGGGTCGGCCTGCCGACGCTGCCGGACGACCAGCGCGACGTCCACGCCCAGGGGCAGATCCTCGCCTTCGTCGTCGACGACCTCGAGGGCGAGCTGGCGCGCCTGCAGCACGAGGGCGTCGCGATCACCATGCCGCTGACGGTGGAGGAGTGGGGCGAGCGCGCGTTTCAGGTCCGCGACCCCAACGGCGTCATCGTCCAGCTGGTCGACTGGAACGGCCCGGCGACCCAGCAGTCCTGATTCGGCGAGTGCGACGACTTCCACCTGAAGCTTGGCCTCGAAGGTGGAAGACGTCGCACTCGGCGGCCCGCACTGTCACAGCGAAGCTCAGATGCTGTTCCGCATGGCCCGGATCCCGACCGCCAGGCCGACGGCCGCGACGACCGCCGCGGCGAGCCCGCCCTGCCACACCGCGGCGTCCCCGAACGCCCCGTCGAACAGCGCACGCTCGGCGTCGACCATGTAGGTCAACGGGTTGAACCGGGCCAGCACCTGCATCCACCCCGGGCCGGACTCCAGGGGCAGCAGCATCCCGGAGAGCAGCATGAGCGGGAACAGCAGGCCCTGCTGGACGGTCCAGAACATCCAGTCGCGCTCGCGGCTGACGATGCCGAGCGCGTAGCTCAGGGCGCCGAGGCCCATCCCGAACACGGCGAGCAGCGCCAGCCCCACCACCATGCCCGGGACGGACGGCCGGAAGCCGAACAGCGCCGCGATCCCGGAGATCACCAGCGACTGCAGCACGAGCGGAACCATCTCCTTGCACGCGCGCCCGATCATCAGCGCCGGCCGCGACACCGGCGAGACCAGCACCCGCTCGTGCGCCCCGGACTGGATCTCGTAGAGGAGGTTCGACCCGGTCATCGCCGTGCCGAAGAGCGCGACCATCACCACGATGCCCGGCACGAACCACTGGAACGCCTGGGCGATCGGCAGCCCGGTCATGCCGCCGAGCAACGGGCCGTAGAGGGCGAGGAACATCAGCGGCTGCATGAGGGAGAACACGAGGCTGAACGGGTCGCGCAGCATGGGGCGCAGCTCGCGCACGAAGACGCTGACGGAGTCGTGCAGCACGCCCGACGGGCGGGGCGCGACGGTTGTCGGTGCGGTCACGGCGGTCACGGCGGTCATCGCGAAGCTCCTGCGGTGGCGGGTTCGGGGGCGGTGGTCTCGGCGGCCGCGTTCTCCTCGCGAAGGCTGCGGCCGGTGAGGGCGAGGAAGACGTCGTCGAGGGTGGGCTGGGTCAGCTCGGCCGCGAGCACGCGGTGCCCGTGCGCGTCCAGCGTCCGCAGGAGGGGCGGAAGGACCCGGTCGCCGTGGTGGACCGCGACGGTCAGGCGCGTGCCCTCGGAGGTGGGCTCCGCCGTCGGCTCGGGGTTCGCCGCCCCGGACTCCTCGGCCGCGTGACGGGCGATCGCGACGGCGCCGGCGGGGTCGCCGTCGACGACGACGGTGATGCGGTCGCCGGCGAGGGTCGCCTTGAGGCGCGGGGCGGTGTCGTCGGCGATGAGCTCGCCGTGGTCCATGACCATCACCCGCTCGGCGAACTGGTCCGCCTCGTCGAGGTAGTGCGTGGTGAGCAGCAGCGTCATCCCGTACCGCTCGCGCAGCCGCAGGATGTGCTCCCACAGGTTGGCGCGCGACTGCGGGTCCAGACCGGTGGACGGCTCGTCGAGGAAGAGCAGGCCCGGGCCGGGGATGAGGCCGAGCGCGATGTCCACCCGGCGCCGCTGCCCGCCGGAGAGCTTCAGGGTCTGCCGGTCCGCCACCTCGCCGAGACCGAGCGCCTCCACGAGCTCGTCCGCCCGGCGGCGGGTCTCGGCACGGCCCAGCCCGTAGAACGCGCCCTGACTGAGCAGCTCGTCGCGGACCCGCTGGTACTGTCCCGCGCCGTTCTTCTGACCGATGTAGCCGATGCGGGCCCGGACCTGGGCGGGTTCCCGGGCGACGTCGTGCCCGCACACGGTGGCGGTGCCGCTGGTGGGCTCGAGCAGCGTGGTGAGCATGCGCAGGGAGGTGGACTTGCCGGCCCCGTTGGGGCCGAGGAAGGCGGTGATCGCACCCGGCTCGACGTCCATGGTCAGGTCGCTCACGGCGACGACGGTGCGTCCCCCGGGCCCGCGGAACTCCTTGCGCAGCCCCCGGGAACTGATGATCGGTGCAGTGGTCATGACCAGCACGCTACGAACCATCGCGGTCAGATCCTGACCGCATGCGAGCGTAGATTTCTGGCATGCCCGATCCCACCGCCCGTGCCCTGAGGCTGCTGTCGCTGCTCCAGACGCACCGCTTCTGGTCCGGTCCCGAGCTGGCCGGCCGCCTGGGGGTGTCGGAGCGGACGCTGCGCCGCGACGTCGACCGGCTCCGCGAGCTCGGCTACCGGGTGGCCGCGCAGCCCGGCGCGGCCGGCGGGTACCAGCTCGAGAGCGGCGCCTCCGTGCCCCCGCTCCTTTTGGACGACGACGAGGCGGTCGCCATCGCCGTCGGGCTGCGGACCGCGGCCGTGCAGGGCGTCGGGGAGGGCGAGCAGACCTCGCTGCGGGCGCTGGCGAAGATCGAGCAGGTGCTTCCGCGCAACCTCCGCCGCCGCGTCTCCGCGCTGCAGGAGCACACGATCCCGGCCGTGCGGCCGGACGCCCGGGTGGCGGCCGACGTGCTCGCGCAGCTCGCGCTGGCCTGCCGAGACCACGAGCGGGTGCGCTTCCGCTACACCGCCCGCAGCGGGACGGAGACGTCCCGGCTCGTCGAGCCGCACTCCCTGGTCCCGCGCGAACGGAGGTGGTACCTCGTCGCCTGGGACGTGGCGCGGGCCGACTGGCGCACCTTCCGGATCGACCGGCTCACCGGCCTGTTCGGCACGGGCGCACGGGTGGCCCCGCGGGAGCTGCCGGCCGAGGACGCGGCCGAGTTCGTGCTCGCCGCGCACGCGGGCGCCGCACGCCGCTACGAGGCCACGGTCCGCATGCGCGCCACGATGGAGCAGGTCCGCGCACACTTCGGGGTCTGGGCGGCGGACGCCGTCGAGGGACCCCAGGGCACGGTCGACTGGCCGATCGGTGGCCCGTCCGTCCCGGAGCTGCTCATGGCGCTGCTCTGGATACCGCCGGACTACGAGTGGACCCTGCTGTGCGACGACGACGTGGCCGCCGCCGTCCGCACCTTCCGTGACCGGCTGGCGGCTGCGGTGTGAGGCGGGTCGTCAGTCCGCTCCGCGCAGCGGCACGAAGCTGAACCAGCCCACCTTTCTCGCGCGGACGTCGTCGCCGTGCCGGTCGACCACCATGAGGCGGCCGCGCACGGGCACCACCACGCGACCGCCGTCGGCCAGCTGGTCCACCAGGGCCTGCGGGAGCCGTCGCGCCTCCGCGGAGACGAGGATCCGGTCGAACGGCGCCTCCGCCGGGCGGCCCAGGCGCCCGGGCTCGGCCTGCTCGATCCGGGCGCCCGGAACGCCGGCGTCCAGCAGGTGCCGGCGTCCCATGGCCACGAGCTCGGGCTCGATCTCGACCCCCACCACGGACCCCGCGGGGCTGACGAGGCGGGCGAGGAGCGCGGTGGTCCAGCCGGAGCCCGAGCCGACGTCGAGCGCCCTGTCGCCCGGGCGCGGGTCCAGCTCCTCGAGCATCGCCGCCACCGTGCTCGGCTGGGAGCACGTCGCTCCGTGGCCGATGCGCAGCGGCATGTCGGCGTGCGCGAAGCGGAGCTGGTGCCACGGCAGGTAGTCACGGCGGTCGACCGCCGCCATCGCCGCACGCACCCGGTCGGAGGCCGGAGCGTCCGGCGGGATCGCCTCGTCGGACACCTGCCCACTCCCTCAACGGATCTGTCGGGCCCGCCGTCCCGATCCTTCCGCCGACGGCGGTGGCGCGCCTCCGCGCCGTGGACCCGGTCGGCGAGCCCGGTCCCCCGAGTGGGCCGCTACCGTGCGCTCATGACATCTGCACCGCTCCAGGACGTTCGCTGGGGAATCATCGGCGTCGGAGCGGTGACGGAGCGCAAGTCCGGCCCCGGCCTGCAGCGCGCCGAGAGGTCCTCGCTCGTGGCGGTCATGCGCCGCGACGGCGCGAAGGCCGCCGACTTCGCCCACCGCCACGGCGTGCCCCGCTGGTACGACGACGCCGACGCCCTCATCGCGGACCCCGAGGTCGACGCCGTCTACGTCGCCACCCCGCCCGACAGTCACCGCGACTACGCCCTGCGCGCGGCCGCCGCCGGCAAGCCGGTGTACGTGGAGAAGCCGATGGCCCGCACCGCGGCCGAGTGCGAGGAGATGATCGCCGCGTGCGAGAGCGCCGGCGTGCCGCTCTTCGTTGCGTACTACCGCCGCGCGATGCCGCGGTTCGTGCGCGTCAAGGAGCTTCTCGACGGCGGAGCCGTGGGCGAGGTCCGGGCGGTCACCGTGCGCCTGCACGCCCCGGCCGGGATGTGGCAACCCGACAACCTTCCGTGGCGGCTGCGGCCGGAGATCTCGGGTGGCGGCCTGTTCGTCGACCTGGGCTCGCACACCCTCGACCTGCTGGACCACCTGCTCGGACCCGTCGAGACCGTCACCGGCCTCGCCGCGAACCTGGCCGGTCGCTACCCCGCGGAGGACCATGTCGCGGCCACGTTCGGCTTCGCCTCCGGTGTCGTCGGGACGGGGCTGTGGGCCTTCGACGCCGCGGTGCGGCGGGACGAGGTCGAGATCGTCGGCACCGCCGGCGCGCTGACCTTCTCCAGCTTCGGGGAGGAACCGCTGGTGCTGCGCACCCCCCACGGTGAGGAGCACATCGAGGCGCCCTACCCCGAGGTGGTGCAGCAGCCGCTCATCCAGCTGGTCGTCGACGAGCTGACCGGTCGCGGGACGGCGCCGAGCACCGGGCGGAGCGCGTTGCGCACGGCCCGGGTCGTCGACGCGGTGCTCGCCGACCACCGTGCGGGACGCTGAGGCTCGCGGGACGCTGACTTCGCGCGGCACGAAGCGGCGGCGGGCGGTGAGGCGTCTCAGCCGGTGGGGCCGTCCCAGACCAGCGAGCCCGGCTCGCTGAGCCGGGCGCCCTCGGCCACCGGGTGCTCCCGGAGACCGCCGTCGTGCATGAGGTGGCGCACCCTCACGCCGTGCGCCAGCGCCGCGACGTCGGAGATCAGCCTCCGGTGGCAGCGCCACCACACCGCCTCCGAGCACATCACCGCCACCCGGCCCCGGGCGGCCTGCTCGAGCAGATCGTCCATGGCGGCGCGGAAGTCCGGCTCGCGCGTCCAGCCGGCGTAGGCGCGGAAGGCGTCCACCTGCCACCAGGTGTCCGGGGACGGGGTGCCCTTCGGCAGGTGGCGGCGGCCGCCGAGGCGTTCCTCCCACCGGTAGGCGACACCGGCGTCGGGCAGCCACCGCTCCAGCGCCTCCCGCTTCACGTCCGGGTTGCTCCGCGAGCCGGGGAAGCGTCGCACGTCCACGAGGTCGGTCACCCCGGCGCCCTGCAGGAGCCCGGCGAGGCGGTCGCGGTCCAGGGCCGCGTGCCCGACGGTGAGAAGCTGGGCCGCATCCTCCGAGGTCATGGGCCGGATCGTAGGCAGTTACCGCCGACTTCCGCCCGCCGTGCCACAGTGGTGGCGTGCACGCGATCGGCTCCCTGGTGCTCGTCCGCCACGGCGAGTCGGTCGGCAACGCCCGCGGCCTGTTCTCCGGCATGCTCGACGTCGACCTCACGCCCGCCGGCGAGGAGGCCTGCCGCGTGGCCGGCGCCCGGCTGGCCGGGTCCGGCTGGGCCCCGGACGTCGTCGTCACCTCCGAGCTCACGCGCGGCTGGCGCACGGCCGAGCTGATCATGGCCGCGCTGCTCTCACCCGCGCCGATCCTGCGGACCTGGCGGCTGAACGAGCGCAGCTACGGGGCGCTGTCGGGGTACTCGAAGGCAGAGATCCTCGAGGAGCACGGGCCCGAGCTTTTCCTCCACTGGCGCCGCTCCTACGAGGGCCGTCCGCCGGCGCTCGACGAGCGCACCCTCGCCGTGTGGCGGTCGCTCAGCCCGTTCGACCGGCTGCCCGCCGAGGCGCTCGCCGCGACCGAGTCGCTGGCGGACGTCGTCGCCCGCATCCGGGCGTGGCTGCCGGAGCTGGACGCGGAGCTGCGCGCCGGACGCGACGTGCTCGTCGTGGCGCACGGGAACTCCCTGCGCGCACTGTGCGCCGTGCTGGACGACCTGACGCCGGAGGAGCTCTCCGTGCTCAACCTTCCCAATGCCCGCCCGCTGCGCTACGACCTCGTCGACGGCGGTGACAGGCTCCGGCCCCGCGTGCGCGGCGGACGCTACCTCGACCCCGAGGCGGCGCGCGCGGAGGCCCTCGTCATCGCCAGCCAGGGCGGCACCTGATGGACCGGCGCGAGCGGCGACCGGTTCCCGCCGTCGCCGGGCCCACGGAGGGCACCGTCGCCGGAGCCTCACCGGGACTGCGACTGCTCGTCGTCGGAGAGTCGACGGCGGCCGGTACCGGCGCCCCGACGCACGAGACCTCGTTCGTCGGCCACCTCGCCCGCGAGCTCGCCGCGGACGGCCGGGAGGTGACCTGGCGTGCGGTCGGGCGCGACGGCGCCCGCGCCCGGGCGGTGACCCGCGACCTCGTGCCGGCGGCGGCCGGCTGGGACCCCAGCCACGTGGTCGTGCTCATCGGCATCAACGACCTTCAGCTGGCGTGGCGTCCCGGCGCGTGGGCCACCGACGTCACGGCGCTCCTGCGCGAGATCACCGCCACCTGGCCCCGGTCACGCGTCGTCATCAGCGGGCTCCCCGACGTCACCGCGATCCCCGCGATCCCGGAGCCGCTGCGCCGGGTCCTTGCCCGCAAGGCCCGCCGGTTCGGGTGGGCGACCGAGCGGGCGGCCGCGGGGACCGGCGCGGTGTACGTCCAGGTCGACCACCTGCCGCTGACGCGGGAGGACTTCTCGGGAGACGGCGTGCATCCGGGCCCCGCCGGGTACGCGCGCTGGGCCCGGGCGCTGGCGCCGGCGGTTCGGGGCTGCTGACCCCGCCCCCGGCTGCAACTGGCGGCAAGGCGTGGCCCTGCTGGGCGGGGCGCGGGTACGTTCTGGGGAGCATCAGCCACCCGACGGGAGCGTCACCATGACCGAGGCCACCACCACCGAGCTGTCTCCGTGGCCGAAGAAGGCCCGCGGGCCCCGGCACCTCGTGGTCATGGGGGTCTCCGGTGGCGGCAAGTCGACGATTGCGATGATGCTGGCCGGCAAGCTCGGGTACGTCTTCGCCGAGGGCGACGAGTTCCACAGCGAGGCCAACCGCGAGAAGATGCGCTCCGGCAACCCGCTGAACGACGACGACCGCGCGCCGTGGCTGCAGTCCATCCAGGAATGGATGACCGCCGAGGCCCGCGTGGGCCACTCCACCGTGGTCACCTGCTCCGCCCTGAGGCGCAAGTACCGCGACGTCCTGCGCGGGGCCGAGGGCAGCACCATCTTCGTGCACATGGCGCCGCCTGTTGACCTCACGCTCGAGCGCATGGAGGCTCGGCAGGGCCACTACATGCCGCCCAGCCTGCTGACCTCCCAGATCGACACGCTCGAGGAGCTCGAGCCCGACGAGGACGGCTTCAAGGTCTTCAACGTCGGCACCCCCACGCAGGTTCTCGGCGAGGTCCTCGAGCAGCTCAAGGACCGCTGACGGCGGACGCTGCGCGGACCCGGGCCCTGCTGCCCCCGGTCCTTCGGCTGAGCCGGGCCGCCGCCGCTGCCCCCGGTCCTTCGGCTGAGCCGGGCCGCCGCGCGCCCGGCCCGGTCCCTCCGACGACCGCCGGTTCCCGCTGCGGCGGCCCATCGGTGATGATGGCAGCATGCGACTGATCCTCGTGCGCCACGGCCAGACCAGCTCCAACGTCGGCGGACTGCTCGACACCGACGAGCCCGGAGCGGACCTCACCGACCTCGGCCGCGAGCAGGCCGCAGCCCTGCCGGGGGCGCTGGACGGCGAACCCATCGACCTGATCGTCGCCTCCACCCTCGTGCGCACCCAGCAGACGGCGTTCCCCCTCGCCACCGCGACCGGGCTGGAGACCCTCGTCCGCCCCGGCGTGCGCGAGATCCGGGCGGGCGACCTGGAGATGCGCGGCGACCTGCCGTCGGTGCGGACGTACCTCGGGACGATCTTCGAGTGGAGCGCCGGCAACCTGGACGCGCGCATGCCCGGCGCGGAGAGCGGGGCGGAGTTCTTCGCCCGCTACGACGAGGTGGTCGCCGAGGTCGCCGCCACCGGCGCGAGCACTGCGGTGGTCGTGAGCCACGGGGCGGCGATCCGCTCGTGGGTGGCTGCCCGCACGGACAACGTCAGCATCGAGCACGCCGCGACGCACCCGGTGACCAACACGGGCGCCGTCGTCGTCGAGGGCAGCCCCGCGGAGGGCTGGACCACGCTCACGTGGGAGGGGCACGCACTCGGCGGGCCCGCCGTCGAGCAGCTGGAGGCCGACGGCGCCGCCGCCGACACGGTGGACGTGCAGGGCTGAGACGCCGTCGTGACGCCTGCGTGACGGCGCCGTCCCGGCCGCGCCATACGTACTTGTGCGTATGGTCGGCGCCGCCCGGACTCACGAGACTCCCTGTGAGGCCGCCACCGGGGCGGCACAGCACCTAGGAGGATCCCGTGACCGGGACTCGTCACCGCACCAACGTGTGGGGCCGCAGGGCGGGCGCCGTCGCCGCCACCGTCGCCGCGCTCGGCATCGCGACCGCGACCACCGCCTCGGCGCACCACTGCTACAAGATCGACTGGAACGACAGCGCGCGCGAGCAGCTCGCCAAGAACCGCACCGCGTGGATGCCCCTCTCCGACCTCGGCGCGATGATTATCGCCGCCCCGGTGGAGATGGGCGGCTACGGCCGGCCGGACTGCACGGCGTCGGCGGACGCCGCCGTCGCCGCCTGGATGGCGGAGACCGGCACGACCGACGAGCCGCTCATCCACTCGAAGGCGACGGTCGGGTCCGGCGCGGCCTATCAGGGCAAGGCCCCCAAGGGCTTCGCCTACCTGAGCGACGCCGACTTCGGCGTCCTCGTCATGGCGATCGACGCCGACCTCGCGCAGACCTGCGACGGCTTCTAGCTGCTCGAACCACCGGCCCAGGCCGGTCGGGCTCTGAGGGATCCCCGCCCAACCCAACCCCCCACCAGGCGGGTCCCGAGAAGCCCTGACGGGCGGCCGCCGCGCGCCAGATCCGCGCGCGGGGGCCGCCCGTCTCTCTTTGACCCGTGCGTCAGGGGGCGACGACGTTGCGCAACTGCCCGCCCGCACGCAGCGCGGCGAGGTTCTCCGCGACCAGCTCGTCCGCCCCGACCGGCCGCCCGCCCGCGGCGTGCGGGGTGATCAGCAGGTTGGGCAGGTCCCACAGCGGGGAGTCCGCGGGCAGCGGCTCGACCGCGGTCACGTCGACGGCGGCGCCGGCGATGCCGCCGGAGCGCAGGGCGCTGGCAAGGGCGTCCTCGTCGACCGTGGTGCCCCGGCCGACGTTGACGACGAACGCGTGGGAGGGGAGCGCGGCCAGCCGGTCGGCGTCCAGGGCTCGCTCCGTCTGCGGCGTGGCGGGAAGGATCATGATCAGCACGTCGGTGCCTGCCAGCTCGGCGTCCAGGTCCTCCTCGGCGACGACGTCGAACCCGTCCCGCCGGCCCGCCGTGCGCGCCACCCCGCGGACCTGCGCCCCGAGGCCACGGAGCAGCGGGGCCAGGTTGCGCCCGATGTTGCCGAAACCCCACACGAGCACCCGGGCGCCGATGAGCGAGGTGACCGCGCCGTCGGGCCGCAGCGGCTGGATGCCGCCGATCTCGTCGGCCCACCGGTGCTCGGCCTGCGCCGCGGCGGACTGCGGCAGCCGACGGAGGAGCGCGAGGGTCAGCGCCAGGGCGTGCTCGGTCACCGTCGCGTCGTGGAGGCCGACGCCTGAGGTGACGACCACCTCGGGTGGGAATCCCGCCGACAGCACGGCGTCCGGCCCGGCGGCCAGGGTCTGCACCCAGCGCAGGTTCGGCATCCGGCCGGCGACGGCTGCGAGGTCCTCCGCGCGGTTGCCCCACACCACCAGCGCCTCGGCGTCGAGGTGCTCCTCGGGCACCGGGGCGGCCGCGTCGTAGACGACGGCGGAGACCTCCTCGGGCAGCGGCGGTGCGAGCGGGACGGAGCTGGGCAGCAGGATCTTCATGGTTCTCCTCGGGGGTGGGCCTCTGGCAGCCTAACTGCGCGGAGCGGCGGCCTCCGACGGCGCGGGACGGGTCCATGGCGTGCGCCCTGAAGGTGAGGGTCGCGTCCGTGCGGCGGAGGTCGCGCCCGTGCGGCGGGGGTCGCGCCCGTGCGGCGGAGGTCGCGCCCGCGCGGCGGGGGCGGCTACCGTCCGGCCGTGCTGGGGGAGGGCCGGACGGCGACGGCCGGCACCCCCGTCTTCCCGCTCCCGCGCGCCGGGCCGCCGTGGGAGCCGCCGAGGGTCACCGTCGGGCCGACGGGCAGCAGGCCCGCCCGCTGCGCCTCGAGCACGGCCGAGAGGCGGTCCACGGCTCCGAGCTTGCGGTAGAGGTTCTCCTGGTGCTTGTGCACGGTGCGCGGCGAGATGGCCAGCCTGGCGGCAATACCCTCAGCGGTGCTGCCGCCGGCGATGCCCTGCAGGACGAGCCGCTCCCGCGGGGTCAGCGCGGGGGCCGTGGCCACCGTGCGGGCCGTCGCCTCGATCCGGGCCAGGAGGGCGATGTGCCGGTCCAGCCCCCCGAGCATCGGCTGGAGCAGCTCCGCCGCCTCCCGCTCCGCCGGTCCGACCGGGTGGTCCGCGACGAGGGCGAACACCTCGCCCGGACCGCCGGGCATCGGCACGGCGAGCTGGTGGACGGTCAGGCCCAGGGCCTCGATCAACTCCCGCGTGCCGCCCGAGAGCGGCCGGCCGGCGGCCACGGCGTCGCTGAGCGTCACCGGGACGGTCGGCCGGTCGTGGACGAGGTGCGCGACGAGCGGGTGCTCCTCGACCCTGGCGAGCGCCTCGGGCCAGGAACGCAGCGTGCCTGCGACACCTGGCTGCGCGACGGCGTCGGGCCCGTACCGCGCGACCGGGGTGCCGGTCGGGCCCGACACGGTGCGGACGACGAAGAACGCGTCGAACTCCTCCGACAGCGCGCGCACGAGCCGGCCGTGCGCGGTGCGCGCGTCAGGTGCGGCGAGGACGTCCGCGCTGACGTCCATCCAGCGAAGCGCGCGGCTGATCGCGCCCATCGTGCCTCCCAGGCCCCGTCAGGAGGCTCAGGCTAGCGACGGCGCGCGAGGTTTGGGACGGTTTCAGCCCTGGTCGCGCCAGCGGCGGACCGCCAGGGCGACGACAGCGCCGGCCACCGCGACGGCCATCAGGATCACGAGCCAGGCCGGCACGCCCGAGGGGATCCCGCCCACGCCCTCGTCCGCGTCCGCGGTCGCCGTCGCGTCGGGTGCGGTCGCGTCGTCGGGCGTCGTCAGCTGGTCCGGGGAGGCGGTGGCCGCAGGCTGGGACGGCGCAGCGGGGGGCTCCGACGTCGTCACCGGCGCCGGCTGGGCCACGGAGAAGGAGAGCTCGCCGCCGATCCGGTGACCGTCGGAGGAGACCACGGACCACGTCACCGCGTACTGCCCGCCAGCGAGGTCGGGGAGGTCGAGGGTGGCGGTGGTGCCGTCGATCGCCGGCGAGCCCTCCGCCACGGTGGCGCCGGCGGCGTCGGTGACGACGACGGCCTGGGCGCTGTCCAGCAGCCCGTTGTTGAACGTCAGGACGAGCTCGTCCGGGGCGGCCTCCAGCTGAGCCCCGTCCGCCGGCTGGGACCCGGTGAGGGCGTCGTGCGCGCGCGCGGGAGCGGCGAGCACCGCCACGGCCAGGAGGATCGTGAGCAGGGGCAGCAGGAGGGCACGGCGGGCGGCGCTGGTTGACACCCGGCCACCATAGGCCGCGGTGGTGCGCCGCCGGAAAACCGGTGCTCCCCACCGCGAGAAGGAGGCTCCGCGCCGGCGGCCAGGCCCGTCACCCCGTCCGGTCGGCCACCTGGAAGCCGTCAACGTCGACCACCACCTCGTACGACGTGCCGGGATGGCGGCTCTCGGCGAGGGCCGCCGCGTCGGTCACCAGGTCGGGCCAGGTCCGGCCCTGGGTGTCGAGCACCACATGGTCCGGGGCCGGGTTGCCGTGGTTCCCGACCCAGTACACCTGCGCCCGGGGCACGAGGTAGGCCATGAGGTAGATGTCGGACTCCACCGTGCTGCCCGGCTCGACCGCCGCCAGGGCGGCTCGGGCGCCCTCGGCCCGGGGTGACGGACGGTAGGTGGCGGGGTCCGCAAGCCGGGCGATCGGCGTCTGCGGCGTCATGCCCAGCGTCGTCGCCAGGGCGAGGGCGACGGCGGCGTCCGCCCAGCGGGGACGGGACAGCGACGGCCTGGCTGGGTCGACCTCGCGGTCCACGGCGTCCGCCGGACCGGCGGGCGCGCGCCGGCGGGCGGCCGGGCCGGCGGGCGCGCGTCGGCGGGCGGCCGGGCCCGCCACGGCGTCCAGCAGCGCCGCGGTCGCCACGGGCATGAGCACCGCCGAGTAGTGCCAGTCCCAGCCCCAGTAGTGCTCGACGTTGCCGACGAAGCGCCACGCGAGGGTCGGCACCCACAGCCACACCAGCGGCGAGCGGACCCCGACCACGCCGGCGGCCAGGACGAGGAGCAGGAGCGTCACGTACTTCTCGGCGGGGACGAAGGCGCCCAGGAGCGCGCTCAGCAGCCCGGGCTGCTCCTCGGTGCCCACACGGTCGTAGTAGTCGTACGTCCCGTCCGGGTTCAGCGCCGGCAGGATGACGCCGATCGTGAGCACGAACCACGCCGCGCCCCACACGGCGAGCCCGGCACCGAGCCGGGAGGCGCCGCGCCACCAGAGCACCAGTCCGAGCGCCGCGACCGTCAGGCCGAGGTCCTCCTTGACCAGCACGAGCGGCGCCGCCCAGAGCGCGCACGCCCACCACCGGCCGCGCAGGAACGCGGTGAGGGACAGCGCGAGCAGCGGGACCGCGAAGGCGATCTCGTGGAACTGCGCCGCGACGGCGCCCTGCAGTCCCCAGCTGAACGCGTACGCCACCCCGACCGCCGTGCCGCGCGGCCGGCCCAGCAGGTCGCGGGCCACGGCCGTGAGCGGGACCGCCGACAGGGCGATGAGCACCGCCTGGACCACCAGCAGCGTGAGGCCGGAGGGAAAGAGCCGGTAGACCGGGCCGAGCAGCGCGAGCAGGGGGTGGAAGTGGTCACCGAGGAGGTTGAACCCCTCGCCCTTGATCGTCACGACCGGCGGCTCGAGGCCGGCGTACGCCTGGGCGAGCTGGGTGAAGATGCCGAGGTCCCAGGACGGCACCTCGAGCAGGCGCCACTGCGTCACGGCGAAGGCGACGTAGACGGCGGCGGCGACGGCGGAGACGAGCCAGGGGACCCACCCGGCGCGGGCGGGGCGAGCCGTGACGGAGCGGCCCCGGACGTGCGCCATCCCGACTCCCACCGAACGTCCCCTCCGCCTGCCGCCCTCCAGCGTCCGCGCCACAGTAACCCGTGGTGCACGCGACGCTGCGGGAACAGTGCTGCGGCGCCGCATGCCGGAACGGTGCCCCGCCGCCCGCCTGGGGAAACGGTGCCTGAGCGCCCGCCCGGGGAACGGGTCCCCGTGACGATGCGCCCCGGCAGGCCGGGCCGGCTACGGCGTCGGCAGGTCCACCCGGGCGCCGGTGCCCTCGTCCGAGGCGTGCACCTCCAGCGTGGCGGGCACGGTCCCCGGGGGAACGTCGAAGACGATCACGCCCTCCGCGCTCTCGCCCGCGTCGAGCTCGGCGAACCACAGCCGGTTGCCGTCGACCGCCATGGCCGCCCGGGCGTCGGGCTCGTGGGCGCCCCCGGTGGGGTCGAGCAGCCGCTGGTCGATGTCGAGGAAGTAGGACGGTCCCGGCTGCGTGGCCGTCACGCGCAGGCGCACGACGACGAACTCGCCCTCCGCCGTCGCCGCCGCGGTCGCTCCCGCCAGCTCGCCGAGGCCCGCCGACACCCCGAGCACCTCCACCTCGAACGGCCCCTCGGACACCGTCGTGCCCACCGCGACCTCGCCGGGCGGCGGCGTCACGGCGGTGGGGGAGGGGAGCGGGTCGGGTGTCGGCCCGGGCGTCCCGGGCGCGGCCGGGCGGGGCGGGACGGTCGGGCCGGGATCCGCCGTCGTCGGGCCGTCGTCGCGCGCGTGCTGCGTGCCGACGACGACGCCGACTCCCACCACCACGAGCGCCGCGAGCCACGCCGCCGTCCGCCGTCGTCGCTGGGAGGGCGAGCCGTCGCTCCCCCTATGGCCGTATGCCGCCGCCCGGCGTCCTCGCTGGGAGCGCGAGCCTTCGCTCCCCGTGCGGCCGGCGAGGCCGGCGGAGCTCGGTGACGCGCCCCCGCCGGCTGAGCCGCCCGCGACGCCGAAGCCTCCTGTCCCGCCCGGGACCACGGTGATCCCGCGCCCCGCGCCAGCCCCTGCGGCAGCCGCAGCCGCAGCTGCGCCGTCGCCCGGCGGCTGGGCGCCGCCCGCTCCCGAGCGCCGCCCCTTCCTGCGACTCTCCCCGCGGGGGCCGTGCCGACGACCGGAGAGACTCCGGCGCCCCGGCCGCCGCAGACGGGACCGGTCCACGCTGCCCGGCTCGTAGAAGTCCTCGTAGCCCGTGGTCGGGCCAGCCGGCGGCGCTGCGACGGGGCCAGCCACGGCCTCGACCCCGGCGCGCCCAGGCGCTCCGCCGGTTCCGCCGTCGGCGAGCCACGAACCAGCGTCCGGTGCGGAGGGCGGTGGTGCGGGGACCTCGCCGTACGGATTGGTGACGTGGCCGGGCAGCGACGCCGGGGCGTACGGCTCCGCCTCGGTGGGGGTGTCGGTGTAGGGGTCGCCGGTGAAGACGGCCGCCTCGCCGTCGGCGCGTCCGAACTGGCCGGGGAACCAGGGTGGGCGCGGCCCGCTCACGCGGCGTCCGGAGTCACAGGGCGTCCTTGTGCTGGAGGTAGCGCAGTGCCGCCCAGCCCAGCGGGACGCGGCCCCAGAAGGTCAGGAGGCGGAAGAGGATCGCCACGGACACGGCCGTTGCGGCCGGGATGCCGGCCAGCGTCAGCCCGGCCGTAAGGGCCGCCTCGACCGGGCCGATGCCGCCGGGGGAGGGAACCACCGCGCCGATGGAGTTCGACGCGAGGTAGGTGATGGCGAGGTTGGTGAGCGGGAGCGTGTACCCGAAGGCCGCCAGCGACGCCCCGAAGGCGGCGACGTACCCGGCGGTCATGATGAGGTTGCCGGCGATCCCCATGACGAGCCGGCGCGGGTTCGACACCACCCACACCACGCGGGGCCAGACCTGCTGCAGCGTCGGCGCGACCTTCTCCCACACCCACGCGCGCACCGCCGGGACGAGGAGGACCACGACGATCGTCACCAGCACCATCGCGACGGCGAGGATCACCGAGCCCGACGGCGCGCTCAGCGTGCCCGCCGAGCCCGTCAGCAGCGCGACCGCCGCGAGCAGCAGCACCGTGGTGATGAACTGCGAGAGCTGCACCAGGCCGACGGTGGCGACCGCGAGCGGCGTGGAGATGCGCGCCTTGTTCAGGAAGCGCAGGTTCAGGGCGGCCGGTCCGATGCCCGCGGGGGCGACGAGCGACACCACCGAGGCCGCCACCTGCACCAGGGTCGTGCGCCACAGGCCGAGGCGCTCGGGCGCGAACGCCGCGAGCCCCATCGCCGACCCGACGTAGGTGAGCAGCCCCATGCCGAACGCCACGAAGATCCAGACCGGGTTGGCCGCCGCGACGGCCGCGGTGACCTCCTCGATGTTCAGCCAGGACAGCAGCGCCCACACCGCCACCACCGCCACGGTCAGCGTGACGACCGTGCGCACGGAGAACCGGTTGAGCTGCAGCGGCGCGACGTCGGCGCGGGGGATGAGCTCGACCAGCTCCTCGCGCAGGGTGGCCAGCAGGTCCTTGAGGTTCGAGGCGGCGGCGCGGGTGGTGGCGGGCAGGGCCACCGGCTGCAGGAGCGGAGCCATCGACGCGAGCTGGTCGCGGGTCAGCACGCGGGCGGCGGACGCCAGCGCGCGCTCGGTGCCCACCAGGACGGCGAGCATGGCGAGCAGCTGCGCCAGGTCGATGCGGCGGGACAGCTCGGAGGAGACGATCTCGCCGTTCTCCCAGGAGATGATCCGCACCAGGCCGGCCCGGTCGACGAGCACCGCGTCGGCGCTCAGGTCGCGGTGGGCCAGCCCCTTGGCGTGCGCGGCCCGGAGCTGGGCCCAGATCTGCTCGAGCAGGTCGTCGTCGAGCTCGTCGGGGGCGAGCTCGTCGAGGCGGCGGGCGCCCGGCACGTGCTCGTGGACGATGAGGACCGAGTCGCGGGACTCGGTGATGCCGACGAGCTCGGGCGTCCTGACCCCGGCCGCCTGGGTGGCGAACGCCATGAGCGCGGCCCGGTTGGCCGCCTCGCGCAGGGTGGTGGCGGGGCGCCGGTCGATGCCGCGCAGGCGGATGCTCTCCCACATCGAGGCCAGCACGCCCACCACGTGCCGGTCGCCGTCGAGCACCGTGACGTCGTGGCGGAGCCCCTCGGCGTCCCAGATGGCGTAGAGCCGGTGCGCCGACTCGACGTCGAGGGTCAGCACCGCCGAGGAGGAGACCTCCTGCAGGATCTGACCCGGGTCGGTGAGCGGGTCCGGGACGATCGTGTCCCCGGTCGAGCCCTCCTGGTCGACGGCTGCGAGCAGGTCCGCCGGGGTGGCCGGCTCCGGCGGGACGGCGCCGGGACGGTGGCGTCCCACGTCGTCGTCCGCCGCGACCCCCGACGGCTCGCGGAGCCGTTCGGTGTAGCCGATCGGCGAGGAGGTGGTCACGGTCCAGGCCTGCGCGTGGGTGCCGGTCAGCACCGGGTCCATGCGCACCACCTTGACGGGGTCCAGCCCGGCCCGCCGCAGCCCGCGCACCAGGTGCACGCCGGTGGCCCGCTCGTGCGCGACCCCCGAGGCGTACCGCATGGCCAGCCCGGCCGCGCGGCCCAGCAGGACGGCGACGAACGCGCCGGGCAGCGTCTGGTCCCCCTGCACCACCGACAGCGCCAGCACGATCCACAGCAGGTTCCACGACCACTTCAGCATGCGGCTGTGCGAGCGGTCGCCCACGGCGGTGAGCACGCCGGCGATGCCGGCGGCGTAGACGTTCAGGCCGATGACGGTGTCGCCCTCGGAGGTGATCGTCAGGCCCTGGGTGAGGGAGGCCGGCGCGACGGTGTCGAGCAGCCAGAGCGCCCCGACGGCGAGCAGGACGGCCGCGACGCCCGTGGCGAGCGCCTCCAGCGCGGAGCGCCAGCTGCGCCGCACCACCCGGTCCACGAGCACGACGAGCGGGACGAAGAAGGAGACCAGGCCCTCGAGGACGGTGACCGGGATGAGGAGCACCTGGCGCAGCACGTTCGCGACGGCGGACTGGACGTCCTCGGTCACCCCCTGCGTGGTGGCGTGGGCGTAGACCGCCAGCACGAGGACGAAGCCGATGCCGAGCAGCGAGGCGACGAGGGCGAGCAGGTCGCCCGGCCGGCGCACGCGCGTCTGCGGGGCGTCGACCAGCAGCACCTCACGCCTCGGCGGCACGTCCTCCACCGGGGCTGTCGCGGGCATCGTGGCGCCGCCGTCCCCCGGATGCAGGCTCATGCTGGCGAGTCTACGGCGGGCGCCCCGGGCCGACGGCGGACCCTGCCGGGCGCGGTGCGCCGCGGTTCCGGGCGTCCGGGCGAGGCGCGCAGCACGGTATGGTTGGCTGGGTAAAACCAAGTACGGGGGTGGGCGGCCGTGCCGCGAGGAGGAGCGATGTCCTGGACCGACCCGCGCTCGCGGTTGCGCGGGGAGCTCGCGCGCTACACCGCCCGTTCGTGGCGGGTGCCCCTCGGACGCGGCGTGGTGACGCTGCTGGTGGGGGTGGCGCTCCTCCTGGCCCCGCTGACCTCCCTCGCGGCGGTCGTCACCGTGCTCGGCGTCGGGGTGCTGGCCGACGGGGTCGTGTCGGTCGTGCAGGGAGTTCTCGCGCGCGGCCAGTGGGGGTCGTCCTGGCGGCTCGTCCGCGGCGTCGCCGGGGTGCTCGCCGGGCTCTTCCTGGTGTGGCAGCCGTCCATCACCGCGAACAGCTTCATGGTGCTGACCGGCGCCGCCGCCCTCGTCACCGGCATGGTGATGCTCGCCGTCTCCGTGCAGACCCGGGCCCTCGCGCCGGGCACCTGGTCGGGCGGCGTGGTCGCCGGGGTCCTTCTCGCGCTGCTCGGGGTTCTGCTCATGCTCTTCCCGACGGCGGCGCTGCTGCTGGTCACGGTCGTCGTCGGGATCGGGTCGCTGGTCGCCGGCGCCGCGCTGATCGCCCACGGCTGGCGGCTGCGACGGGCGTGGCGGGAGCTCGACCGCGCCGCCTGAGCGTCGGCCGTCGGGGGTCGGTGCTCAGCCCAGGCCGAGCGCCGCGAGCGCCCCGGGTGGGAGCAGCGCGTAGCCGACGAAGGCGACCACGTCGATGAGGGTGTGCGCCACGACGAGCGGCATGGTGCGGCGTCGTCGGCGGTAGTACTGGCCGAAGATCAGGCCCATCACCACGTTGCCGAGGAACGGCCCGAACCCCTGGTACAGGTGGTAGGCGCCGCGCGTGACCGCGCTCGCGGCCAGGACGGCCGGGGGTCGCCAGCCCAGCTGCTCGAGGCGTTCGATGAGGTACCCCGCGACCACCACCTCCTCGAGCAGGGCGTTCTGCAGCGCGGCGAGGACGAGCACCGGCACGGTCCACCAGTGGTCGTTCAGGGTGGCTGCCTGGACCTCGACCGTGATGCCCAGCGCCCGCCCGGCGAGATACAGGCCCAGGCCCGGGACGCCGATGAGCGCCGCGAGGCCCACGCCGGCGGCGAGGTTGCGCCCGGGGCGCCGCCAGTCCAGCCCGATGCGTGCGGTGGCCCGGCGACCCGGCTCGGAGAGCAGGTAGAGGGCGAGGGCGACCGGGACCAGTGCGAAGCCGATCGACAGCAGCTGGTAGGTGAGGTCGAGGTACGGGCGCGGCGAGCGCGAGGGGTTCATCGCCGTGCTCTGCTGGCCCAGCGGGGTCACGAGGGTGAGCCGGGCCACGATGTTGACGAGGGCGTAGACCGCCGACTGGCCCAGGGAGAGCCCCAGGACGATGAGCACCTCGCTGCGCAGGCGGGAGCGCAGGGGACCGAGAGCGACCCCTGCCGGGATCTGCGCCGCCGTGGCGGTCGACGTTTCCGCGGGCCCTGGTGCGGCGGCCCCGGACTGGGCGGCGGCCACGGACTGTGCTTCGGCGGGCTGTGGCGCAGCGGTCCGGGCGGCCCCGGTCTGGGTGGCGGCCCCGGTCTGGGTGGCGGCCCCGGACTGGGCGGCGGCCACGGACTGCGCCGCCGTGGTGGGCGTCGTGCCGGCGGGGATCGTCCTGTCGTCCACCGGCTCAGTGTCCCTCACGAACCTGCCGGGACGACGTCGCCAGACGCGGTGCGTCAGGTGGCCGGCCGTGCCGGACGTGCGTCAGGCGGGCGACCCTGCCGGGAGAGCAGGCCGCGGGCAACCCTGCAGGGCGGGTGCGTCAGGCGGGCTCGCGGCGGGCGCCGGCGATGAGCGCGCGGGCGATGGCCTTGGCGTCGAGGGCGGTCTGCGGCGAGCCGGTGATCGGCGCGGTCGCCATCGCACCGTTCGCGACGATGTAGAGCTGCTCCGTGAGCGCCTCCGCCCGCTCCGGCGGTAGCTCGAGCCCCGACACCAGCTCGGCGAGCGCCGAGCGGAACGCGCGCTTGTGGTCACGGACCGCCGTCGCCACGCGGGGAGCGTCGTCCCCGAGCTCCCCGAACGCGTTGATGAAGGCGCAGCCCCGGAACGTCTCCTCCGCGAACCATGAGGACATCCAGTCGAAGACCGCCAGGACGGCCTCCTCCGCGCCAGCCGGGCGCCGCTCGTCGACGTACTGACGGACGGACGTCAAGATCGCGGCGTCGCGCTCCCGCAACGTGGCCTCGATCAGATCGTCCTTGGAGCGGAAGGTGCGGTACAGCCGCTTGAGGGGCACGCCGGCGGCGGCCCGCACGGCGTCCATCCCCACGGCCTGGATGCCGTGCTCGTAGTAGAGCGACGACGCCGCACCGACGAGCGCCTCACGGTCGGAACCGGGGTCCGGGGTTGCCACGTCGAAAACCTCCTTGACCGAGAACGATGGTTCTCCTAGTGTAGCGACGCACGAGAGAACGAGCGTTCTCGGCCACGTCGCCCGTCCACGAGGAGTCACCATGTCGACCACAGCCCTGGCCCCCCGCTCCGCCACCGGCGGGGCCGTCCGCTACCGCACCGCCGTCGTCGGCGGCCACACGCTCGCCTACCGGGAGGCGGGGGACCCGGCCCGGCCCACCCTGGTTCTGCTCCACGGCTTCCCGACCAGCTCGCACATGTACCGGGGCCTGATGGCGGAGCTGGCCGGGGAGTACCACGTCCTCGCCCCCGACCACCTGGGCTTCGGCGCGAGCGACGCCCCGCCCGCCGACCAGGTGCGCTACACGTTCGAGCTCCTCACGGAGCTGACGCTGGGCCTGCTCGACCAGCTGGGCCTCGGCAGGTTCGCCCTCTACGTCCAGGACTACGGCGCCCCGATTGGCCTGCGCATCGCGGCGCGCCAGCCCGAGCGGGTCACCGCGATCATCAGCCAGTCGGGCAACGCCTACGAGGAGGGGTTCACCTCGTTCTGGGAGCCGCTCGTGACCTACGCGACCGCCCGGGCCGCCGGCGAGCGCCCCGACGACACCGCCGTTCGTGCGCTCCTGACGCTGGAGGCGACCCGCTGGCAGTACACGCACGGCGTCCCGGCCGACCGGCTCGAGCGCATCTCCCCGGACACCTGGACCCTGGACCAGGCCAGGCTCGACCGCCCGGGCAACGCGGAGCTCCAGCTGGACCTGTTCGCCGACTACCTCTTCAACCTCGACGAGTACCCCGCGTTCCAGGCGATGTTCCGCGAGCACCGCCCGCCCCTGCTCGCCGTCTGGGGCCGGGGCGACGAGATCTTCGGGCCCGAGGGAGCGCGGGCCTTCGCCCGTGACCTCCCTGACGCCCGGATCCACCTCCTCGACGCCGGGCACTTCGCCCTCGAGACGCACCTGCCCGAGATCAGCCGGCTGGTGCGGGAGTTCCTCCGTGACGCTCTCGGTGATCAGCCGTGACGGCCGTGGAGGCGCCCGTAGGGGTGTCGCGGCTCCTCGTCCCCGGCGCGATCGCCACTGCGATGCTCGCGGCGCTGGCCGGCCTGGAGCTGCTCGGGCTGCCGACGTTCGCCATCCCGTTCGTCGCGACGGCCACCATCCTCGCCACCGCCCCGGGCAGCCCGCTGGCCAGGACGCGGACCGTCGTGCTCGCCTACGGCCTCTCGCTGGTCGTCGCCCTGGCGATCGTGGACACGTGGGGCAGCTCGACCGCCGCCGCGGTCGTCGCCGCGGGCCTCGCCGTGCTGGTCACCGCCGTGGCCCGCGTCTCCCACCCGCCCGCGGCGGCCGGGGCGGCGATGGTCGGCCTGCAGGGCACCGAGTGGGTCTTCCTGCTCGGCGGCGTCCTGCCGGCGCTGGCCGCGCTGCTGGCGGTCGCCGTCGTCGCGGGCGTCCTCGTCCGCTCCTACCCGTACCGCCTGCACTGGTGACAGGGCGATCCCGGAAGGGCGAGGGCACAACATGGACATGTGGCTTGATCTGCACGAGCTGAGGGCTCGCGACCTGGTCGGCGAGGCGGAGAACGCACGGCGGCTCCGGGAGATCGGGCAGCGCGAGAGAGCCCGGCCCCGCGCCCACGGGTCGAGGCCCGGCGCGCGCCTCGAGGATATCGAGGGTCAGGTGCGGCGCATCCGTCGCATGGTTCGACGGGGTGAGGAGCGCGCCGTGGTCCTGCGGGAGATCTCCGCCGTCGTCTCGGCCCTCGACGGGTTGGCCGTCGACGTCCTGGAGGAGCACCTCAGGCACTGAGGCGCCGGCGATGCCGGGCCCCGGGCCGCTGCGGGGACGTGGCGGCCCGGACGCCTGGCGAGGGACGGAAGGCGTGACGCGGTGGTGAGGCACCATGGGGGCATGAACGAGTCCGCCGTCTCCGCCGTCGTCTTCGACATGGACGGGATCCTGACCGACACCGAGACCATCTGGGACGAGGTCCGCCGCGGCCTCGCCGCGCGGGACGGCGTGCCGTGGCCCGAGGAGGCCACCCACGCGATGATGGGCATGTCCACGCCGGAGTGGTCCGAGTACATGGCCAGCACCGTCGGCGTCGACGGGGACGCGGCGGCGGTCGCCGAGCGCACGATCGGCGCCATGGCGGCGCGCTACCACGAGCACCTGCCCACCCTGCCGGGCGCGGTCGAGGCCGTCGAGCGGCTCTCGGAGCGCTGGCCGCTGGGCCTGGCTTCGTCCTCGCCCCGCCGCCTGATCGACGCCGTCCTGCGCGAGCTCGGGCTCACCGAGCGGTTCCGGGCCACGGTCTCGACCGAGGAGGTCGCGGCGGGCAAGCCGGCCCCGGACGGTTACGCGAAGGTCTGTGAGCTGCTCGGCGTGGACCCCGCGCGGGCCGTGGCCATCGAGGACTCCAGCAACGGGCTGCGCTCGGCGGCGGCCGCCGGCATGAAGGTCATCGCCGTGCCGCACGAGGCGTTCCCGCCCGCCGACGACGCCCTAGCGCTCGCCGCGGCCGTGGTCGGCAGCCTCCACGAGGTGACGGTCGAGCTCGTGGAGGGACTCGTCGGCACAGGGCGCTAGGACGACGGCGGCGCGCAGCGTGCGCGCCGCCCCCTCATTGAACGGATTTTGAGTCCGTCGCCTCGGCCGGTTGGGCGCCGTCGCCCCGGCGATGCCTCAGCCCGCGCGGCGCAGCCGCAGCGAGTTCCCGACGACGATGACCGAGCTCGCCGCCATCGCCGCCCCCGCGATCATCGGGTTGAGCAGCCCGAGCGCGGCCAGCGGGATCGCGGCCACGTTGTAGGCGAACGCCCAGAACAAGTTCTGCTTGATGATCCGCAGCGTCCCGCGGGAGATGCGGATCGCCGTCGGGGCCGATCGCAGGTCGCCGCGCACGAGCGTGATGTCCGAGGCCTCGATGGCCACGTCGGTGCCGGTGCCCATCGCGAGCCCGAGGCCGCGCTGGCCGGCCTGGGCCAGGGCGGCGGCGTCGTTCACGCCGTCGCCGACCACCCCGACCACCCGGCCGCGATCCTGAAGGTCCTTGACGACGTCGAGCTTCTGGTCCGGCAGCACCTCGGCGATGACGTTCTCGGGCGCGATGCCCACCTGCGCGGCCACGCGCTCGGCGGCGGCGCGGTTGTCCCCGGTCAGCAGGTGCGGCGTGATGCCCAGCTCCTTCAGCTGCGCCACCGCCTCGGCGGAGGTCGGCTTGACCTCGTCCCGCAGCGCCAGCACCCCGCGTGCCTCGCCGTCCCAGGCCACGACGACGGCGGTCGCGCCGTCGCCCTCGGCGTGGCGGTGGGCCCGGGCCACCTCGTCGTCCTCCCCGACGCCGCCCACTCCCTGCTCGGCGAGCCACGACGGGCGGCCGACGAGCACCTCGCGGGGCGTGCCGCCGTCGTCGACCGTGGCGGAGACGCCGCGGCCGGCGTGGTTGGAGAAGCCGCTGATGCGGGGGAGGGCGGTGCCGCCGGTGCGGGCCGCCTCGGTGATGGCGCGGGCGATGGGGTGCTCGCTGCCGGACTCGACGGCGCCGGCCAGGTGCAGGACCTGGGCGCGCAGGTCGTCGACGCCGGTGTCCGCTGCCGCGCCCACGACGTGCCGGGTGGGCGCCAGGGAGGGAGCCAGCACGTCGGCCAGCTGCATACGGCCCTCGGTGACGGTGCCGGTCTTGTCCAGGACCATCGTGTCGACCCGACGGGTCGACTCGAGGATCTCCGGTCCCTTGATCAGGATGCCGAGCTGCGCGGCGCGGCCGGTGCCGACGAGCAGCGCCGTCGGGGTCGCGAGGCCCAGAGCGCACGGGCAGGCGATGATCAGCACCGCGACGGCCGCCGTGAACGCCGCCTGCAGCGGGTTGTCGAGCAGCAGCCAGGCGGCGAAGGTGAGGACGGCCAGGGCGATCACGATCGGCACGAAGACGGCGGAGATGCGGTCGGCGAGCCGCTGCACCGGCGCCTTGCCGGTCTGCGCCTGGCTGACCAGGCGGCCGATCTGGGCGAGGGTGGTCTCCTCGCCCACGCGGGTGGCGCGCACGAGCAGGTTGCCCGACGTGTTGACCGTCGCACCGACGACGTCGTCGCCCGGTCCGGCGTCGACCGGGACCGGCTCTCCGGTCAGCAGCGAGGTGTCCAGGGCGGAGATGCCCTCGACGACGACGCCGTCGGTGGCCACCTTCTCGCCCGGCCGGACGGCGAAGAGGTCCCCCACGGCGAGGGTGTCGATCGGCACCCGCTCCTCCGAGCGGCGGCCGTCGGCGTCGAGCGTGACCCGGGCGACGTCCTTCGCGCCCAGGGAGAGCAGGGAGCGCAGGGCGTCGCCGGCGCGACGGCGCGAGCGGGACTCGGCGTAGCGGCCGGCGAGCAGGAACGTGGTCACCACGGCCGCGACCTCGAAGTACAGCTCCGGGGTCATGCCGTGCTCGCCCTGCGCGGGGAAGAGCGTGAACTCCATGCGCATGCCGATCTCGCCGGCGCCGCCGAGCGTGATCGCCCACAGCGACCACAGCGTCGCCGCCGTGACGCCGAGGGAGACGAGCGTGTCCATCGTCGACGCGCCGTGGCGGGCGGCCCGGAACGCGGAGAGGTGGAACGGCCAGGCGCCCCAGGTGACCACCGGCAGCGCGAGGAGGAGGACGACCCACTGCCAGCCGGTGAACTGCAGCGCCGGGACCATCGAGAGCAGGAGGACCGGGAGGGTGAGGACCGCGGAGATCCTGAGCCTGCGCCTGAGGTCCTCCGCGCGGCGCTCGGCGGGGGAGGAGGTGTCGTGGGCGTTGGCGCCGACCGTGTCGCCGGCGACCGAGGCGGTCCCGCCGTCCGCCGGCGTCGTGCCGGTCGGGCGGCCTGCCTGCGAGGTCGTGGTCGGGCGGTCCGGCTGCGGGGTGGTCGCGCTGGCCGACGGGGCACCGGCCGACGCGCCGGCCGGGCCGCGGGAGCCGGTCACCCGGCCCGTGTAGCCCGCCGCCGCGACCGCGGCGACGAGGTCGCCGGGGTCGACGTCCTCGGTCAGCGTCACGTGCGCGGACTCGGTGGCGAGGTTGACCGTGGCGGTCGCGCCGGGGACCTTGTTGAGCCGCTTCTCCACCCGCGCCACGCAGGAGGAGCAGGTCATGCCGTCGACGGCGAGGTCCACCTCGCGCAGGACGGCCGGGGCGGCCGGCTGCGCCGTCGTCCCGGAGCCTGCGGTCTGCGCCGTCCCCCCGGAGCCTGCGGTCTGCGCCGTCGTCCCCGTGGCCGGCGCGGTGGAGCGGCGGCGCGTGACGGTGCCGGCGTACCCGGCCGCCTGGATCGCGCCGACGAGGTCGGCGTCGCTGACGTCCTGGGTGAGCTCGACGTGCGCCGACTCGGTCGCCAGGTTCACCGTCGCGACGACGCCCGGCACCTTGTTGAGCTTCTTCTCCACGCGCGCCACGCAGGACGAGCACGTCATGCCGTCGACGGCGAGGTCGACCTCGGCGAGGGGTGCGAGCGGTGCGTGGGGATCGGTGGAGGTGGACACGCCAGACCTTTCTGGGTGGACGGTGGCCCGGCCGGCTCGTCGCCGGCCGGAGCCGTCACTGGGAGCGCCGTCTGGGCGCCTGCGGGTTGCCGCCCAGGGGGAACCCGGGGCGACGCGGGTGCGCGGGTGCTCGTCGGGCGCCTGCGGTGTCGTGCTCAGGCGTCGCGGCGGATCCCGGCCACGGTGTAGCCGGCCTCGTCCACGGCGGCCCGGAGGGCGTCGTCGTCGAGGACGGTGTCGGAGACGACCGTGACGGGCGAGACGCCGCCCGCGTTGAGCTGGATGGAGACGTTCTTGACGGCGGGCAGGGCCTCGAGCTCGCTGGTCACGTGCTGGACGCAGTGGCCGCAGGTCATGCCCTCGACGTCGACGACGGTGGTGCGGTCGATCTCGGTGGTGCTCATGGGTTCTCCTCGCGCGGTGGTCAGGAACGGACGAGTCGGGCGATCGCCGCGGCGGCCTCGGTGACCTTCTCCTGGCCCTCCTCGTCGGAGGACCGAGCGGCCTCGACGACGCAGTGGCCGAGATGGTCCTCGACCAGGCCGATGCCGACCGCCTGCAACGCCTTGGTGACCGCGGAGATCTGGGTGAGCACGTCGATGCAGTACGTGTCCTCGTCGACCATGCGCGCGATGCCGCGCACCTGGCCCTCGATGCGACGCAGCCGCCGGGCGTAGTCGTCCTTCGTGCCGCTGTAGCCGGCCATGACGCCCCTCCCCGTCCGTGTGCACCGACCCCTGTGGTCGGCGCCCGACTGAAACGGTACCCCTAGGGGGTATCCGTGTCGAGGGGACCTTGGTCCTTCCGGCTTCTGCCTGTGTCGACGTTGCTGCGAACGGTGCGGTCGACGGCTCAGTGCTCCTGGGCAGACGAAGTGGTCCCGAAAGCACTTCATCTGCCCGGGAGCACTTCGCCTGCCCAGCAGCGTTCGCCCGGAGTGCTCGACCGGCCGACGAGCGATCGACGGCCTCGGAGCTCGACCGGCCGGCTCGACCGCCAGGGTCGCTACGCGCGAGCGAGAGGAGTCCGCGCGAACGTCGCCCCCTACGCCTCCGCGGGTGGCGCGGGTGGCGCGGGTGGCGCGAGTGGCGCGGGCGGCGCGGGCGGCGCGGACTCCGCGGGCGGGCCGTCGGGCCGCGCGTCGGACGCCTCGTCCTCCGCCAGGCGCTCGCGCAGCCAGTCGGGGATGTGCTCCTCGTCGCGCGGGTACCGGCGCAGGTCCTCGGCGTACTGCCCGGACTCGAGCGGCTTGGACCACTTCTGCTCGTGGGTGTAGTCCAGGTTCAGGGTCAGCTTGCCGGCTGGTTCGAGGGTGACCAGCGCGGCGAACCACGTGCCCTTGCCCGGCTCGAAGCTGGCGTGCCGCATCTCCGCCAGCGCCTTGCCGACGTCGCCGGGCAGGCCGGGCAGACCGACCTCCTTGCCGTCGGGGCCGGTCGAGGCGGCGAGCAGCTCGCCGCGCGTGCCGACCATGCGGCACAGCACCCGGGCGCGCGTCCACCCGGTCGGCGCCACGGAGACCAGGCCCTGGGCCACCCGCTGCAGGTGCGCGGCGTGCTTGGCCATCGGGCTGGCGGAGCCGTCCGCGCCGGCCCCGACGGTGACGACGGGACGCCCCACCGTCGGCGTGGCACCGGAGGCGCGGCGCGCGGGCGTCGTCGTCGCCGCCGGCTGCTGCGCGGCCGTCTTGAGCTGCCCCTCACGCGCCCAGCCGCGCGGCACCCGCTGGGCGTAGACCACGTCGGTCAGCGCGGACAGCGCGACGGTCGTCTCGTAGACGCCCGCGTCGAGCTTGTCCATGTGGAGGCGCTCGGCGATGTCGGCGTCGTGCGCGAGGGAGGCGACGCGGCAGAACTGCTCGCCCTCCTTGTTCGGGCCCTGGTCGACGATCCGCACCGGGATGCCGTGCCAGCGGGCGCTCGCGTGGATCTCGAAGATCTCGAGGGCGTCGGCGGCCGGGACCTTGCGCGCCCACATGCCCGCCTCGGTGCGGCTGAACCCGTGCTGCTCGGCGTCCCGCGAGGGGGTGACCAGGGTCAGCACCGTGGGGTTGCCGGCCTCGTCGGTCGCGACGTCGGCCGCGAACGTGCCGACGTCGATCTTCGCCACGTGCCCGACGTACTTCGAGGGCACGATCGCGTGGAAGCTGTCGCCGTCGAGGTGGTTCTGCCAGCCGAACGCGACGCCGTGGTAGGTGCCGATCAGCTCGGGCTCGGCCTCGCCGGGCGTGAAGCGCCACAGCCGGGCGCCGGGCGTGAGGCGGGTGTGCTCGACCCAGGACAGCGGGGCGACGACGTCGCCCGCCGACGTGAAGCCGGTGCCCGTGAACGGCGGGCGCTCGAGGAACGGCCCTCCCGTCCGGCGTCGGCCCTCCTCGTCCTGGCCGCCGGTGGCGGGGAGGACGACCGCCGTCGGGGAGACGGGCAGGTGCAGGACGTCGATCGGGGCGTCGGGGGAGAAGGGGGACCCAGGAAACCCGAGACCGTGAAGCTCGAAGAGGTCCGCCGTCGAGGTCACGCCGGCGACGTCGGCCGCGGGCACCACGTAGCCGGCGACCCGGTCGAGTCCTCGCTCGAGGTACGCGGCGGACATCGGGGGCGTGATCGCCTTCTGCAGGATGGTGGCCATGAGGTCTCCGGTCGGGTGCGAGGTCCACGTCACAATAGGTGGTGCGGCGCCCGGCCGGGGAACACGGCCGTACGGTAGGCCCATGCGACTGGGCGTCCTGGACATCGGCTCCAACACGGTGCACCTGCTGGCCGTCGACGCGGAGCCCGCCGCCCGTCCGGACCCGGCCGCCGACGTCGGCAGCACCGTGCGGCTGATGCGCTACCTCGACGACGACGGCGCGATCAACGCCGAGGGGATCGAGACCCTCGGGCTCGCGGTGCGCAAGGCGGTCAAGGCGGCGGGGAAGCTCGGGGTCGAGGAGATGGTCGGCCTCGCGACGTCGGCGATCCGGGAGGCGGCGAACGGTCCCGAGGTGCTCGCTCACCTCTCCGAGCTGGCCGGCGTGGAGCTACGGGTGCTCAGCGGCAAGCAGGAGGCCGAGCTGACGTTCCTGGCCGCGCGGCGCTGGCACGGCTGGGCCGCCGGGCGCCTCCTGGTCCTCGACATCGGCGGGGGCTCGCTGGAGATCGCCGCCGGGCTGGACGAGCGGCCCGAGTACGCCGTCTCCGTCCCCCTCGGGGCGGGCCGCCTCACGCGCCGGTTCCTGCACTCCGACCCGCCCAGCGAGAAGGAGGTCGACGCGCTGAAGGCCTACGTCAAGAAGACGCTCGCCGAGGTTGCCGACGACCTCGCCGAGCTGCCGCCGCCCGACCACGTGGTGGCGACGTCGAAGACGTTCCGCTCGCTCGCCCGGCTGGCGGGCCAGCAGGTGGCCGTCGTCGGCCCGGAGGAGCGACGGCGGATGCGCCTGGCCGACCTGGCGGACTGGACCCCGCGGCTGGCGAAGATCCCCGCCGAGCAGCGCATGGAGCTGCCCGGCATCACCCCGGAGCGCACCTACCAGATCGTGGCCGGGGCGATCGTCGCGCAGCGGGCCATGAAGGCGCTGGGCGTCGAGGAGCTGGAGATCTGCCCGTGGGCGCTTCGCGAGGGGGTCCTGCTGCGCCGGCTGGACCAGCTCGCCCCGGCGTCGTAGCTGCCGCGAGGCCGGTGACCCTGCCGGACGCCTCTCAGACGACGGCGGTCTCGAGCGCCGTCGCCTCCTCCTCGACGGGCCGCACGGTGCGGCGGACCCACACCAGGACGCCCGCCAGCACCAGCGCGGTCACGCAGAGGCCGGCCCACGCGCTGGAGGTCAGCGCCAGGGCGACGTACCCGGCCAGGGAGGCCCCGGCCGCGGTCAGCGCGTAGGGCAGTTGGGTCATGACGTGGTCGATGTGGTTGGCGCCCGCGCCGGTGGAGGACAGGATCGTCGTGTCCGAGATCGGCGAGCAGTGGTCGCCGAAGACCGACCCCGCCAGCACGGCCGCCATCGCGGGGATGACCAGTCCGGGCTCGCCCACGCCGGACATGACCTGCCCGGCGATGGGGAGCAGGATGCCGAAGGAGCCCCAGGAGGTGCCGGTCGCGAACGCCATGCCGGAGGCGACGACGAACATGATGGGCACGAGCCACTGCGGGTCCAGCGAGGCCGCGGCCACGAGACCCGCGAGGTACTGCCCGGTCCCGAGCTGGTCGATGAGCCCGACGAGCATCCACGCGAGCAGCAGGATGTAGATGGCGGGCAGCATCGAGGACATGCCCTGCGTCCACCCGTCGCGGAAAGTGCCGGCGCCGAACCGCTCGTTGCTGCGGGTGTCCCGGAGGTAGAGCACCAGGGTGACGACCAGGCCGAGCAGGCCTCCCATCAGGAGCGACTCCGTCACCAGCGTGCTGGCGAAGATCTCCATGACGTCCCAGGAGCCCGACTCGGTGTGCCCGGTCCAGACGATCGCGCCGACGACGCCGACCACGAGCGCGAGGAACGGCAGGACCAGCGCGCTGATCGAGCCGGGGCGGTGCTCCGGGAGCTCCTTGGACAGCTCGCCCGCCACCTTCTTGCCGGGGGCGTACGGCTCGCCGTCGGCCAGCGTGCGCAGCTCCTCCTTGCGCATGGCGCCGAGGTCCACGCGCAGCAGGACGGTCGCGAAGACCAGCGCGAGCGTCGCCCAGGCGTAGTAGTTCATCGGGATCGTGGCGAGGAAGGCCTCGAAGGCGGTGACGTCGACGAGTCCGGCGGCGACGACGATCGGCGCCATGATCCCGATGATGCTGGCCCCCCAGCTGGAGAACGGGGCGATCACGCACACCGGGGCGGACGTGGAGTCGATGATGTAGCTGAGCTTCGCGCGCGAGACGCGGTGCCGGTCGGTCAGGGGCTTGGCCACCTGCCCGACGGCGAGGGCGTTGAAGTAGTCGTCGATGAAGATGACGACGCCGAGCACGGCGGCGAGGAGCTGGGAGCCGCGGCGGCTGCCCACGCGCTCCATCGCCCAGCGGCCGAACGCGCGGCTGCCCCCGGCCATCATGATGAACGCCGCCACCACGCCGAGGATCAGCAGGAACAGCACGATGTAGATGTTCGAGGTGTTCGGTGCGCCGTCGGCCCAGAAGATGCCGAGGAACGCCTCCCACACCAGGCCGAGCGTGCCGGCCGGGCTCCCGCCCGCGAGGACCAGGGCCGCACTCACGACGCCGACGCCGAGGCTCAGCAGCACCTTCTTGGTGAGCACCACCATGAGGATCGCCAGCAGCGGCGGCACGACGGAGAGGAACGTCGGGGCTTCGGTCATGGGTGTGGTTTCCCCCGGGTAGATCGGGCGCGCGGAACGGCGCTGCGCGGCAGGCGACAGGCAAGGTTAGGCGCCCCGTCGGTCCGAACGGGAGGGGCGGCGGCGGATCGCGCTCGATCTCACACGCCCGCCGGTCTGCGCGGTGACGGGTGACGGGCGGCGTCGGATCCGCTTTATCTCACACGCCCGCCGGTCTGCGCACGCCCGCCGGTCTGCGCGGTCACGGGTGACGCGCGGCGGCCGTCAGCTCAGGCGCGGGTCGTGCTTCTCGGCGGGGTCGGTTCCTCTTTCGGCGGGAGTCGGGCCCTCCTCCGCGGCGACCGTGCTTCCACCCGCGGTCGCCGTGCCTCCACCCGCGGTCGCCGTGCCTCCACCCGCGGTCGCCGTGCCTCGACCCGCGGTGCCGGTGCCGTGGCCGGTCCTGTGCTCGACGCGCATCGCCCGCACCCGCGAGACGACGAACCACGCGAGGAACAGGATCACCGCGACGATGACGATCTTGGAGAAGACGCCGACGTACTCCTGAACGATGTGCCAGTTCTCGCCGAGGGCGTAGCCGGCGACGATGAGCACGGTGTTCCAGATCAGCGAGCCGGCCAGCGTCAGCGCCGTGAACAGCAGGGGCGGCATGTGGGTGATGCCGGCAGGGATGGAGATCAGCGACCGGAAGATCGGGATCATCCGCCCGACGAAAACGGTGCCCTTGCCGTGCTTGTGGAACCAGGCCTCGGTCTTGTCCACGTCCTCCATCTTGACCAGCGGGAGCCAGTTCATGATGGCGCGGGTGCGGTCGCGGCCGAGCAGGGCGCCGATGGCGTAGAGCACCCACGCGCCCACCACCGAGCCGCCCGTGCACCACGCGATGACCTCGACGAGGCCCAGGGTTCCCTGGGAGGCGGTGAACCCGGCCAGCGGGAGGATGACCTCGCTCGGCAGCGGCGGGAAGAGGTTCTCGAGGCCGATGAGCAGGGCGGCGCCGAAGCCGCCGAGGGTCTCCATGACGCCCACGGCCCACGCGGCGATGCCGGTCAGGGGCGCGTCGGAGCCGGTCTGGGCGGACAGCAGCACGGGGATCACGAGAGACCACGGTACGGGCGGAGCGCGTGGAGCGCCTCAGCCGCGAGCTGTGAGCCTGCACATCCCGCGGTCGGAGCCGCGGCCGGCAGTGTCATCCCGTGATCCGACGACGGTTCCGGCCATCCCTAGTCCGCGGTGCCCCAGCCGTGGTCCGACGGCGGTGCCGGCCATCCCTGGTCCGCGGTGCCCCGGCCGTGGTCCGACGGCGGTGCCGGCCATCCCTGGTCCGCGGTGCCCCAGTTGTGGTCCGACGGCGGTTGTCGGCCACGTCGGCCAGCCACGCTCGCAGCCGCGGTCAGTCCCGCAGTCGCCGACGTGCGAGCTCGTACCCACCTGCTGCTGCCAGCATGACCAGGCCGACGAGGGCGGCCGCCAGACCGACGTACTGCGGCACCCCGAGGACGAGGACGCGTCCCGCGGCGATGACGGCGGCCTCGTAGGAGCGGTCACCCGTCCACGCGAACCAGGCCTCGGTCCGCAGGGCGAGAGCGAGCGCGAGGCCACCGACGACAAGAAGGAGGCCGATACCGGCTCCGTGGGCGGCGCGCACGGTCGTCACCGTAGCGGTCCGGAGCACCGGCCGTGCGAGACTCGGCGGAGGCGCGACAGACTGCGGGCCAAGGCCCCATGTCGCGTCCAGGTCAGCTCGAGGTGTGAGCACCCGAGACCGGAGGGATGCATGGCACGGATGCCGGTGGCCGAGGTGCGCGTGGACGAGGCGCTCGTCCGGCACCTGCTTGCCGAGCAGCACGCCGACCTCGCGGCGCTGCCGCTGCAGCTCGTGGCCAACGGCTGGGACAACGTCCTGTGGCGCCTGGGCGCGGACCTGGCCGTGCGCGTCCCCCGGCGCCGGCAGGCCGCCGTGCTCGTCGAGCACGAGCAGCGGTGGCTGCCCGAGCTGGCGCCGCACCTGCCCGTGCCGGTCCCCGCCCCCGTCCGGACGGGCCGGCCGGCCGCGGTCTACCCGTGGCACTGGTCCGTCGTGCCGTGGCTGGCCGGCACCCCCGCCGCGCACGTCCCGGTCGTGGAGCGCGGGGCGGCAGCCGAGATGCTGGCGAGGTTCGTGATCGAGCTTCACCGCCCGGCACCGCGGGGCGCCCCGCTCAACCCTGTGCGCGGCGTCCCGCTGGTGACGCGCGACGCCGCCGTGCGCGAGCGTCTCGCCGACGGCGCGGTGCCGGACCCCGGCCGGGTCGGGGCACTCTGGAAGGAGCTGGTGAGCACACCGCCCTGGGAGGGGCCGCCGTCGTGGATCCACGGTGACCTCCACCCCGCCAACCTGCTCCTGGACGACGACGGAGGCCTGGCCGCCGTCATCGACTTCGGCGACATGGCTGCCGGGGACCCCGCAACGGACCTGGCGACGGCGTGGCTGACGTTCGAGGCTGCCGGTCGCCGCCGCTTGGTGGCAGCCCTGGCGGGCCGCTACGACGACGCGACCTGGCGGCGCGGGCGCGGCTGGGCGTTGTGCATGGCCACCGCGATGGCCGCCCACTCCGACGACGCACCCGTGCTGGCCGCCGTCGGCCGGGAGTCGCTGCGCCAGGTGCTCGAGGGCTGAGCCCGACAGCGAGCAAGAAGGACCGTGCCGAGCAAGTGTGTTGAAACCTGGTTGCTCGGCACGAGGGTTCTTGCTCGTGGACTGCCGGGCGCGCTCGCCCGGCTGCTTCCTGGTCAGGCGTCCAGGTGTCGCACCAGGGACGCCGCCAGCCCGGTGTACGTGCCCGGCTCGAGCGCCAGAAGCCGGGCCTCGACGTCGTCAGGGAGCCCCAGGCCCGCGATGAACTCGCGCATGCCCGGCCCGTCCACGCGGCGGCCGCGGGTGAGCTCCTTGAGGCGCTCGTAGGGGTCCTCCATGCCGGTCGCGCCCGCGATCGAGGCCGCCCGCATGGCCTGCTGGACGGCCTCGCCGAGGACCTCCCAGTTGGCGTCGAGGTCGCGGGCGAGCGCGTCGTGGTCGACGTCGAGGCCGGCGAGGCCGCGGCGGACGTTGTCGATCGCGAGCAGCGAGTGGCCGAAGGCGGTGCCGATGTTGCGCTGGGTCGAGGAGTCGGTGAGGTCGCGCTGCAGGCGCGAGGTCACCAGGGTCGACCCGAGCGTGTCCAGGAGCGCGCAGGAGATCTCGAGGTTGGCCTCGGCATTCTCGAATCGGATGGGGTTGACCTTGTGCGGCATGGTCGACGAGCCGGTGGAGCCCTGCGCGGAGAGGCGCTGGCGGAAGTAGCCGAGCGAGATGTAGGTCCACACGTCCGTGGCGAGGTTGTGCAGCACGCGGTTGAAGCGGGCGACGTCGGCGTAGAGCTCGGCCTGCCAGTCGTGGGACTCGATCTGGGTGGTCAGCGGGTTCCAGGTCAGGCCCAGGTGCTCGACAAAGGTGCGCGCCACCTCCTCCCAGTCGGCGCCGGGGACGGACGCGGCGTGCGCGCCGTAGGTGCCCGTGGCGCCGTTGATCTTGCCCAGGTACTCGGCGCCGGCCACGCGCCGCAGCTGGCGGCGCAGGCGGTGCGCGAGGACGGCGAGCTCCTTGCCGAGCGTGGTGGGGGTTGCCGGCTGCCCGTGGGTGCGGGCGAGCATGGCGGCGCCGGCGTGCTCGCGGGCCAGGGCCGCGACGTCGTCGGTCATCGCAGTGGCGGCCGGTAGCCACACCCGCTCGACGGCGTCCTTGACCGTGACGGCGTAGGAGAGGTTGTTGACGTCCTCGCTGGTGCAGAAGATGTGGACGATCTCGTGCACGCGCGGGAGCACGGTGCCCTCGCCGAGGGTGGCCGGGGCGGCGTCGAGGCGGCGCTTGAGGAAGTACTCGACGGCCTTGACGTCGTGGAGCGTCTCGCGCTCGATCTCGGCGAGCTCGGCGATCTCGTCCGCGCCGAAGGTGGCGACGACGCCGCGCAGGTAGTCCTTGTCGGCGTCGGTGAGGCGCGGGGCGCCGGGGAGCACCCCGTGGTCGGTGAGGTGGATGAGCCACTCGACCTCGACGAGGAGGCGGGCGCGGTTGAGCGCGGCCTCCGACAGGTGGTCGACCAGCGGCGCGACGGTCCGGCGGTAGCGCCCGTCGAGCGCACCCAGGGCGACGGGCGGGGTCAGGGCGGCGAGGTCCACGCGAGAGGTCATGTGCGACATCATCCCAGCCGCGCGCCGGGCTACGTCGGCGGTGTCCGGCTGGTGCGACGGCGCAGGTGTCGTGGCCGGTGCGGCTTCGATGGCGGCCGGAGCGCGACCGCGTGACCTCCGGTGATGCATCGACGGCGGTCCGGGGAGAGGTCCCCATATCCTCGCGGGGCCGAGGGGACATCTCCCCATACGGCCGGGGTTTATGGACTGGTACCGCCTGGTATCAATCTCTTCATACCCCCACCGAGGAGACCCATGAGCAACGACCAGAACCCCTACGCGCCCAGTCAGAACGCAGGTCAGCCCGCCGCTCCCCAGTACGGCCAGGTGCCGCAGTACGGCGAGGCTCCGCAGTACGGGCAGGCCCCGCAGTACGGCGCGCCGGCCGAGCCGGCGTACGGCCAGGCTCCGCAGTACGGCGCGCAGGCCGAGCCGGCATACGGCCAGGCTCCGCAGTACGGGCAGGCTCCGCAGCACGGACAGGCCGCGCAGTACGGCGCGCCGGCGTACGGCGAAGCCGCGGGCGGGCCGGGCGTCGCCAGGCGGACACTCGCCAGCTGGCCCTACCGCGTCGGTGCCTCCCTGATCGACGGCGTCGTCTCCGGCATTGTGCCCGCACTGTGCTACGGCATCGCCGCGGGCACCTCCGAGACGACCGTGGACGCCTTCGGTACGCCGACGAGCACGCCCACCGCCCTTGGCACGGTGCTGATCCTCATCGGCATCGTGGCGCAGCTCGGCATCTGGTTCTGGAACCGCGTGTGGCGCCAGGGCCGGACCGGTCAGTCGGTCGGTAAGAGCCTGCTCAAGATCCGCCTCGTCAAGGAGGCCATCGGCGGTCCGGCCGGCATGGGCCTGACCTTCGGGCGCGAGTTCGCGCACATCCTCGACGCCTTCTTCTACATCGGCTACCTCTGGCCGCTGTGGGACCAGAAGAAGCAGACCTTCGCCGACAAGCTCTGTGGCACCGTGGTCACTCACGACTGACGGTCAACGCCCTCGGCGGGCGGCGCCACGGACCACGCGTCCGGGCGTCGCCCGTCGTGCATCGGACTGGCCCGTCCGGACGGTCGCGGGCGTTCAGGCGGCGTCCGGGCGCGGGTGTCGCCCCGCCGGGAGGGCAGCTGGGCGGGCACGGTCGCACGGTCGACAGTCCCCCTGCCGTGCAGCAGGGCACTTTGCCGGGCATGCTCGGAGGGCGTCCGGCCCAGGGAGGAAGACCGATGTCCGAGCTCGTCATCGTCCGTCACGGCGAGACGGAGTGGAGCGTGTCCGGCCAGCACACCGGCACCACCGACATCCCGCTCACGCCTCGAGGCGAGGAGCAGGGACGCAAGCTCCTCGACAACATTGGCGAGCACGACTTCGCGAAGGTGCTCTCCAGCCCCCGGCAGCGTGCCCGGCGCACCGCCGAGCTCGCCGGCATCGAGGACTTCGAGGTCGACAACGACCTTGTCGAGTGGAACTACGGCGACATCGAGGGAATGACCACCAAGGACTACCTCGCCCAGCGGGAGGCGGCCGGGCTCCCGGCATGGGACATGTGGGACGACGGCGCCCCTAACGGCGAGACGGCAGACGAGGTGGGCGCCCGCGTCGACCGCGTGCTCACCCGACTCCGACCGGTCCTCGACGACGGCGGTGACGTGCTCGTCGTCGCTCACAGCCACCTGCTGTGCGTGCTCGTCGCCCGGTGGCTCGGCCTGCCCGCCTCGGCGGGCCGCGGGTTCATCCTCGACGCGGCGCACCGCAGCGTGCTGACCTTCAAGCGAGGGACGCCCGTGGTGAAGTACTGGAACGTGCCGCCCACACATTGACCGAGCGGCCGCTGATGGCTCGATGATTGTGAGAGCCGCGACCAGGTCGCGGGGGCATCCGGGCCGGATCGTGCGCTGGACGTTCTGCTCCACGACGTCGACCACGGCGCCGACCAACTCCTGCTCGGCGGCTTGCCGGATCGGTCAGAAAGGAGGCCCGGCCGGTTGGTCCAGCAATGACGCGTCCCAGAGTGTCAGTGGTGGTGACGTAGTGGCCGTCGTGCGGCGCCTGCCAGAGTTGTCGGGCTCGCCGCGCGAGGATGCATCGGGCGTGGCCGTGCCGAGCCTGGCCGTGGCGGGCGAGGCCGCATCAGGCGGGCACGTGCCGGGCGGGGCCGTGCCGGGCGCCGCCGTGGCGGGCGAGGCCGCATCGGGCGGGGCCGTGCCGGGCGGGGCCGCGGCGGGCAGGCCTGTCCCCTGAGTCCCGGGTCCGCCCGGTGGCCCGGCGGTGCCGGACAGTGCGAACGTCGTCCTTCTTGCGTGCGCTTCGAGCACCATGGCTGACGGTCGACCGTTGCTCGACGCGAACTGCTCACGGGCGGCGAGCAGATCCGCGTGTTCGTCGCCTGCCATGGGAGTCCGGTCGTCGTCCGGACACGACCGCCCGCTGACCGACACGGGTGCCCCGACCGCACTTCCGCGGCGCGTCCGCGGTTCTCGCCGAGACGTGCCGATCAGCTGTCCGTCGGAGCGGTAGAAGGCGAACCCGTCGGCCAGGGGAACGATGCGGACGTGGTCGCGGTGGATGACGTGGTGGTGGTAGGTGCAGGCGGTGATGCCGTTGTCCACGGAGGTCGGCCCGCCGCGGGAGTACCAGGTGATGTGGTGGACCTCGGACCAGGAGGCGCGGATCCGGCAGCCGGGCCACTGGCAGTGCCGGTCCCGGGTGGTCACCGCGCGGCGTAGTTCCTTGGCGTAGGTGCGCTGGGTCAGCCCGACGTCGAGGACCTGGGAGTCGGCGTCCATGACGACCCGGGTCATCTCGCAGTCGCACATCAGCCGGATCAGCTCACCCAGCGGGACGAGCGTGCCGTCCTCGAGTTCCGCGGGTGCCACCGCGGGAAGGTCCGGTGCCGCCGGTAGGCCCGTGCTGATGTGGGAGTCGGGCCGCGTGGGCGCGCGTCCCCCACCCGTCAGGCTGCAGCCGTCTGCCGCACGGCCCTCGCCACGGTCCGCCTCGACCTCCGAGGTGGTGCGCACCTGGCCGTCCGGCCCGAGACCGAACGCGGCCCCACGCCCGTGCGCTGCGTCGACCTCGGACTCACCAGCCGCGGCGAGCGCCTCGCCGTGGCGACGGGCCGCGGCCCACGTCTCCTCGTCGACGATCAACGCGACGTGGGGCCGTATCTGTGCGCCGTTCAGGTCGGAGCCGACCTGCAACGTGCGGGAGGCCATCGTCACGAGGGCGTCGGCGCGACGCTGCTCCCGGGTGCGGTCGTCATCCTGGGCCGGCGCACCGGCAATGGCGTCCAGGGCGGTCTCGATCAGCGTCCCTGAGACGTCGTCCAGGACCCACGCGCCGGTCCGCGCGCCGCCGGTGCGCCCGGTGGTCACCGAACGACGACGCCACGTCACCTCGAACGATTCCTGCGCCGCTCGCGCGTCGATCGTTGCTGCCACCTTCTTAGCAGCCTTGGCCAGCTCGGGAGCCGTGAGCTTCTTGCCCTTCTCCACGAGCTCGGCCGCCATCCCGTTGGCCAGCGCCTCCTTGACCTCCTCGGAGGCTCCGGCCCGGATGCGGGCGAGCGTCTTCGCGTGCTCGAGCGTCAGAGCTCCCTCGGCTATCGCGGCGTCGACCTCGGGCATCGCCTCCAGGCCCTCAGCTACCTGCAGCTCGCCGATGGCGGCTCCCCGCCCGGCGCCGGTGGTGCGCGAGCGCCAGTCCTGGAAGTCGCGGTCTCGGGCGGTGCCCCACCGCCCGTCATCGCGGTGGGCCAGCAGCACCTTGCCGCGGTAGAGCGTCAGATCCTGGATGAGGCGGTCCAGCGAGGTGATGACGATCTCCCGGTCCGCGTGCGGCCATTCACGCGCACCGGTGTCCGGGGCCGCCGCACGGAGGGCCTCGACCGCGCAGCGAACGGCAGTGAGCAGGGAGACTGGCGTCGGCTCGGCACTCGGGGTGCGCCCCGCCTGCTGTGCGACCATCCCGCTCACCTCCCCACGTCGCTGTGAACTGATGTTCGAAAGACTACGGGCGCCGTCCGACATCGGGCCAGGGTGGCGCGTTGTCGCAGGTCAGCGCTGTGGATAGACGTGGTGGGATATCGGGCAACTCGTCATCGCCGACCGAGTGGGGCCGGTGCCCGGTCGCCCGGTCGCCCGGCGCGCGGCGCGCGGCGCGCGGCGGGCGGCTGGCGGGTGGCGCGTCGGTTGCATGCCCCACGCCTGAACGCTGTCTAGGCGAGCAATGCCTGACCTGACCCTCGGTCGGAGCGTGCTGCGTGCTGCACGTCCATTGCTGGAAGTTCGCCATCGCACTACCTTGTGCCGCATGGTACCGGGCGAGGAGAGCATCCTCTCGAACCTGCGACGGGGAGCTCTCGAGTACTGCGTGCTCGCGCTCCTTCGCCCCGGCGCTCGGTACGGCCTCGACATCGCCCGCGCGCTCGGAGCGGACGGCATCCTCATGAGCGGCGAGGGAACGCTGTACCCCCTCCTCGCCCGGCTCCGGAAGGCCGGTCTGGTCGAGACCACTTGGCAGGAGTCCACCGCCGGGCCGCCCCGCCGCTACTACGCCCTCACCGAGGACGGTGAGCGCGCCCTCGCCACCTTCACCCGAGCCTGGCACCCGTTCCGGGACGCGGTCGACGCGGCCCTCGAGCAGAGAGCAGAACCGACATGAGCGCCGATGACGCCCGCGTCCACGCCTACCTCGACGACGTCGCACGGATGCTGGGGAGCATCGACCCGGCCGACCGGGCGGAGATCCTCGCCGGGCTGCGCGAGCACATCGACGCCGCGGTCACAGGCCAGCCGCGGCCCGCCGACGACGAGGCCGTGGAGCAGGTCCTCGCCGAGCTGGGCCCGCCCGACCGGGTGGCGGCCGCCGCCCTGTCCGACCTCGGCCCGTCGCCGCGGCAGGCCCCTGCGGCGATCGGGACCGCGCCTCGGCCGGCGCTCACGCAGCCCTGGGTGCCGGTCACCGTCGGGCTCCTCACGGTCCTGTCGGCCGGCCTGTACCTGGTGGTGCTGGCCGCGTCCGTCGCGCTGGCGCTGACGCAGCAGCCGGAGGTGGTCCCCCCGGCGGTGGCGGCCCAGTACGGCACGGCCGCCTACGGTGCGGGGTCTTTCCACGGACCCGCGCCGGCCGATTTCGTGCAGGCCGAGGTGACGCAGAACCCGATGCTGCCGGCGTCCTACGACATCGTGTGGAGCATGCTCGGCCCGCTCGGACTGGTCGGCCTGCCCTGGCTCGTGTCGACGATTCTTCTGGCGTCGTCGCCGTTGTGGACGACCCGGCAGAAGTGGGCCGGTGCCCTGCTCATGCCCTCGCTCGCGGTGGCCTGCGGCGCTGTGACGTGGCTCGGAGCCGCGGTCCCGGCAAGCCCCGCGCGGGCGGTGCTCGTCGTCGCGGCCGGTCTTGCCGTCACTGCGGCGGCGGTATGGCTCATGGCCAGGCTGTGGCGGGACGGTGCGCAGCGTGCCCGCACCTGGGGATTGGTCGAGTCGGGCCCTGAGCCCGCCCGAGCCCCGTGGCGGGTGTGACGGCAGGCGTCCTGTGGTGAAGTAGCCCCATGGCCAAGGCAAAGGCGCCCGTGACCGAGCTCGAGGTGGGCGGGCGCACCGTGCGCATCTCCAACCCCGATCGCGTCTACTTCCCCGGCCCCGGCCACACCAAGCTCGACCTGGCCAGCTACTACATCGCCGTCGGCGACGGCGTGGTCAACGCCCTGCGCGAGCGGCCCTGCATGCTGCACCGCTTCCCCGAGGGCATCGAGGGGGAGAAGGTCCACCAGAAGCGGCTCCCGCACGGCGCGCCCGAGTGGGTGCAGACCGTGCGCGTGCACTTCCCGCGCTACGACCGCGACGCCGACGAGCTGTGCGTCACCGAGCTCGCCCAGGTGGTCTGGGCGGTGCAGATGTCGACCGTCGAGTTCCACCCGTGGAACAGCCGGCGGGCCGACGTCGAGAAGCCGGACGAGTGGCGTATCGACCTCGATCCGGGCGACACCACGGACTTCGCCACCGTCCGCCGCGTGGCCGGCGTGGCCCGCGAGGTGCTCGACGAGCTGGGCGCCACCGGCTTTCCCAAGACCACCGGCGGCGACGGGCTGCACGTGTACGTGCGGATCAAGCCTGAGCACGGCTTCCACGACGTGCGCCGCGCCGCCCTCGCCTTCGCTCGTGAGGTCGAACGGCGCATCCCCGACGACGCCACGACCACGTGGTGGCGGAAGGACCGGGACCCGTCGAAGGTGTTCGTCGACTTCAACCAGAACGCCCGCGACCACACGATCGCCTGCGCGTACTCGGTGCGGGGAACGCCGACGGCGACCGTCTCCGCGCCCCTGACGTGGGCCGAGGTCCCGGACTGCGACCCGGCTGACTTCACGCTCGCGACGATGCCGGCCCGGTACGCGAAGCTGGGTGACCTCCACGCCGGCATCGACGACGCCGTCTTCGACCTCGCCCCGCTGCTGGAGTGGGCCGAGCGGGACGAGGCGGAAGGGGAGGCCGCCCCGCCCGAGCCGGACTGACCCGACGGCGGAGGCGCCGCGGGGCCCTGCCGTCCGGCACAGGCGGGCTCGGCGGCCACGGGTGCCCGTCCGGCTCAGGCGGGCTCGGCGGCCACGGGTGCCCGACCGGCTCAGGCCGGCTGAGCGGCCGCAGCCGCCCGTGCGGCCCTCGGCAGCGCCGCGAGGATCGCCTCGACGGCGGCGTCGTCATGCGCGGAGGAGAGGAACCACGCCTCGAAGACCGACGGCGGCAGCGCCACCCCGGCGTCGAGCATGGCGTGGAAGAACGGCGGGTGGCGGAACGTGTCCTGCGCCTGGGCGTCGGCGTAGCTGCGCACGCCGTCGCGGGCGGCAGCCTCGCCGAAGAAGACCGAGAAGAGGTTGCCCGCCCGCTGCACCCGGTGCGCCACGCCCGCCGCGTCGAGCGCGGCCCCGACGGCGTCCGCCACTGTCCCGGCGACCCGGTCGACGTGGCGGTAGACGGCGGCGTCGGCCAGGCGCAGGGTGGCCAGCCCGGCCGCCGTCGCCAGGGGGTTCCCGGACAGTGTCCCCGCCTGGTAGACCGGGCCGGACGGCGCGAGGAGGTCCATGAGCTCGGCGCGCCCGCCCAGCCCCGCGAGCGGCATCCCGCCGCCGACCACCTTGCCGAAGGTGAACAGGTCCGGGGTCCAGGACTCGGAGCCGGTCGCGGTGACGTCGCCGCCGGCCGCCGCGCCGTCGAGACCCCACCACCCGGAGGGCCCGACGCGGAAGCCCGTGAGCACCTCGTCGAGGATCAGCAGGGCGCCGTGGGCCGCGGTGAGGCGGCGCAGCGCCGCGTTGAAGCCTGCCTCGGGCGGGACCACGCCCATGTTCGCCGGGGCGGCCTCGGTGATCACGGCGGCGATCTCCTCGCCCCGCTCGGCGAAGACGGCCTCGAGCGCGGCGACGTCGTTGTAGCGCACCACGATGGTCTCGGCCGTGGTGGCGGGCGTGACGCCCGCCGAGCCGGGCAGCCCGAACGTGGCGACGCCGGAGCCCGCCTCCGCGAGGAGAGCGTCGACGTGCCCGTGGTAGCAGCCGGAGAACTTCACGACGATGTCGCGGCCGGTGGCACCGCGGGCCAGCCTGATGGCCGTCATCGTGGCCTCGGTGCCGGTGGAGACGAAGCGGACCTTCTGCGCGGCGGGCACCCGCTCGCGCACGGCCTCGGCCAGCTCGACCTCGGCCTCGGTAGGTGCGCCGAAGGACAGCCCCCGGCGCGCGGCGGCCTCGACCGCCTCGACGACCTCGGGATGTGCGTGTCCGAGCAGCGCCGGGCCCCAGCTCATCACCAGGTCGACGTACTGGCGGCCCGTGACGTCGGTGATGTAGGGGCCGGACGCCGAGGCGACGAAGCGCGGGTCGCCGCCGACCGAGCCGTACGCGCGCACGGGCGAGTTGACCCCGCCGGGGATGACCGCGCGGGCGCGGGTGAAGAGGTCGTGCATGGTGTCGGCGCCGGTCATCGGTCTCCTCGTTTCGGTGTGCGGCTCACGGGGACCTCTCGCGGTCCTGCCTGGGTGCTCGTGTCGTAGGTCTGCGTCCCGGGTTCTGGCTGTCGCCCGGTGGTGATCGGGGAAGATTGCTGCTCCCTGGGAACAGTAATGTTCCCCGATCCTCGCCGACGGGCCCGACGTCCCGGACGTGCCCGATGTGCCGGTGCCCGATGTGCCTGTGGGCGACGTGCCGGTGCCCGATGCCTGGCCGCCGACGGCCTGGCTCGCGCTCAGCGCAGCCAGCCGGCCAGCTCGGTGGCCCAGTAGGTCAGGACGAAGTCGGCGCCCGCACGCCGGATGCCGAGCACGGACTCCTCGATCGCGCGGCGCCGGTCGATCCAGCCGTGGGCGGCGGCCGCCTCGATCATCGCGTACTCGCCGGACACCTGGTAGGCGGCGACGGGGACGGGGGAGACCTCGGCGACGTCGGCGAGCACGTCGAGGTAGCTCATGGCGGGCTTGACCATGACGACGTCGGCGCCCTCGGCGAGGTCGAGGGTCGCCTCGCGCAGGCCCTCCCGGCGGTTCGCCGGGTCCATCTGGTACGTGCGGCGGTCGCCCTGCAGCTGGGACTCGACGGCGTCGCGGAACGGCCCGTAGAACGCGGAGGCGTACTTCGCGGAGTAGGCCAGCACGGACGTGTCGGTGTGCCCCTCGCGGTCGAGGACCTCACGCACCGCGGCGACCTGGCCGTCCATCATGCCGCTGAGCCCGAGCATGTGGGCGCCGGTCGCGGCCTGCGCGAGCGCCATGTCCTGGTACCGCACGAGCGTGGCGTCGTTGTCCACGCGGCCCGCGGCGTCGAGCACGCCGCAGTGGCCGTGGTCGGTGAACTCGTCAAGGCACAGGTCGGACATGACCACCAGCTCGTCGCCGACCTCCTCCACGAGCGCCCGCAGGCCGGCGTTGAGAATCCCGTCCGGGTCGGTGGCGGCGGTGCCGACGGCGTCGCGCACGGCGGGCACGCCGAAGAGCATGAGTCCGCCGATCCCGGCCTCGGCCGCCTCGGCGGCGGCGCGGCGCAGGGAGTCCATCGTGTGCTGGACGACCCCGGGCATAGAGCCGAGCGCGACGGGCTCGCTCGCCCCCTCCTTGACGAACATCGGCAGCACGAGCTCGCGCGGGTGCACGCGGTTCTCGCTGACGAGGCTGCGCAGGGCTGGGGTCGCGCGCAGGCGCCGCGGCCGATCGGCGGGGCGCACGGCGGGGCCGGCGGACGCGGTGGCGGGGCGCACGGCGGGGCCGGCAGCGGTGCGGCCGGCAGCGCCGTCGGGACGGCCGGCCGACGCGGTACCGGTAGAGGTGGGCGAGGTGGTCATCGGTGCTGCTCCGATCGGTGTGCGAGTGCGCGGTCGAGTGCGGTGATGAGCCCGGCGGGGGTCTGCTCGCGTGCGACGGCATGAACGGTGAGGCCCGCTCGTGCGGCCGCCTCCGCCGTCGAGGGCCCGATGGCGACGACGGCGACCCCGGGGACGGGGCCGTAGAGGTCCACGAGTGCCCGCGCCGTCGAGCCGGAGGTCAGCAGGACGGCGTCGACCCGGCCGGCGGCGAGGTCGGCCGCCACCGTGGGGTCGGCCACCCGGGCCGTCGCGGTGCTGTAGGCGACGACGTCGTCCACCAGCCAGCCGCGCTCGCGCAGGCCCGTGGCGAGGGTGGGCGCGGCGATGGCGGAGCGGGGCAGCAGGACGATCCCGCCGCGCGGCGAGACGGGCCACGCGGCAACGAGGTCCGCGGCGGACGAGGTGGGGCCGGGCGGCACGAGCGCGACGGCGAGGCCGGCGTCGTGCAGCGCGGCGGCGGTCGCCGGGCCGACGGCGGCCACGGGCGTCTCTCCTACCAGCGCCGGGAGCGTGGTGCCGAGCGCCTCCGCGCGGCCGAGGAGCACCTCCACGGTGGTGGCGCTCGTGACCGCGAGCCAGGAGTGCGCGCCCTCGGCCAGGGCCCGCAGCGAGCGGTCGAGCTCGTCGGGCGGGTCGACGACGGCGGTGGTCACCAGGGCCGTCGGGAGCGGGGTGGCCCCGGCGTCGCGCACGGCGGCGACGACCGGGTCGTCCGGGCGGGTGCGCGGAACGATCACCCGGGCGGCGTCGACCGTCATGCCACCGGTCCGCCGGGCCCGGCGCGACGGCCGGCGTCGTCGGGCTCCTCGGCGTCCAGCGCCGGGCCGCGCGGCCTCAGGCCGGCCACCTCGGCGGCGCCGTCGTCCAGGAGCTGCTCGGCCGCGGAGACGCCGAGCTCGACGGCGAGGCTGAAGAAGACGTCCTGCTGGATCGCCACGCCGCGGGCCTCCATCACGTCGGGCAGCCCGTCCATCTCCTCGACGGCGGTGCCGACCACGCTGCGCGTGCCGGCCGGGTCGAAGACCCCGGCGTTCAGCTCGAGCCGGGTCGGGGTGCTGCCGTCGCCGGGGACGAGCTCGGCGTGGGCCGCGACGGGCGCGGTGCAGCCGGCCTCGAGCGTGCGCAGCACGGCCCGCTCGGCGAGGACCGTCAGGCGGGTGGGGACGTCGTCGATGCGGCGCATCCACTCGCCGAGCTCGCCGCCGTGGAGGTCGTCGGTGCGGCACTCCACCGCGAGGGCGCCCTGGCCGGGCGCGGGGATCATCACGTCCACGTCGAGGGTGTCGGTCACGTGCTCGAGCAGCCCGAGCCGGGTCAGGCCCGCGGCGGCGAGCACGACGGCGTCGAGGTCCGCCCCGACCCGGCCCAGGCGGGTGCCCACGTTGCCGCGGATGTCCACGACCTCGATGTCGGGCCGCGCCAGGCGCAGCTGGGCGGCGCGGCGCGGCGAGCCGGTGCCGACCTTCGCGCCGGCGGGCAGGGTGGCGAGCGTCCAGCCCTCGCGCGCGCAGAGCACGTCGCGGTGGTCCTCGCGGGAGGGGAACGCGCCGATGCTCAGCCCGGCGACCGGTGCGGTGGGCAGGTCCTTGAGGGAGTGCACCGCCACGTCGCACTCGCCGGCCAGCAGCGCCTCGCGAAGAGCGGCGGCGAAGACGCCGGTGCCGCCGAGGGTGGAGAGAGAGGCGGTCGAACGGTCTCCCTCGGTGCGGATGCGGACCAGCTCGACCTCGCGGCCCGACGCGGCGCCGAGGGCCGCGGCGACCGTCCGCGTCTGGGTCAGGGCAAGGTCGCTGGCCCGGGTTCCGATGCGCAGGGGTGGGGTCGACGAGCTCACCTGGCCAGTGTCGCACGCACCGGAGAAATGTCTGAGCTGGCTTTGTGACAACACGTCAGCACCGTTTGTGACGGTCCGTCAGAAAGCATTTTCGGACGGACGGAGGAATGCGGCCGACAGGGCTGCCGGAATTGTCCCGACTATTTTCGTGACGGAACGTCAGCACATTTGTGGCCGGTCTCACGCGACGCCTGACGCCGGCCGTTGCACCGTGCCCGCGGCGCCATCGCCCGGGTGACGGTGCGGCAGACCCGGACGCCATCGCTCAGGCGACGGTGCGCCCCGCGAGCGCCTCGGCCGCGGCGTCGGCGTGGGGCACCACCGCGGCCAGGCCCGTGCCCGCCACCCAGGTGCCCGTGACCGCCAGCCCGGGCAGCTCCGCGACCCGCGCCTGCAGGGTGGTGACCGCCTCCCGGTGCGCGGGTGTGCTCGGCGCCAGCGCCCCCTCCCGGGCGACGACGACGGCGTCGGTGACCTCCTCGAGCCGCACGCCGAGCAGCAGCTCCGCGTCGGCGTGCGCGAGGGCGGCGTCGACCCCGGTGGGCGGCTCGCCCGGCCGCCCGTACGAGAGGCGCAGCACGTGCTCGCCGGGTGCCGACGCGGCGGCCAGCCACTGCCACTTCGCCGACGCGTGGGTCAGGGCCTTGGCCCGCACCGGCCCTGGCCCGGGGGCGACGAGCAGGCCCGAGCCGCGCGGCGCCGCGTCGAGGGCGGGGGCCCGGACGGCGAGGGTGACGTGCGTGAGGGCGGCGCCCGCGGGCAGGTCGGGAAGCGGTCCCTCCAGCACGCCCGCGAGCAGGTCGAGCGCCGGGCGTCCGGGCGTGGCCAGGACCACTCGGCGCGCCCGGAGCACGGCGCCGTCGTCGAGCACGAGCTCCCAGGCGCCGCCGTTGCGGCGCAGGGCCTGGACCGCGGTGCCCGTGTGGATCTCGCCGCCCGCGGCGGTGACCGCGCCGGCCAGCGCGCGCGGCAGGCGGAACAGGCCGCCCGTGGTCGTGGCGACGGCGGACCCCGGAGGCCCGGCGGCGCGCAGCGCGCGGACCGCCGCGGCGAGCGCGCCGTGCGCGGCGAGCGCGGCACGCAGGCCGGGGACGACGGCGTCGGCCGCCAGGTCCGCCGGGTCGGCGGCGTGGATGCCGCCCGCGACCGGGCGGACGAGCCGGTCCAGCACCGTCTCCCCCATCCGGAGGCGCACGAGGCTCGCCAGGTCCTCGGCGTCCGCCCCCACGGACGGGGCGAGGCCGGCGTCCGCCGCGGCGCGCGCGGCACCCTCGGGGCCCAGGACGCCGGCCACGTCCGGGGCGGTCGGGTCCGCCGGGATGCCGAGGATGCTCTCGGCCGGGATGGGGAAGGCGCGCCCGTCGGAGTACACCCAGGACCCGCCCGCCGGCACCTCTACCGCGAGGCCCAGCGCCTCCGCCAGCGCGCGCACCTCGGGCCGGCGCAGCGCGAAGGCCTCGGCGCCGAGGTCCACCTCCCGGCCGCCCACCACGCCGCCGGACACCAGTCCGCCGACCTGCGCGGAGGCCTCCAGGACCAGCGGCCGCAGGCCGTGCCGAAGGAGGGTGCGGGCCGCGACCAGCCCCGCCATGCCGGCCCCGACCACCACGACGTCGCGGGCCGCGACGCCGGTCCCGTCCCGCCCGCCGTCGTCACCCCCGCCGGTCGCGTCCCAGCCGCCCCGGGAAGCGACCTCGTCCCCAGCGGTCACAGGGAGTGCACGAGCTCGACGACGCGGGTCAGCACCGTGGGGTCGGTCGACGGCGGGACGCCGTGCCCGAGGTTGACCACGTGCCCCGGGGCGGTGCGGCCCCGCTCGACGACGTCGCGCACGTGCGCCTCGAGCACGGGCCAGGGCGCGGCGAGCAGGGCGGGATCGATGTTGCCCTGCAGCGGGGTCCGGCCGCCCAGGCGGCGGTTCGCCTCGTCCAGGGGGATCCGGTAGTCCACGCCGACCACGTCGGCGCCGGCGTCGCGCATCGCCACGAGCAGCTCGCCCGTGCCGGTGCCGAAGTGCACGCGGGGGACGCCGAGGTCCTCGATCCGGGCCAGGGCGCGGGCGCTGAACGGCGCGGCGTGCGCCTCGTAGTCGGCGAGGGAGAGCGAGCCCGCCCAGGAGTCGAACAGCTGGGCCGCGCGCGCGCCCGCCTCGACCTGCGCGCGGAGGAACTCGCCGGTGAGGTCCGCGGTCCAGCGCATGAGGCGCCGCCACGTCGCCGGGTCGGCGTGCATGAGCGTCCGGGCGGCGAGGTGGTCGCGGGAGGGGCGGCCCTCGACGAGGTAGGCGGCGAGGGTGAAGGGCGCCCCGGCGAAGCCGATCAGCGGCGTCGCGGAGCCGAGCTCGTCGAGGATGATCCGGATCGCGTCGACGACGGCGGAGGGGTCGCCGGGGCGGTGGGCGACCAGCCGGTCGACGTCGCTCGCGGTGCGGACCGGATCGGCCACCACGGGGCCGACGCCGGGGGCGATCTCCACGTCCACGCCGGCCAGCCGCAGCGGCACGACGATGTCCGAGAAGAGGATCGCGGCGTCCACGCCGTGGCGGCGCACGGGCTGGAGGGTGATCTCCGCCGCGAGCTCCGGGCGCAGGCAGGCGTCGAGCATGGCGACCCCCTCGCGCAGCTCTCGGTACTCCGGGAGGGAGCGGCCGGCCTGTCGCATGAACCACACCGGGAGGGTGTCGGGTCGGTCACCCCGAAATGCCCGGATCAGTGCGGGCGCGGGCATTTCCACGGATACGTCGGGGGCGGTCGTCGAATTCGTCACGCGGGCCATTGTGCCTGCCCGTCCTGGAAATGGTTGACTATGGGCCTTGTGGTGCTCGTGATGCTCTCTGCCAACCACCACGACCTGGATCTCGTCGACATCGACCGGCTCAGCGCCGGCGCGCACGACCTCGGCCGCCAGGTCGTGGCGGAGCACCCTGCCGTCAACGGGGCCGTCGTGCTGGCCACCTGCAACCGCTTCGAGGTCTACCTCGACGCCGACGAGTGCGAGGGCGCCGAGGCCGACGCCACGGCGGCCGCCTACCGCGCGGTCGCCCGCACGTCCGGCGCCGACGTCGACGAGGTGGCCCGCCTGATGCGGCCCGCGAGCGGCGAGCAGGCGGTGGCCCACCTCTTCGAGGTCGCGGCGGGCCTGGACTCGATGGTGGTCGGCGAGCGCGAGATCACCGGCCAGGTGCGCCGGGCGCTGTCCGCCGCCCGTGCGGAGGGCACCACCTCGCCGCTGCTGGAGCAGACGCTCCAGCACGCCACCCGCACCTCCCGGCAGGTCGCCGTCGCCACCGACCTGGCCCGGGCGGGCCGCTCGGTCGTCTCCGTCGCCCTGGACCTGGCCGCAGCCCGGCTCGCCTCGCTCGGCTGCGAGCGGGACGTGGCCGCCCCGCCCGCGGACCCGCACGAGAGCCCGGTGCCGCGCGGCAGCTGGGCCGGCCACCGGACGCTGCTCGTGGGCACCGGCTCCTACGCCGGTGCCTCGCTGGCCGCGCTGCGCGAGCGAGGCGCCCAGGACGTCGCCGTGTGGTCCGCCTCCGGCCGCGCCGAGGCGTTCGCCGCCACCCACGACGTGACGGTCGCCGACGCCGACCTGGCGACGGCGCTCGCGGCCGCCGACCTCGTCGTGACCTGCCGCGGCACCGGCACCCCCGTCCTCGACGTCGCGACCGTGTCCGCCGCCGCGGCGTGCCGCCCGGAGACCGCCGGCCCGCTCGTGCTCGTGGACCTCGCGCTGCACAACGACGTCGACCCCGCCGTGGCCGACCTGGCGCGCGTGATCCTGGTCGACCTGGCCACCGTGCGGGAGCACGCCCCGGCCACCACCGCCGCCGAGGTGCTGCGCGCCCGCACGATCGTGGCCGAGGGCGTGCGCACCCTCGCCGAGACGACGGCGGAGCGGCGGATGGACGCGGCCGTCGTCGCCCTGCGGGGCAAGGTGGCCGACGCCGTCGCCGCCGAGCTCGACCGGCTTCCCGCCGATGGTGCGATCTCCGCGGAGCGGGCCGCCCAGGCGCTGCGGCGGCTCGCGGCGCGCCTGGTGCACGAGCCCACCGTCCTCGCCCGCTCCGCCGGGCGCGAGGGGCGCACCGAGGAGCACCTGCGTGCGCTCGAGATCGCGCTCGGCGTCCGGGTGGCCACGCCCGACGAGGCCGACGAGCCCGACCAGGTCCCCCCGGCGTCCGCGCCGGCCCCAGCCCCCGTCCCCGCCTCCGCGGAGGCGCCGCACCCGGCCACGGTGCCGGCCGAGACAGAGCGAGACCGATGACCAGCCTCAGCCCGTACGACGCCGTCCTCCTCCTCTCCTTCGGCGGGCCGGAGAAGCCCGAGGACGTCGTCCCCTTCCTGCGCAACGTCACCGCCGGGCGGGGCATCCCCGACTCCCGGCTGGAGGAGGTGGGGGAGCACTACTACGCGTTCGGCGGCAAGAGCCCCATCAACGACCAGAACAAGGCCCTGCTCGCCGAGCTGCGCACCGAGCTGGCCGCCCGCGGCGTCGACGCCCCGGTGGTGTGGGGCAACCGCAACTGGGACCCGTACCTCACGGACGTGCTGCGGGAGCTCCACGAGTCCGGCGCGCGCCGCGTGCTGACCCTGGTGACGAGCGCGTACGCGTCGTACTCCGGCTGCCGGCAGTACCGGGAGAACCTCGCCGCGGCGCTCACGACGCTCGCCGGCGAGGGGCGTGAGCTCGAGATCGACAAGATCCGCGCCTACTTCAACAACCCCGGGTTCGTCGCGGCCAACGTGGACGCGGTCGTCGCCGCCTACGAGCGGCTCGGCGCGGCGCCGTCGCCGCAGGCCCCGCTGGTCTTCGTCACGCACTCCATCCCCACGCCGATGGAGGTGGCCTCCGGCACGGAGACGCGCGGCAGCTACTCGGCCCAGCACCACGACGTCGCCGCGGTCGTGGCGGAGCGCGCCGGCGAGCGGCTCGGCCACAAGGTCCCGTGGGAGCTGGCCTACTGCTCCCGTTCCGGCACGCCTTTCACCCCGTGGCTCGAGCCCGACGTCAACCGGACCCTCGCGGCGCTGCACGCCGACGGCGCGGAGCGGGTGGTCCTGGCTCCCATCGGCTTCGTCTCCGACCACATGGAGGTCATCTACGACCTCGACACCGAGGCGCGGGAGACGGCCGACGAGCTCGGCATGCGCATGGAGCGGGCCGCCACCGCGGGCACCGCGCCGGAGTTCGTGGGCGGCCTGGTCGACATGCTGCTCGAGCGCGCCGCCACCGAACGGGGCGAGCACCCCGAGAAGGTGACCACCGGAGCCCTCGGTCCCTGGCGCGACGTGTGCGCCCCCGGGTGCTGCCGCCTGCGCGCCGGCGTCGACTCCGGCGTCCCCGCCGCCTGCGAGCAGCCCGCGGCCGCCCTCGCCTGACCCCACCAGCAGTGACATGTCGCGAGCTCGCCGGAAGGTCTCGAGCCCGGCGGCGTGTCACGAGCTCACCCAGGGGCTCGGCTCGTGACAGCTCACCGGAGTGTCAGACCGCGCCAGTACCGTCCGCGTCAGCGGAAGAGATGAAGGAGTGTCCATGAGCCAGCCCGTCCCCCGCATCGGCGAGGGTGCCGACGTCGAGAGCATCAACGCCACGATCAACTACACGATGTGGTCGGTGTTCGCCACGGCGGCCCCGCTTCCCGGGGACGCCGCCGCGCGCGCCGCCCTCGTCGCGGCGGCCCAGGAGGCGGTGGGCGGCTCCGGCGTCGTGGTCCGCGGCTGGTACGACGTCGCGGGCCTGCGCGCCGACGCCGACCTCATGGTGTGGTGGCACGCGGCCACCGTCGAGGAGGTCCAGGACGCCTACCACCGCCTGCTCGCCTCGGACCTCGGCGCGTTCCTCGAGCCCGTCTGGTCCGTCGTCGGGCTCCACCGCCAGGCCGAGTTCAACAAGCGGCACGTCCCCGCGTACCTCGCCGGGGAGGAGCCCGGCGACTACCTGTGCGTGTACCCGTTCGTGCGCTCCTACGAGTGGTACCTGCTCCCGGCCGACGAGCGCAGCGCCATGCTTCGCGAGCACGGCATGGCGGCTAAGGACTACCCGGACGTGCGCGCCAACACCGTCTCCGCCTTCGCGCTGGGTGACTACGAGTGGATCCTCGCCTTCGAGGCGGGCGAGCTGCACCGGATCGTCGACGTGATGCGCGAGCTGCGCGCCGTCGGCGCCCGCCGCCACGTGCGTGAGGAGATCCCGTTCTTCACCGGCCCTCGCGTGGAGCTCGCCGCCTGGGCGGAGCGCCAGCCGCGCGCCTGAGCCGCACCGGTGCCGGGACGGCGTGGGTCGCCGCCCCGGCACCGGTGGCCTACGTGTACCGGGACGCGAGGGCGACCGTCTGCGGTCCGTAGGAGCCGCCGAACAGCGCCGCGTGCACGATGAGCATGTGCAGCTGGTGCAGCCCGACCCGCTCGCGCCAGCCCTCCGCCAGTGGTGAGCACTCGTCGTAGGCGGCGACGATCCGCTCCAGGTGGGGGGCGCCGAACACGGCCAGCTGGGCCAGGTCGGACTCCGCGTGCCCGCCCTGGGCCGCCGGATCGATAAGTGTCGCGACCGGCCCGGCGTCCGTGCGTGCCCACAGCACGTTGCCGGACCAGAGGTCCCCGTGCAGCCGCGCCACCCCGTGCACGGCCGCCGGCTGCGGCGCGTCGAAGGTCCCCGCCGCCACGCGGGCGGCGCAGCGCTCGACCTTCCGCGGGCCCACGCCGTCGATCGAGCCGTTCGCGACGGCGTCGGCGAGGTAGGGCAGGATCCGGTCTGCCGCGTAGAACTCGCCCCAGGAGTCCTTCCCCGACGGCGGAGCCGCCCGCAAGGGCAGGGGAGCCCGGCCCATGAACCCCTCGCCCGTGAATCCGGGCGGCGGACAGCCGTGGTGCGAGGCGCCCGCGGCATGGGTCAGGGCGAGCGCCCGGCCGAACGCCTCGGCCGACGCCACGTCCGCCGCGCCGTGCGCGACGGCCCGGGTCTCCAGCGCCTGGGGCTCCGCGGCCACGATCTCCACGACGGCGGCCCCGCCGGCCGCCGAGGCCTCGGACAGCCAGCGCAGCCCCGCCGCCTCGTAGAGGAGCGCGCGCGGGTCTCCGTGGTGTCCCTTGCGGTGGGTCGCCATGGGGCCATCCTCAGGGCCTGCCGCCCGCCGCGCACGTCGCTCCGCAGCCGCCCGCCGCGCACGTCGCTCCGCAGCCGCCCCGCCGCGCACGTCGCTCCGCAGTAGGCCGCCGCGCCCGCCGCTCCACAGCGGCCCGCCGGGCCGCCTCGTCCACAGTGTCATCGAGCGCGGCGACCGCCGTCACCGCGGCGTGCCTAGCGTGCGGGGCAGGACGGTGAACCGGACCGGCGAGGGAGGAGCCCTGGTGAGCGATCCGCCGATCTGCCACACGGCACGGGGGCCGGCCATGTCGGCGTCTCGGGCCAACATCCTGGCCGCGATCGACCTGCTGGCGGACGCGCAGGCGCAGCTGCGCACCGCGTTCCCGAGCGGGTGGACCGGTGCGGGAGCGAACGCCTACACGACTGCGGTCCTGGGGCTCCTCCACCACGCGCAGGGGATTGACCGGGCCCTGCGGACGGCGGACCGCACGGTCGTCCGTATGGACGCCGCGCTCGAGCTCCACCGCGCCGGAGGGACGGGATGAGCGCGCTGACCAGAGAGCCGGACGTCGGGTGGACCTTCACCGGCTGGCCCGGACGGGCGCTCCGGGTCACGGTCACCGGCGGCCGCACGCCCATGGCCGTGGACACGGCGGAGCTCGCGGCACTGGGGGAGCGGCTCCGGGCGGCGGCGGAGGTGGTGTCGGCCGCGGACGCGAGCACGGTAATCAACCCCCTCGAGTACATGCCGGGCGTCCCGTGGGCGTGGACCGCGTTCGAGGAGGTGCGTGACATCCGGATCCAGGCGACCGGGCTGCAGAACCTCCTTCGGCGCATCCAGGACCTCGCCGCCGACCTCGAGCTCCAGCGGCTCTGGTACGAGGAGGCAGAGGTGCGGGCGAGCACCGTCTTCCGTCCGCCCGCGTGGCGCAACGTCGTGGCCCACGCCCCGAAGAGACTGCTGCCGGCCAGGGTCAGGCAGGCCATCAACGCCGCACGCGCCTCGGACGCACTGCGCGTGGGCGCCCACCTGGCTGCCACGCACGACGGCCTCAACAGCTCGCCGCTGCCGGACGCGATCGTCGCGCAGCGCCACGTCCGTGCCCTCGCCGAGGAGATGCAGTACATGGACAAAGACATTCTCGACGGCGCGGTCGAGGTGGACGGCCATCAGGTCGACGTCCGCGAGATGACCCCGGTGCAGCGGTCGGCACTCGTGGCGCTGCCCTGGCTGGCGCGCGCCTCCGTCGTCGGCAACCGCGCACTGCCGCTCACCGACGTGGCGACCGCGATGCGGCGCGGTCCCACCACGGGGGTGGATCCGACGGCGCTCCCCGTCCCCGGCGGGCTGACCCGTCGCGGCGTGGTCTCGCCGGTGCCGCCGGGCGGCTCCGCCGTGCGCGCTCCGGGGGTCGCGAGCGCGCTCGCCACCACCGTGGGCCGGAGGGTGCCGACGCCCCGCTCGGAGTCCGACGTACTGGCACGCATCCCGGCGCTCGAGGAGGAGATCGGTCGGCGCGGGAACGGCGCGGTCGAGATCCTGCGCACCACCACGGCGGAGGGCGGCCGGCACTGGACGGTCGTGATCCCGGGCACGCAGGACGTCTGGGCCGGCGGGGAGAACCCGATGGACAACGAGACGAATCTGCTGACCATCGCCGGCGTGCGCAGCGACATGACGATCGGCGTTGCCGCGGCGATGCACCAGGCGGGTATCGCCCGGGGCGAGCAGGTCGCCCTCGTGGGGCACAGCCAGGGCGGGCTGGTCGCGACCCAGCTCGCCGCCGATCCCGTGCTGAAGCAGGAGTTCCGGATCTCGACCGTGCTCACCGCGGGCAGCCCGGTGGGCACCATGACGGTCCCGCCCGGGGTGGAGGTCCTGAGTCTCGAGCACGTTCAGGACCCCGTCGTCGGTCTCGACGGGGCACCCAACACCGCCGCGCCCAACCACCTGACCGTCGCCGTGGGCGGAGGGGCGGAACCGTCCTCCCTCGGGGAGCGACACCGCCTGCCGGCCTACACCGCCGCCGCCGTCCTGCTGCCGGACCTAGAGGACTCCTCGGTCCAGCAGTGGCTCGCGCGCAGCCGCGAGGCGATGGGCGCACCCGCGGAGGGGGTGCGGACGGACTCGATGGTGTTCGAGATCCGGCGCAGGTGAGGCGTCCGCCTACAGGGGGAGGACCTCGACGGCGACCGCGTGCCGCACCCCGACGAGCCGCCCGGTGGCCCCGAGCATCCCCTCGAGCATGTCCGCGGGCACCGGCGCGGAGGGGCCGAGGCCCGCAAGGTACTCCGCGTGCGCCTCCAGGGAGGCCACGCCCGCGGCGAACCCGTCGGTGACGTCGACGGCGTGCTGGGACAGCGGGGAGCCGAACGCCAGCACGGTCCGCACGCCACCCCACGGCTCGAGGCCGCCCTCGTTCAGCTCGGGGAAGACCCACCGGTTGCCGGCGTCGCGGGCCGCGTCCACGACCGCACGGCCCACCGCGACGTGGTCGGCCTGGTTCAGCACCCCGCCGGGCCACGTCTCGCGGAAGCCGCCGGTGACCAGGGTGTCCGGGCGGAACCGGCGGATCTCCCGCGCGATCGCGCGCCGCAGCTCCAGCGAGTACTCCACGGTGCCGTCCGGGAAGCCGAGGAACCGCAGGTCCTCGACGCCGACCCGCGCGCACGCCTCGCGCTGCTCGCGCTCCCGCAGCGGCCGCGCCCGTTCCGGCGGTACGGAGTCGATCCCGGCCTCGCCGCTGGTCCCGATCACGTACGCGACGTCGACCCCGCGCGCCCGCCAGCCGGCCACCGCCGCGGCGCCGCCGTACTCCATGTCGTCCGGGTGCGCCACGACGGCCAGGACCCGGGCGAGATCTCCGTCGTCGAAGAGGCTCAGACCGGTCATGACGGGAGCGGCCTCGTGCGGCGGGAGCGACGCCGGGCGTCGGCGCTGCCGCGGTGTCTGCTCATCTGCGGTTGCCCCGTCTGCTCATCTGCGGTCACCCCGTCGGCGGTCGCCGGGAATGACCAGGTGCAGGATCCAGCTGGCGATCGCGATGACCAGGCCGCCCAGGACCGCCGTCCAGAAGCCGTCCACCCGCAGCCCGTAGTCCGTGAAGGACGTGATCCACCCGGTCAGCATCAGCATCAGCGCGTTGACCACCAGGAAGAACAGCCCGAGCGTGAGGATGTAGAACGGCAGCGAGAGCAGCGCGACCACCGGCCGCACGATCAGGTTCACCAGCGTGAACACGGCCGCGACGACGGCGAGCTCGAGCAGCGTCGCCCCGGTGCTCGAGGTCGGGGCGAGCGAGATCCCCTCGAGCAGCCAGTCGGCGACCCAGATGGCCGCGGCGTTGACGAGAAGCTGCACCAGGAACCTCATGGCGCCGATCCTGCCACCGACCTCGCCCGACGGCCCCGGCTTTTCCCGGCGCACGTCCGACGCCCGGCTTCACCGGCGCGCGTCCGAGTGGTCCGGCCCTTCCGCGGAGCGGCTCGGTGTCGTGCCTTCTCGGGGCAGGCGGCGTCCTGCGGTCGCGGCCCACCGCGCGGACGCCCTGACGGCTCTCCTCCCGAGCAGGTGGATCATGGACCCATGGCCAACTTGCGCACCGCCGTCAGCCTGCGGCCCGACATCGCCTCCCTTCCCGCCTACGTCCCTGGCGAGCGGCCGTCGAAGGGCCTGCAGGTCTACAAGCTCTCCAGCAACGAGGTGCCCTTCCCGCTGCTGCCGACCGTCGCCGCGGCTCTGGCGGACGTCGGCCCGGACCTCAACCGCTACCCCGACATGTACGCCACCCAGCTGGTGGAGGCGCTCGCGGACCACCACGGCACCAAGCCCGACCGGGTGACCGTCGGCAACGGCTCGGTGGCCGTCCTGGCCCACGTGCTCACCGCGGTGTGCGAGCCGGGCGACGAGGTCGTGATGGCGTGGCGGTCCTTCGAGGCCTACCCGATCGCGGTGCAGGTGGCCGGCGCCCGGGCGGTCCAGGTGCCCGTCGACGCCGCCGGGCGGCACGACCTCGACGCCATGGCCGCCGCCGTCACCGACCGCACGCGCGCGATCCTGCTGTGCAGCCCGAACAACCCCACCGGGCCCGCGCTCACCCAGACCGAGGTGCGCCGCTTCCTCGAGACCGTGCCGCCGGGCGTGCTGGTCATCCTCGACGAGGCCTACCTGGAGTTCGTCCGCCAGGACGACCCCACGGACGGCGTCGCCCTGGTGGACGAGCACAAGAACCTCGTGGTGCTGCGCACCTTCTCCAAGGCCTACGGTCTCGCCGGGCTCCGCGTCGGTTACGCCGTCGCCCGCCGCCGCCTCACCGCCGGGTTCCGCGCCACCTCCACGCCGTTCGGGGTCAACGCGATGGGGCTCGCCGGCGCCGTCGCCGCCCTCAGGTGTCAGACCCAGGTCCGCGACCGCGTCGAGCAGGTGGTCGCCGAGCGCACCCGCGTGACCGCCGCGCTCGCCGAGCAGGGCTGGGACGTCCCCGACGCCCAGGGCAACTTCGTCTGGCTCGACCTCGGCCGGCGGGCCACCCTGTTCGCGGAGACCGCCAAGGCCCGCGGGGTGCTGGTCCGGGCCTTCGCCGGCGAGGGCGTGCGCGTCTCGTTCGGCGAGCGGGAGGGCAACGACCTCTTCCTCGACGTCGCGGCGGACTGGCTCCGTGACCGTTCCGGGCTCGCGCTCTCGTAGCTGACGCGGGACCCGCCGCGGCGTGCCGGCTACCCGACCAGCAGGGTCGCCGCCACGAGCACCGAGAAGACGATCTCGCCGACGCCGATCACCAGCGGCCGCACGGGTCGGCCGAGCCGCGCGGCCACCAGCGGGACCGCCGCCGCCCGCACCGCGAGGGCACCCCAGACGAGCGCGTGCGCCGGCGTGACCAGGCCCGCGGAGGCGAGCGCCGCCGTCGCCGCGGCCCCGGCGCCGTGGAACGCCACCGAGGCGACGAGGTAGGCACGGTTGCCGCGCTCGCGGATGTTGGTCTTGACGTACAGCACGGTGCCCAGGAAGTACGCGGTCACCAACGCCGTCACCAGCCACGTCCAGGTCCACCCGCCGAGCGCCCCGTCCGCGGAGCCGCCGGGCGGCCCGACGGCGGAGCCCGGACCGCCCCACAGACCGGGCGTCCCGGCGTCGTAGGCGACGGCGGTCATCAGACCGGCGGCGACGACGGTGACGGTGTCGTTGAGGAGCGAACGGTCCTTCCGGTGGGCCGAGCACCACATCGTCACGACGACCAGCGGGGCGTAGGGCAGCGCCCACACCGCCAGCGACGGAGCCGCGACGAGCAGCACGAGCGCGAGGGCCGCCGTCACCAGCATGTACGTCCGGGCGGCCGGCAGGTAGCGCGGCCGTCGCCGGGAACGCAGCCAGAGACCGACGGCGAAGAAGGCCAGGTAGCCGGCCCACCACAGCCCGAGCAACGGGACGTGCGCGAGCGCCGGGCCGGACAGGACCATCCCCACGAGCGGAGGGATCGTGATCATCGCCCACGCGCCGTGCTGGTCGGGCACCCAGCCGGGGGCTCGACGCCGTCGCACGCCAGGAGCGGTTGGAGAGGTCACCTCCCACGCCTACCAGGACCCTGCTCCGCGTGACCCGGGCGAAGGTCCCGGGCGGCGGGACTGACACGCCACATCGACCACCGCTCGAGCCGGCGGGGCTGTGGAATCCTCTACCTCACTGGCCGGTTCCCGACGCGCGCACCGCAGTTCTTTGGAGGAATCCACGAAGCGGAGGTTACGGTGCCGTAGCCTACGCTGGCGTAGGTTCGGGATCGCCGCCACCCCTGGCGACCCGGCCTCCCCGCCGTGCTCGCCACGCACCAAGTGACGAGCGCGGCGGGAGCACGTGAGGTACCGTGCGGCGCACGAGGCGCCGATGCCGAGGAGGAACGCTTGACCGAGCCGCTCACCGCCCCGCCGGGAACTGCGTCCGATCCCACGACGATGGTCCAGCTCCTCGACGCCGAAGGTCGCCGTCACCACCACCCCGAGTACGGGCCCTTCGCCGAAAGTCTCGATGCCGACGCGCTCCGCGCGATGTACCGGGACATGGTCCTCACGCGCGCCTTCGACACCCAGGCCACCTCCCTGCAGCGGCAGGGCGAGCTGGGCCTGTGGCCGCCGTGCCTGGGGCAGGAGGGCGCCCAGATCGGCTCCGCCCACGCTCTCGCCCCGCGGGACTTCGTCTTCCCCTCCTACCGCGAGCACGGCGTCGCCCTCGTCCGCGGCGTGGACCTGCGTGACCTGCTCCCGCTCTTCCGCGGCACGCGCCACGGCGGCTGGGACCCGCACGCGCACAACTTCCACCTGTACTCGATCGTCATCGGCTCCCACACGCTGCACGCGGTCGGCTACGCCATGGGCGCCCAGCGCGACGGCGACGTCGGGACCGGGGACCCGGAGCGCGACCGCGCCGTCGTCGCCTACTTCGGCGACGGCGCCACCTCCCAGGGCGACGTCAGCGAGGCGCTCGTCTTCGCGGCCTCCGCGAACGCGCCGGTGGTCTTCTTCGTCCAGAACAACCAGTGGGCGATCTCCGTCCCCACCACCACCCAGTCCCGCGTCCCGCTCGTGCGGCGCGGCTCCGGCTTCGGCGTCCCGTCGGTGCGGGTGGACGGCAACGACCCGCTGGCCTGCTACGCCGTGACCCGGGCCGCGCTGGAGCGCGCCCGCTCCGGCTCGGGCCCCACGTTCGTCGAGGCGGTCACCTACCGCATGGGCGCGCACACCACCTCCGACGACCCCACGCGCTACCGCGACCGCGCCGAGGAGGACCTCTGGCGCACGAAGGACCCGATCGCGCGGATGCGCACCTACCTCGCCGCCGAGTCCCTGGCCGACGACGCGTTCTTCGCCCGGGTCGACGAGGAGGCCGACGAGCTCGCCGCGGCGGCGCGCGACCACTGCCGCGCGCTGGAGGCCGGGCCGCCCCAGACGCTCTTCGACCACGTCTACACGGCCCCCCACCCGCTGGTGGCCGAGGAACGGGCAGAGATGACCGCGTTCGAGGCCGGCTTCGCCGACGCCGAGGGGGAGGCACGATGACCGCCACGGCTCTCGCCCGCGCCATCAACGCCGGGCTGCGCGCCGCCATGGAGCGCGACGACAAGGTCCTGCTCATGGGCGAGGACATCGGCCCGCTCGGCGGCGTCTTCCGGGTCACCGACGGCCTGCACAAGGACTTCGGGCCCGACCGGGTGGTCGACACCCCGCTGGCGGAGTCCGGCATCGTCGGGACAGCCATCGGCCTCGCCATGGCCGGCTACCGGCCGGTCTGCGAGATCCAGTTCGACGGCTTCATCTTCCCGGCCTTCGACCAGATCACCACCCAGCTCGCCAAGCTCACCTACCGCTCCCGGGGCGACCTGCAGATGCCGGTCGTCATCCGCGTGCCCTACGGCGGCGGCATCGGCGCGATCGAGCACCACAGCGAGTCCCCGGAGGCGCTGTTCGCGCACACCGCGGGCCTGCGCATCGTCACGCCGGCGACCGCCGCCGACGGCTACACGATGATCCAGCAGGCGATCGCCTCGCCCGACCCGGTGCTCTTCCTCGAGCCGAAGTCGCGCTACTGGGACAAGGCCGAGGTGGACCTGGGCGCCGACGTGGACCTGTCCGAGACGGGCGTGACCACGGGCCTGCACTCCGCGCGCACCGTCCGCCCGGGCGCGGACGTGACCGTCGTCGGCTACGGCCCGACGGTCAAGACGCTGCTCGCCGCGGCCGAGGTCGCCGCAGGGGAGGGCACCGACGTCGAGGTCATCGACCTGCGCTCGGTCTCCCCGATCGACTTCGACGCCGTCACCGCGTCCGTCCGGCGCACCGGCCGGCTCGTCGTCGCGCACGAGGCCCCCGTGTTCTTCGGCCCCGGCGCGGAGATCGCGGCCCGCATCACCGAGCGCTGCTTCTACGAGCTGGAGGCGCCCGTGCTGCGCGTGGGCGGGTTCCACACTCCCTACCCGACGGCGAAGCACGAGGAGCACTACCTGCCCTCGCTCGACCGCGTGCTCGACGCCGTCGACCGCGTCCTCGCGTACTGACCGCACCGCACCCGGCCGCACCGCGGCCCGCACCGAAAGAAGGAGCCGCACCCGTGCCGAGCTACCAGCAGTTCCGTCTGCCGGACGTGGGCGAGGGCCTGACCGAGGCCGACATCGTCACCTGGTCCGTGGCGGTGGGCGACACGGTGGCCGTCAACCAGCAGCTGTGCGAGATCGAGACGGCCAAGTCCGTCGTCGAGCTGCCCAGCCCCTACGCCGGGCAGGTGCACGAGCTGCTCGTCCCCGAGGGCGCCACCGTCGAGGTCGGCGCCCCGATCGTGGTCATCGACGTCGACCCGGGCGGCCCCGAGGCCCCGGGCGGCGGCTCCGCGCAGGCTGCGGCCGACGGCGCCGGGGCCTCCGTCGGGAACGGGGAGAGAGCGCGCGACGACGGCGCAGCCGCCCCCGCCGACTCTTCCGGCAGCGTCCTGGTCGGGTACGGCACCCGGCCCGCCACCACCGGTCGGCGGCCCCGCCGCGGCCCCGCCGCGCCCACGGCCGCCGCCTCGACGACTGCCGCGCCGGCGCCCGCCGCGCCGGCTGCGCCGTCGCCCTCCGCGCCCAGCCCCGCGGCCGCGCAGGGAGGCGGCGTGCGGGTCCTGGCCAAGCCGCCCGTGCGCAAGCTGGCCAAGGACCTGGGCGTCGACCTCACCACGGTGGGCGGCAGCGGCCCCGGCGGGATCATCACCCGCGAGGACGTGCTCGCCCAGCAGCAGAAGACCGAGGCGCAGCCGCTCGCCACCTACGCCGGCGACGAGGAGCCCTGGCTCGAGGGCGGCACCGTCTCCGAGGACGGCCGGCAGACGCGGGTCCCCGCCCGGTCGGTGCGCAAGCGCACCGCCGAGGCGATGGTGGCCTCCGCGTTCACCGCCCCGCACGTCACGGTCTTCCACACGGTCGACGTCACGAAGACCATGAAGCTCGTCGAGCGTCTCAAGGCGGACAAGGAGTTCGCGGACGTCCACGTCACGCCGCTGCTCATCGTCATGAAGGCGTTCATCCACGCGGTGCGCCGTCACCCCGAGGTCAATGCCTCCTGGGACAACGCGACCAACGAGATCGTCTACAAGCACTACATGAACCTCGGCATCGCGGCCGCCACCCCGCGGGGCCTGGTGGTGCCCAACATCAAGAACGCCAACCGGATGAAGCTCCACGAGCTCGCTGTGGCGCTGGGCGACCTCACCGCCCGCGCCCGCGCCGGGAAGACGACGCCGCAGGACATGTCGGACGGCACCATCTCGATCACCAACGTCGGGGTGTTCGGCATCGACACCGGCACGCCGATCCTCAACCCGGGCGAGTCGGTCATCCTCGCGTTCGGCGCGATCCGCCGGCTGCCCTGGGTGCACAAGGGCCAGGTCAAGCCCCGGTGGGTCACCCAGCTCGCGCTGTCCATGGACCACCGGCTCGTCGACGGCGGTCTCGGCGCCAAGGTGCTCGCCGATGTCGCGAAGGTGCTCGAGGACCCGGCGCAGGCGCTCGTCTGGAGCTGAGGCGCCGTCGTGTCTCGCCGAGCATGCCCTAACTGCCCGTTTCTGCACCTGAACGGAGCGTTAGGGCATTCTCGGCGGTGACGCGGTGACGCGGTGACGCGGTGAGGCGGTGAGGCGGTGACGCGATGACGCGGTGACGCGGTGAGGCGAGGGGCGCGGCGTGGCGCGGGTGCGGCTAGCGGCCGATCTGCTGCACCGCCGCGTCGAACACGCCCGGCAGGGCCCGGGCGGTCGGCACGAGCGCCCGCCGCAGCGGCGGCACCGACGCGGCCAGCACCAGCGCCTCGGTGAGGAGCCGGTAGCGGCGCACGATCTGGCGCCACCGCGCCTCGTAGTCGTCCGGCCGTCCGGCGACGACGGCGTCCACCGCGGCCTCCGCCTGGGCCAGGGCGAGGGAGACCCCCTCGCCGGTGAGGGCGTCGATGTAGCCGCCCGCGTCCCCGACCAGCAGGACGCGCCCGGACACCCGGCGGCGGGTGCGCTGCCGCAGCGGGCCGGCCCCGCGCACGGTGGAGGTCGCCGGGGCGCCGCCGATCCGCTCCAGCAGCGCGGGGAACGCGGCGAGCTGGTCGGCGTAGGGCCGCCGGTCCGAGGTCAGCAGCGCGACGCCCACCTCCCCGGGCCCCACCGGGGTCACGTACGCCTCCGCGCGGTCGGCCCAGTGCACCTCCACCAGGTCGGTCCACGGCGCCACCTGCACGTGCCGGCGCAGCCCGAAGCGGCGCGGCCCGCGGGCGGGGGCGCCCAGGCCCAGGCGGTGACGCAGCGGAGAGTGCAGGCCGTCGGCCACCACCAGGTGCGCCGCCGGCGTGCCGTCCACCTCCACACCCGAGGCGTGCTGGACGACGTCGACCACCTTGGCCGGCTCCACCCGTACCCCGGCCGCGTCGACCGCCTCGCGCAGCGCCGCCTGCAGGACGGTGCGCCGCACGCCGCGGCCGGGTCCGACGGCGAACCGCGCCTCGGCCGCGGCGCCGTCGGAGAGGTAGCGGATGCCGCGCAGCTCGCGCCCCGCCGGGTCGACGCCGAGCGCGGCCAGGCGGGCGACGGCGGCCGGCATGAGCCCCTCCCCGCACGCCTTGTCGATCGGTGCGGGTCGTGGCTCGCGGACCACTACGGACAGCCCCGCCCGGGCGGCGTGGAGCGCCGTCGCCAGGCCCGCGGGCCCGCCGCCGGCGACCACGAGGTCCGTCATGGCCGCGCGGTGGGCGGGATGGCTTCCGGCGGCGCGGTGGTGTGCGCCGCCACCGGCCCTGACGCTGCCGCCAGTGCGCGGTTCTCGGTCCGGATCCGCACCCGCATGAGGAACGCGTTGGCCACCGTGAAGACCGTCGCGGTGATCCACGCCGTGTGCACGAGCGGGAGCGCCAGACCTTCGACGACGACGGCCACGTAGTTGGGGTGGCGGAACCACCGGTAGGGGCCGCCGTCCACCAGGGGCAGGTCCGGCACCACGATCACCCGGGTGTTCCACCGCGGCCCGAGCGTGCGGATGCACCACCACCGCAGAGCCTGCGACCCCAGGGCCAGCGCGAGCATCGGCCAGCCCAGCGCCGGCAGGAAGACGCGGCCGAGCAGCCACACCTCGGCCAGCGCGCCGACGAGCAGCCCCGTGTGCAGCACGACCATGACCGGGTAGTGACCGGCCCCCGACTCCACGCCCCCGCGGGCGAAGCTCCAGGCCGCGTTGCGGCGGGCGACGACCAGCTTGGCGAGCCGCTCGAGCGCGACGGCCAGCACGAGCACCGTGAAGAGCGCCTCGGACGTCATCTCAGGCCCTCAGCAGCACGAGCTCGAGGCTGAACCCGGGCCCCATCGCCATCATGAGCCCGTGCGAGCCGGGCTCGGGGGGCCGCCGGTCGAGGGTGTCCCGCAGGATGTGCAGCACCGACGCCGAGGAGAGGTTGCCGACGGCGCGCAGCGACTCGGTGGTCAGGGCGAGGTCCTCCGGCTCGAGCCCGATGGCGTCGACCATCGAGGCGATCACCTTGGGTCCGCCCGGGTGACACACCCACCACCCGACGTCGTCCACCTCGAGCCCGTGCTCGGCGAGGAACGCAGCGACGTCGCGGCCCACGTGGTCGCGCACGAGCTCGGGCACCTCCACGCCCAGCACGATCCGCAGGCCGGTGGATCGCACGTCCCAGCCCATGGTGGCCTCGGTGCCGGGGTAGGTGCGGCTGCGGCTCGCCACCACGGCGGGGGAGCCGGGCGCCCCGGCCGACGGGTGGTCCGGCCCGACCGCGACGACGGCGGCGGCGCCGTCGCCGAAGAGGCCGGAGGCGACGAGGTTCGCCGTCGAGTCGTCACCGGGCTGGACCGTCAGCGAGCACAGCTCGGCGGCGACGAGGACACCCACGCCGCCAGGCCTGCCGGCGAGGAGATCGTGCAGGCGCGCCGTGCCGGCCGCTCCGGCCATGCAGCCCAGGCCCAGGAGCGGGACCCGCACCACGTCCTCCCGCATCCCGAGCAGGGCGGCGATCCGGGCCTCCAGCGAGGGCACGGCGAGGCCCGTGACCGTGGTGGAGACGAAGACGTCGACCTCCTGGGGCGTCAGGCCGGCCCGCTCCAGCGCACCCGCCACGGCGGCCGCGCCCAGCTCGACCGCGCCCGCGATGAACTCGTCGTTGGCGTCGCCGAAGTCGGAGAGCGCGCCGTAGCGGTCGAGGGGAAGGACGAGGTGGCGGTGGTCGACGCCGGCGCTGGCGTGGATGCGCCGCAGCAGGAGCTCCGTCCGCCGGTCTGCACGGAGCACGCCGACGAGGGCGTCGGTGACCTCCCGCTGGCCGTACCGGTGCTGCGGGAGCACGGCCTCCACGCCGACGAGGTGCGTCATCCGGCGAGCGTACGTTCTCCTCCGCGGGCACGGCACCCGATCCGATGCTGCCCTGGGCGGGCCGCCGGGTCCTACGCTCGTCGGGTGCCGCCTCGTCCCCTCGTGCCCGCCCGTGCCGGCGCTCTGGTGCGCGCCTGCCACCCGGCCCCGACGGCGGCGGTCACGGTGCTCGCGACGCTCGCCGCCGTCGTCGCCGGCCACGCGCCGGGGGGCGTGGTGCTGGTCGCGCTCGCGGTGCTCGCGGGGCAGCTGACGATCGGGTGGTCGAACGACCTCGTGGACGCCGCACGCGACCGCGCCGTGGGCCGGGCCGACAAGCCCGTCGCGACGGGCGAGCTGCCCGTGCCCGTGCTGCGCGGCGCCCTGCTCGCGGCCTCGGTGGCGTGCGTGGTCGCCTCGGCCCTGCTCGGGGTGGCCGCCGGCCTGACGCACCTGGTGCTGCTGGTCGGCTCGGGCTGGGCGTACAACCTGTGGCTCAAGCGGACGGTGCTGTCGTGGCTGCCCTACGTCGTCGCCTTCGGGTCTCTGCCCGCCGTGGTCTGGCTGGCGCTCGACCCGCCCGCCCGACCGCCGGCCTGGATGGTCGCCGTCGGGGCCTTGCTCGGGCTCGGCGCGCACCTGGTGAACGTCCTTCCCGACCTTGCCGACGACGCCGCGACCGGGGTGCGGGGCCTGCCGCACCGCCTGGGCGCGCGGGCCACCGGGATCCTCGCCGTCGCGGCACTGACCGCCGGCTCCGCCGTCGCCCTTCTCGCCCCGGCCGGACGCACGGGTCCGTGGGCCTGGGTGCTGCTGGCGGCCGCCGCGGGCCTCGCCGTCGGGGCCATCCTCCGCGGCGGCCGCGCACCCTTCCGGGCCGCGCTGGTCATCGCGGTCGTGGACGTGGTCGTGCTGCTGGTCCGGGCGTGATGACCTGCGGCGCCGCCGCAGAAGTTGCGGAGTTGGCACGTTGTTGCCATGGCAGAGAGTGCACCCGCTGGGAGGTCGTGGACGGGGCGCGCGCCCGACTACCGTCTTGAGTGTGCCCATGGTGGGTGCGCTGGGACCGGGAAAAGTCCGGGGGGTGTCATGTCTGAGGCGTCGATGCTGCTGCCGTTCGAAGCGCGAACGGCTGTCCATGCGATGACTGCCGTGCGTCCGGCACGCGAGGCGCTGGGGGGCGCCGTGCCTGCTCGGGTGCTGGTGGACATGGCGGCCCGCGGTGCGGTGGACCTGTCCGCGCTCGAGTCGACCGACTACCCGGGCCTCCTCGCGGAGGTCGGGCAGGCGATTCTCGCGACGGCGACGCCGGAGCGGCAGGACCGTCTCTTCCCGGACAGCGTGGCACTGATGGCCGGCGGCCCTGGGGGTGCCGCCGGCCCGGTGTCCTTCGGGTACGGTGCGGCCGGCGTTCTGTGGTCGCTCGCCGAGGTGGTCGAGGTGCCCGACGAGCTCGTCGACTGGCTGGTGCGGGCGGTCGAGGAGACGGACGGCCTTGGACCCGGACTCTTCGACGGCGCCAGCGGGATCGCCCTGGCGCTCGACCGGCTCGGGCGCACGGACGCGGCGGCTCGCCTGTGGGGGCAGGTCGAGCAGGTGCCGCTCGTGGAGCTCGGGACCCGGCTCGCCGACGGCCTTCCGGGCATCGGACTGGCTCTGCTGGAGCGCGCTCCCGTGCGCGACGTCGAGGCGCTGATCGCCCGCGCCGCCGCCATCGGCGCGGAGCTGCTGGACCGCCTCGCCGTCGAGGACCCGTGGTCGGAGGGCCCGGGACTGCTCCACGGCGGCTCCGGAACGGCGCTGTACCTCCTTCACCTGTACGGGCTGACGGAGGACGAGTCGCTGCTGGTGGGTGTGGAGCGGTCGCTCCAGCGGGACCTGACGGCCCTGGGCCTCGGCCCGGACGGGCGCCGCTGGTCCACGACCACCGAGGACTCCTCGGTGTGGACCGGGACGGACGGCATCGTCATGGTGCTGCACGAGGCGGTCAAGCACCTCGACGTGCCGTGGCTCCACGAGATCCACCGGTCGGCGGCCATGCTCTCCGGGCGTCGCCTCGAGCACCTGCCCGCCCTGTTCCGGGCGCGCGCCGGGGCCCTGCTCGCGTACCAGACCATGCACTCTGAGCCCTGGACGCCCGCGCACGAGCGGGTGGCGCTCGTCCACCTCCACCTCGGACGCCTCGACCTGTGCGGCGGGCGCCGGCACCTCCACCTCACCAACCAGGTGACTGTCGACACGGGCACCGGCGCGGCCGGGCACCTCGTGGCGCTGGCCGGTCTGCTCGGTTCGGGCGACCGTCGGGTGCCGTTCTTCTGGTGAGGTGACCGACCGGCTCAGTCAGTGAGCCCCTCGAGCTTCGGGGTCGCGCGTCCAGGGCACGCGCGGCCCCGAGTCATTTCCGGGCTACAGATCTTCGGGCTACAGCCAGCCCCGCTCAACGGCGCGGGCGCCGAGCTCGAAGCGGCTCGTGGCATCCACCCGGTTGCTGAGCACGTTGATCATGCGCCGGACCGTGCGGATGGAGATGCCCAGGGAGCGGGAGATCGCCTCGTCCTTGAGCCCGCGCGACAGCAGCTGGAGGAGCTCGCGTTCCTCCGCGCGGAGCGCGTTCTCGCTCGCCGGCCGTGCGGGGAGGTCGGCTCCCGAGTCCCACAGCAGCTCGAAGAGGGCCTGCAGGGCCGCGATGGCGCCTGGGGTGTTGAGCACGACTGCACCCCTGGAGAAATCCTGGGGGTCCGAGGTGACGACCGCGATCTTCTCGTCGTAGATGAGCACCCGAACTGGCAACGCGATCGCCGTTCGGATCTGGCCGCCCAGCTCTCGGAACCACTCCGCGTACTCGACAACACCATCGTCATGGCGGGCCGCGGCCGGATAGAGCGTCCGCAGGCGCACACCTCGCGCGAGGGCGAGGGCATCGTCGGACTTCGCCTGGTTGAGCACGTGGGAGAGAGGTGCCTTCGTCACGATCGAATCGACCGAGGACTCGACGTTCTGCCCCAGCTCCAGGAGGCGGGAAACGATGTGGTCAGTCCCGATGAGGCGTTCGAACTCACCATGCCGCGCGTTCTGGATGGTCCGGTGGTACTCGTCCACCAGGGCGGCTGCGCCGGACCGGACCTGGCTGAGCTCTTCCTGCTTGCGATGCAGCTCGATCTCGTGCTGCCCCACAAGTCGCTCGAAAGCCACCTGCGGCGACTCCGTCCGCAGATTCGTCGGGTCCGAGTGGGAGCGCCGGACGAACCCCTTTTCCTCGAGCAGCCCCAGGATCTCAGTGACCTCGCGGTCGTCCCGGGAGAGATGGCCGGCAAGCTGGTCAGGTGACATGTCGGGGTTCGCCAGAAGCACGCGGTACGCCGCGACGGCGTCCGCGCTCAGCCCCAGCGGCTCGAACATCTATCTCCCATGTCTCGGACCTGTGCCGATGCTAATCGCCGACCGCTGTGGGCGACGACTCGCCACGACGACAGCCAGTCGACCGTTACCGGACGGCACGCGCAACTCATTTGAACAGGCAACTGGCACTTGCTGCCATGGCAGGAAGTGCGCACGCCTATCCCGGTTGTTTTAGGTCTCGCTCGGGCGATTATCGATGCAGATGGCCAAACGGGCATCGAACGTATCAGGAGGTGGCGACCATGGTTCGGAAGATTGTGGCGAGCGCGGTGCTCGCGGTGGGGCTGACCGTGACGGCTGCCGCGGTGCCCGCCACCGCGGCACCAAAGGACGGCGGCGACAAGGTGTCGACCGCCTGCACGTTCTGCTGGCCCGAGAAGTCGTACAAGTAACGACTCAGCGGTCGGGGCGGTGCGTCTGACGGTGCACCGCCCTTTGGCGCTGCCCCGGCGACGGCTCGGTCACCCGAGCAGTTCCGGGAGTTCGCCAGGTTCCTGGCCGAGCACGTGCTCGGCCAGGAACCCCAGCACCACCTCGTACCAGATCTTCGCGTGCTGCGGCGTGAGCACCCAGTGGTTCTCGTCCGGGAAGTAGAGGAACCGGTGCGCCGTCGAGCCGTCCTCGGCCTGCGGGAGACCAGACGCTGAGAGCAGCTCGTACCAGAGGCGAAGGCCCTCCCCGACGGGGACGCGGTAGTCCTTGTCCCCGTGGATCACCAGCATCGGCGTGCGGATCTCTGCCACGTACCGGTGCGGCGAGTTCACCCCCTGCATCTCGGGGCTCATCTCCCGGGCCCAGTAGTAGGAGGCGTCCGTCGTGGGGCCGAAGCTGTCGAGCGCCCACAGGCTCGCGTGGGTGACGATCGCGCGGAACCGGTCCGTGTGCCCGGCCACCCAGTTGGCCATGTAGCCACCGAACGAGCCGCCCATCGCCGCCGTCCGCGACGCGTCGATCTCCGGCAGCGCCACGGCCGCGTCCGTCGCGGCCATGAGGTCGGTGAACGGCTCCATGCCCCACCTGCCCCAGCCGCGCTGGATCATCTCCTGCCCGTACCCCGTGGACAGGGCCGGGTCGGGCAGCAGCACCGCGTACCCCCGCGCGACCATCAGCCAGGGGTTCCACCGCCAGCTCCAGGAGTTCCACGAGCCCAGCGGGCCGCCGTGGATCCACAGCAGCAGCGGCGCCGGTGCCTGCGCGGACGCCCCGTGCGGCAGCGCCAGCCAGGAGCGCACCCGCACGCCCTCCGCGGTCGTCGTCTCGACCTCCCTGAGCGTTCCCGGCAGCTCCGGCCGCGGGACGGGGCCACGCAGCGCGCTCACCTCCGCTGCGCCGTCGGGCGGGGAGGCCAGGTCGAGGCGGACGACCTCTGCCGGGTGGGCGTAGGAGGCGCGCAGCGCGTAGGCGCTCGCCCCGTCGGAGGCCACGACCAGGTCGGAGAACGCCCCGTCCCCGGTCAGCCGGGTCACGGCCCCGCTCCGGGCGTCGACGTGGAAGACCGGCGCACGGCCGTCGTCGTCGGCGGTCATGAGCAGGCCGGTGCCGTCGGGCAGCCACCGCACCTCGCCGGGCCAGCGGTCCCAGTCCGCGCCCAGCGGCCGGCTCTCGCCCGAGGCGAGGTCGAGCACCCGCAGCGTCGGCCGCGGGGCGCGGTCCGTCGTGGAGCGCTCCTCGTGGACGTACGCCAGCGAGAGCCCGTCCGGGCTGATGCGCGGGGCGGAGTACTCGACGGCCTCGTCCGCCGCGAGGAGCGTCACCCGCTCGCCGGTGGCGAGATCGATGCGGACCAGGTCCGTGCGCTGCGACCCGCGTCCCTCGGGCACGACCCACTCGGTGACGAGGAACGACCCGTCGGGGGCGACGTCGTGGCTCGCCTCGACGAGGTGGGTGCGCGCGTCCGGGGTCAGGTCACGCAGCTCGAGAGGCTCCTCCTCGGCCGCGGCGGCGTCGGCCGAGACGACGGCGCCGCCGTCGCCGAGCGTCATCGCGTAGAGCTTGGGCGCGGCCGGGCCGAGGTCGTGGTCCCAGTACCGCACCGGGTACCCGGCGTGGAGGATCGCGGAGACCTTCTTCTCCTTGCGCTCCTTGCGCAGCCGTTCCTCCTCCGCCAGGTCGCCCGCGCGGGGCAGCGCCGAGGCCGCCACGACGACCGTCGTGCCGGTCTCGGCCGGCCGCGCACCCTCGACCCCGCCCGGGTGGCGCGCCAGGACGTGCGCCTCGCCGCCGCCGGCGGGCAGCGTCCACAGGGCGGCGACGTCGTCGTTATCGTCGGAGCCGTCCGGCCGAGCGGCGACGAAGAGGAGGTCCCCGGCTGGCGTGAAACGCGCCTGCGACTCGCCCTTCGTCCCCCGGGTCAGGCGCCGGGCGGGCCGCTGCCCGGCCGGGTCGAGCTCCCACAGGGCGGTGACGTAGCGGGTGCCGTCGTCGTCGAGGGTGCTGACCCCGGTGACCAGGCGGGTGCCGTCCGGGGACAGGGCGAGCGACCCGAGGCGCGGCAGCGCGACGTAGGCGTCGAGGTCGTGGAAGGGCGTCGCGGGAGGTGTGGTGTCCGTCACGGGCCCATCCCATCACGGACGGTGGCGGTCCGGGAGGAGCCCCGGCCCGCACCCGCGGCGCGCCGGTGTCAGGATGGGCCGCATGCCCGAGCCCACTCGCCCCGCCCGCGCCGTGCGGATGCTGCGCGTCCTGGGCGTCGTCCTGCTCCTCGCCGTGGCTGTCGGCGGGCTGCTGCTTGGCTCGGGCCCGTTGCCGGGGGGCCCCTCCGCATCGCCGTCGGAGGGCCCGACGGCGGAGCCGGCGCCGACGGCGGCGCCGCCACCCTCGACGCCGGCGAGCCCCGACGCAGAGCCGCTGCAGGGCGTGCACGTCGTGCTCGACCCGGGCCACAACGGGGGCAACGGCGAGGCCACGGCCGAGGTCAACGCGCTCGTGGGTGACGGCCGGGGCGGGAGAAAGGCCTGCAACACCGTGGGCACTTCGACCTCCGGCGGGTACACGGAGCACGCCTTCACGTGGGACGTCGCCCGCCGGACACGGGAGCTGCTGGAGGCGGACGGCGCCGAGGTCACGCTCACGCGCCAGGACGACGAGAGCGTCGGCCCCTGCGTGGACGTGCGCGGCAGCACCCCGGGCGACGTCGACGCCGACGTGCTCGTGTCCATCCACGCGAACGGGTCGGAGAACACCAAGGCGAAGGGCTACTTCGCGATCGTCTCCGCGCCGCCCCTCAACGACGCGCAGGGCGAGCCCTCGCGCGACCTCGCCGCGCACCTGCTCGCCGCGCTGGCCGACGGCGGGTTCACGCCCTCCGGGTCCTACCCCGAGGCGCTGAGCGAGCGGGCCGACCTCGGCACGTTGAACTGGGCCGAGCGCCCCGCCGTCATCCTCGAGCTCGCGGAGATGCGCAACGCCGAGGAGGCCGCGCTCGTCGAGAGCGAGGAGGGCCGCCAGCGCTACGCCGAGGCGATCGCCGCCGGCCTGCGCACCTGGGCGGCGGCTCGCTAGCTGCGGTCAGGGCGTGCCAACCACTCGCAGCGAGCCAGCGACGGTCAGAACGTCTGGAAGCCGGCGCGGGCGACGGCGAACCCACGGCCCGTGAGTGTGGACCAGCACGTCATCCCGCTCTGCTCGCTCGTGCAGGCGAAGAAGCCCGCCGTCGCGGACTGGCCGTACTCCAGCACCCCGTTGCCGGCGGCCGCGGGCTGACCGCAGTCGGTGGCGGCCTCGCCGTCGCGGCCCACCGCCAGGGTGGTCGGGCCGGAGCAGCCCTCCGGCGCGGCGAAGTCGTAGTCACCGATCGTGCAGCGGGCGGAGTCGCCCAGGTCGCACGCGATGTTCTGCGACGGCGACGCGAAGCTGCTGCGCTCCTGCGCGCCGGGCGGCGCGGCGCGGGCGAGGTCGACCCACCCGGTGCCCGCCTCGGTCACCGTGGTGCGCAGGGCCTCGGGGGCGGCGTCATCACCGGTGATGGCCGAGGCCACCGAGACGGCGTAGACGTTGTCGCAGGAGTCCTGCAGCTGGTCCAGCGTGGTCATCACCAGGTCGCCCGAGGCCGGGTCGGCCCAGGCGCCGTCGGGCGCCGCGGAGCTCGCGAAGGCGGCGAAGGTCCCGGCGTCGGCCGCCGGGTCGTTGCACGTCGAGGCCCCTGGCAGGGCGACCAGGGCGTCCCGGGCGGCCTGACCGCCGTCGGTGGCGGTGGCGGTGGGGGTGGGGCTCGCCGAGGCCGTGGGCTGAGCCTCGCCCGTGGTGGCGGCCGGGGTCGGACGCTCCTCGTCCTCGCCGCCGGAGAGCTGCCACACGACCAGAAGCACCAGGGCCAGGGCCACCGCGGCGAGGATCGCCAGCGGGAGCCACGAGCGCCGGCCGCGCTCCTCGACCGGGGCGGCGGCCGGCGCGCCCGTGCCGCGGTCCCTGTCGCGGCTGCGGTCGCGGACCGGGACAGCGCGGTCGGCGGCGCGCCCCTGCGGGGTGCTCTCGGGCCGGCCGGCCCGGGCGGGCGTCCAGGCCGGAATGACTCGAGGCATCGCCTCGGTGGGGGAGTCCGTCGGTTCGGCGACAGCGGGTCGCTCCACCGGCTGCGTCGGCGCGAACGTCGGGGGTTCCCCTTCGTCCCGCGCGGTGACGTCCGGGTCGGTGTAGACGGCGGTGGCCTCGGGGTCGAAGGACACGCGGTCGTGGGGGCCGGGCTCGGGCTGCACCTGCGCGGGGACGGCGGGCATCGCCTGGGTGGGCTGCCCGGCGTTGGCGGCCGCGGGGACGGCTGGCATCGCCTGGGTGGGTTCGCCGCCCTCGACGGCCGCGGGGACGGCGGGTATCGCCTGGGTGGGCTGCCCGGCGTCGGTGGCCGCGGGCTCGGCCGCGGCGGGGCGTTCCGCCGTCGGCTCCTCGACGACGGCGGACGTGGGCACGTCCACGCCGGCAGGTCCGGCCGGGCGCGCGTCGGTCACCCGCGGCACGACGACGGTGGGGGAGGTGTCGATCTCCGGCTCCTGCGGCTCGACCGACGGCACGACGGGCGCCCCCGAAGGGGCAGGAAACGCAGGGGCGGAGGAGCCGGCGGCCCGGCGGGCCAGGGCGGCGTCGACGTCGGGCATGCGCAGCCGGCCCAGCCAGTCCAGCAGCGCGGGGTAGGTCGAGGGGTTCTCGGCGATGGTCGCGCGCAGCTCCGGGTGGTGCTGCGCGAGCTGCTGCAGGGTGGTCAGAGGCGTGCCGGGGTCGGCAGCCTGGCGCCTCAGATCGTTCTCGCCGTCCATGTAGTCACCTCCGCGATCCGACCCGACCCTACACAGAACGCGCACGTCAAGGCGCTGCGGGCGGTCCGGGCGGTGGTCCGGCGGCTATCGCTCCCGGCGGCGCGGGGCGGGCAGGAAGCCGTCCTCGACGGCCCTGCGGTACAGATCCACCTTGGTGGGCGCCTCCCGGCCGTCGCGGGCGTACTTGGCGCGGATGGAGCGCAGGTGCTCGATGACGGTGTGCTCGCTGATCCCGAGGGTGTGAGCCACCCGCACGGTCTTCTCTCCGGCGGCGTACAGCGCCAGCACCTCGGCCTCGCGCGGGGACAGGGCGGCGGAGTTGAGGTCCGGGTCGCCGTCGATCGCCGCCGCCCACGTGGCGGACGGGACCGTCTCGTCGTTGGTGGCGGCGAGCACCGCGGTGGTCAGCGTCTCCACCGGGGCCGCCTTCTGCAGGACGCCCACCGCCCCCGCGCCGGCGGCGCGCCGGATGGCGTGCGGGTCGTCCCCGGCGGTGAAGACGAGCACCTTGATGCCCGCGGCCCGCAGGGCGCGGACGTTCTCGCCGGGGTCAGAGCCATCGCCGAGGCGGAGGTCCAGCACGGCGACGTCGATCGGCCGACCGAGTGCCAGGAGCCCGTCCACGGTGTTCGCGGACCCGACCACCTCCACCGCGGCATGCTGGCCCAGCGCCACGCCGAGACCGAGCACCACGGACTCGTGATCGTCCACGATTCCCACACGCACTGTCACGTCGCGTCCTCCTTCCCCCAGGGCCGCCATGGTCGCAGAAGACGGGAGAGGGGTGCAGTGTTTCGGGCCGGAAAGCCCACATGCCGGGCGGATCAAACCGATGGGTGACCTACGTTGGCCGCATGCGTCGTCTCCTCGCCCTGCTCGTCGCCGCCGTCGTCCTGGTGGCGGCGGCCCTGCTGATCGACCGACTGCTGCGCGCGAGCGCCGAGGACCGGGTGGCGGACGAGCTCGCCGCGGCGGTGGAGGTCGACGGCGCGCCGGACGTCACCGTGGAGGGCTTCCCCTTCCTCACCCAGCTCGCGGCCGGCGAGCTCGACAGCGTGCGGGCCCGGGCGGACGCGGTGGCCACGGAGGGTGTCCGGCTGCTCGACGTCACGGCGCACGCCCGGGGCGTGACCGTCGAGGAGCCCGCGACCGCCGGCCGGCTCGACCTCGACGGGACGCTGCCCGACGAGGAGCTGCAGCAGCTCGTGGACGAGGAGGTGGACGGCGTGACGGTCGCCTCCGCCGCGGACGGCGTGCACCTGTCCACCGAGGTGCTCGGGCTCGACCTCGCGCTCGTCGCCGCGCCCGAGGTGGCCGACGGCGGCATCAGCGTGCGCGTGACGTCGGTGCGGCTGGGTGGCGCCGAGCTCGACACGGACGACCTCGCACCCCTGGTGGGCGAGGACCTGCTCGAGCTCCAGCTCGACGTGCCAGACCTACCGCTCGGGCTGCAGCTCGTCGACGTCGTCCCGGCCGACGGCGGGCTGCGACTGTCGCTGACGGGCGAGGACGTGGTGCTCGCCGCCCCGTGACGACGGCGTATCCGGGGAGTCCACCGCGCCGTCGGGACCGATCGTCGAGCGGCGGGTCCCCTCCGCCGTCTCGACGACGACCGAGGCCACCGCAGCCCGGCCCGGGGGCAGGATACGGATCACCACCCGCCCGGCGGTCACGCCGTCGAGAAGGCCCGGGATCGGGGCCAGCACGGCCGCGGCATCGGGCACGCCGGACAGCGCGCCGTCGTCCATGACCTCCACGGCCACCCCACGCAGCCGGGCCGCGCGCACGGCGGCGACGACCCCAGGGACGTCGAGCGCGCCGCCGCGGAGCCGGTCGCGCACCTCGGCCTCGAGCACCGCGAGCCGCACGCGCTCCTCGGGGCCCGGGACGTGGCCCTCGGCCAGCCGCTCCAGCGCCGGGCGCACGTTCTGCTCGAGCCAGGCCAGGCGGCGGTGCCGCTCGGCGGCCTCGGCGAGGCGTGCCGCGTGGGCCGTCCGGCGGGAGCGGGCGCGTGCCGCGACGGCGTTGATCTGCCGGGCGGCCCGGTGCAGGACCACGCCCGTGATCGTGCCGACGCCCAGCAGGCTCAGGTGGGTCAGCAGCAGGTCCGGCAGCCCCCGCCAGTCCTGACCGGTCGTGCCGACCCAGGCGAGCGTGACCGCGACCAGGCCCGCCATCCCGCACCAGGCGGAGACGAGATGGCCGCGGGTGGCGAGGAAGAACAGGACGAAGGTGCCCGCCCCGAGGTGCCACGCCGAGTAGCCGGGGAACCGGTCGGTGGGCAGGTCCCAGGACACCAGCAGCGCCAGCAGCCCGGGCACGACGGCGAGGACGGCCGTGACGGGGCGCGTGAGCCGGCGGCGCGGCGCGAGCCCGGCGGCCGCCGCCGCGGCCGCGAAGATCGCGAGCCCGGCGACGTGCGGCCACAACGAACCGCGGTCCGCCGACGTGGTGGCGACGAGGAAGACGTTGCAGGCGACGTAGCTGAGCACCACCGTCCAGCCCAGCGGGCCTGCGAGCCGGAGGTCCGCTGCCATCTCCTCCGCCGCGCTCATGCCCGCCATCCCACGACCACCTCCGTCCCGGCGCCGGGCGTGGAGCGCACCTCGGCGTACCCGCCGGGCAGCCGCGACATGCGGCCCTCGATGCTCCCGCGCACACCGAGGCGTGCGGCGGGGACCGACGCGGGGTCGAACCCGGCGCCGTCGTCGCGGACCCGGACCTCGGCCCGCCCGGGCCGCACCGTCACGGTCACCGTGCGGGTGGCGCCCGGCCCGGCGTGGCGCACGCTGTTGCGCAGCGCCTCGGCCGCGGCGGCCACGAGCTTCACGGCGACGAGCTCGGGGATCCGTGTGGGCTCGACGTCGGCCCGGACCGCGGCGCCGTCGCCGATCACGGCGGCGCGGAGCCGGAGCCGCAGCACCAGGTCACCGGCCTCCACCTCCCCGCTGGCAGTGCTGGGCTGGCGCAGCTCGTCGAGGTCGTCGAGGGCCCGGCGCGCCTCCAGGGCGACGGCGGCGGGCGGGGCGGTCCCGGACGACCCGGCGAGGAGGGCGGCGAGGACGCCGTCGTGGACGATGGCGGCCAGCCGGTGGCGCTCGGCGTCCCGGGACTGCGAGCGGGCCTCGGAGACGGCGTGCTCCGCGTCCGCCGCCGCAGCGGCGTCGACCGCCCGGGCGGCGCGGAGCACCAGCCAGACGACGGACATCACGATCAGCCCCGACGTGACGGCGTACACCCCGTCCTGCACGGCGAGCAGCGGAAGGCGCCGGCCGGTGTCCCACCACCGGGCCACCCCCCACAGCGTGCACAGCACGAGCAGGTAGGCCACCGACGTCCGCGCCCGCCAGGCGAGCGCGGCGGCGGACACGGCCGCGCCGATGAAGCCCGAGATCCACTGCGTCTGCTCGCCCGCCGAGCCGCTGCCGAGCAGGGGGACGCTCGCGACCACCGCGAGAAAGAGCAGGGCCCAGGCGCCGGCCACCGTCTGCACCACGCCAGCCGGCACCCGGCTGAGGGGGCCGAGCGCTGCGAGGACCACCAGCCCGCCGACGAGGATGGCCGCCGTCGCGGCCCACCAGGGCTCCAGGCCCTCGCGATGGGTCCCCGGCAGGTGGACCACGGTGAGCGAGAACGCGAGCCCGCCGATCCCGACGAGGCCGGCGACCACGTGGACCAGGTGCCGGTGCCCGTGGTCCGGCTCGGTCCTCATGCCCGCAGGGTAAGGGCAAGCGTCCCGTACGGGAACAGTCCGCCCGGGAAGAGGTGGAGGTCAGGACTCCGGGGCGGGTCTCGCCTGCTCGCTGCGGTCGGCGCGTTCGACGCCGTCGGTCGTACCGCTGTGGCGCCCACCGCCGTCGGTCGCACCGCTCTCGGTCGCTCCGCCGTGGGTCGCACCGCCGCGGGCCGCACCGCCGGTCGCACCGCCGTCGGCGGCACCGCCGGCCGCCGGGCCGGCAGGCCGGGCGTCCTGCGCGGCCATGGCGGCGAGCATGGCGTTGTAGGCGCGCAGCTCGGCGTCGTCGTCCCGGTCGGCCGCGCGGTCCGAGCGGCGTGCGACGCGGGTGTCGTCCTGCGCCCAGGCGACAGCGACGCCGATGGCGAGCGCCAGCGTGGGCAGCTCGCCGATGCCCCAGGTGATGGCGCCGCCCTTCTCCTGGTCCGCGAGGGCGTCCACGCCCCACGGGAGGCCGAGCCAGCCGAAGTAGTCCGCGGCGAGCAGCGAGGTCTGGGAGATGATCGAGATCCCGAAGAACGCGTGGAATCCCATCGTGGCCAGCAGCAGGAGCAGCCGCAGGGGGTAGGACGGCCGCGAGGGGCCGGGGTCGATGCCGACGAGGGCGTTGGCGAAGAGGTACCCGGCGAGCGTGAAGTGGACGACCATCAGGATGTGGCCCACGTGGGTGGTCAGCGCCAGCTCGAACAGGGGCGTGTAGTAGAACACCACGAGCGAGCCGGCGAAGTTCACGCCCGCCACCACGGGGTGGGAGAAGAACCCGGCCCACCGCGAGTGCACGAGGGCCAGCAGCCACTCGCGCGGGCCGCGTGAGCCGTCCCGGCGGTGCGGCAGCGCCCGGACCGCCAGCGTGACCGGCGCCCCGAGCACGACGAACACCGGCACCACCATCGCCAGCAGCATGTGCTCGAGCATGTGCGCGCTGAAGAGGACGGAGCCGTAGACCGTCGGTCCGCCGTTCGTCACCCAGACGAACAGGACCAGCCCGGCGACCCACGCGACGGTGCGGGCGGCGGACCAGCTGTCGCCGCGGCGGCGCAGCCGGACCGCCCAGCGGAGGTAGACCAGGACCGCGGTGACCGCGGCGAGGGCGAGCAGCGGCTCGAGGCGCCACTGCGTGAGGTAGGTCAGCGCCGTCGGGAAGGGCGGCACGGGGTTACCGGTCAGCAGGTAGGCGGGGCTGGCGTCGGTGACGGGCTCCTGCGGGACGGGGGGTGCGGACGAGCCCAGCGCGACGGCGACGCCGATGACCACGCCCATGAGCAGCACCTCGCCGCCCGCCAGCCGCCAGAACGCCGCGCCGGGGCGGGGGCCGCCGTCGGCGCCGGCGCGCAGGGCCGGGATGGTGGCCCGGCGGTGCGCCCAGCCGGCGAGGCCCAGCGCCGCGGTGAGCACGATCTTCAGGAGCAGCAGCCGGCCGTAGGGATGGGTGAGGAGGTCGGACGGGGAGCCCAGCCGGATGGCCGAGTTGACCACCCCGGAGTACGCCACGATCACGAAGCACCACAGGGCGAGGGCGGAGTAGCGCTCGGCCGCGTCCGCCAGGTCCCGGCCCAGCCGGGCCGCCACGACGCACAGGACGGCGAGCCCGCCCGCCCAGACGCACACCGCGGCCACGTGCATCCACCACGAGGACACGGCGATCTCATGGCTGGCGGCGCCGGCGGCGTGGCCGGTCAGGGCCGTGGGGACCAGCGCGACGAGCGCGAGCACGCCGGCCCAGGCGGCGGAGGCGTAGCCGGCGACCCCGGCGGCGAGCAGCGCCACCAGCGCGGTGATGACCGTGGCCCACATGAGGTTGCGGCCCAGCTCGATCTCGGTGACGAACTGCAGGAGCTGCGCCCCGAAGTCCGGGCCGCCGAGCGTGCCGACGACGGACGCGTACGTCAGGATCACGTGGGCCAGCTGCGCCAGCGCCCAGACCACGGACGCGACGGCGCCCACGCGGGCCGACCTGGACCAGGCCCGACCGTCGCCGGGCGTCGCCCGGGAGGGCCGGGCGGCACGCGGGCCCGAGTCCCCGGCCCCGCGGGCGCCCCGCCCCGGCGGCGTGGCGCTCGGCGGTGCGGGCAGCACCAGCGCGCACAGCGCGAACGCGCCCACGGTGATCGCCGCGCCGGCGTGGCTCAGCACGGTGACGGCCGGCAGCCCCCAGCGCACCAACGGGCCCGGGTCGAACAGCGGGGACGGGGCCGCCGCGCCGGTGACCACCAGCCCCGCGACCACCGCCAGGAGGGCGGCGGGCAGGGCGCCCAGCGCCCACGCCCAGGTGCGGTCGGGGACGGTTCTGGTGGTCGTGTCAAGCACCTGTCCAGGGTAGGCGTCGCCTGCTGCGCCACTCACGTCCGGTGACGGGTCTCACGCGGGGCGTGTGGACCTGCTCACGGGGTGTGGGTCCGGTGCCATACGCTCGACCGCGTACCGGGACAAAATGGGGGCGGGATGAGCGAGTCGGCGGTGCGACAGCACCAGGTGATCACCGAGTCGGAGACGGAGCGTGCCACGCGCCTCGTCGCGCGGGTCTCTGCCATCTTCGGCGAGCGCGTCGTGGGTCAGGACGGCCTGCGGGTGGCGCTGATCTCCACGCTGCTGGCGGGCGGCCACGTGCTGCTCGAGTCCGTGCCCGGCCTGGCCAAGACCACCGCCGCCCAGACTCTCGCGGGCGCCGTCTCCGGCACGTTCCACCGGATCCAGTGCACCCCGGACCTCATGCCCAACGACATCGTGGGCACGCAGATCTTCAACTACGCCACCAACGACTTCTCCACCCAGCTCGGGCCCGTGCACGCCAACTTCGTCCTGCTGGACGAGATCAACCGCTCCTCCGCCAAGACCCAGTCGGCGATGCTCGAGGCGATGCAGGAGAAGCAGACCTCCATCGGCGGCGAGGTCTACCCGCTCCCCAGGCCGTTCATGGTGCTGGCCACGCAGAACCCCATCGAGGAGGAGGGCACCTACGTCCTTCCCGAGGCGCAGATGGACCGCTTCCTCATGAAGGAGGTGCTCACCTACCCGACCCCGAACGAGGAGGTCGAGATCCTCGAGCTGACCTCGGCGGGCGCCTTCGACGAGCCGATCGACCACGAACCGATCACCCTCGACGACGTCCACTTCCTCCAGGGGCTGGCGGGCCGGGTCTACGTCGACCTGTCGATCAAGCAGTACATCGTGGCGCTCATCAACACCACGCGCGGCGGTGGCCCGCGCCCGCTGCCCAACTTCCACCAGCACGTGCGCGTGGGCGCCTCGCCGCGCGGTGGCATCGCCCTCATGCGCGTGGCGCAGGCCGTCGCCCTCCAGGAGGGCCGCACCTACGTGGTGCCAGACGACGTCAAGAAGTTGCGTCACCCGGTGCTGCGCCACCGGCTCGTGCGCACGTACGACGCGCTGGCCAACAACGTCGCCCCGGAGTCGCTGGTCGACGCCGTCTTCGCCACCGTCCCCACCCCCTGAGAAACCCGGGACCCGCCGGATGTCCTCCACCACCTCCCGCCTCGCGAAGGTCCGCGCCCGGCTGGACCTGCCCACGGTCCGCCGCGCCGCGGGCATGCTGGAGGGGCGCCACCGGTCGGTCTTCTCCGGCCACGGGCAGGACTTCGACGACCAGGTGGAGTACCGCCCGGGCGACGACATCGGGGACATCGACTGGAAGTCCTCCGCCCGCGCCGGTCACCCGATCATCCGGCGGTTCGTGCGCGAGTCGAACCTGGCGATGGTGCTCGCCGTCGACACGGGCCGGAACATGGCGGCCACCGCGCCCTCGGGCGAGCCCAAGTCGGCGGTCGCGATGTTCGCCGCCGACGTCGTGGCCTACCTGGCGCGCGCCCGCGGCGACCTCGTCGCGCTCGTCGCCGGGGACGCGGAACGAATGGTCCAGCTGCCCGGCCGCGGCGGCACCGCGCACCTCGAGATGCTGCTGCGCACCATCGAGCGGGCCCTCAGCCTCGACGCCCCGCCGTCGGACCTCGGCCGCGTCCTGGACCGGGTGCTGACCTGGTTCACCCGGCGCTCCCTCGTCGTGCTCATCACGGACGAGGCGCGGCCCGGCCCCGAGCACGAGGACGCCCTGCGCCGGCTGCGCACCCGGCACGAGGTGATGGTCATCGCCGTCGCGGACGCGCTGCCCACCGCGCCGGGGGTCGGGCCGACGGCGGACGTCGACGGCGCCGCCCCGCTCCCGGCGTTCCTCCGGGACGACCAGAAGCTCCACGAGGAGGCGCTCGCCGCCGTCGAGGCGCGCAAGGGCGAGGTCCGGGCCGTGCTGCGCCGTCGCGGCATCGAGGCCGTGACGGTGGCCGGCGAGGACGACCTGGTGGACCGCCTCATCGACCTGCTGGGGAGGCAGCGCCGTGTCGCCCGACGCTGACCTGCTGCCGCCGGAGGCCTACACCTGGTGGGTGCCCGCCCTCGGGGTGCTCCTCCTGCTGCTCGTCGCCGCCTGGTACGTCTTCGTCCACCGCTGGACCGACCCCGCCCGGGTGGCGGAGCGGGCCCGACGGCGGCGCGCCCCGGTGGCGATGAGCAACAACCTCCGCCAGCGCTTCGCCGCCGAGGTGGACGAGCACCACGGGCGCTACCGCGAGGGTGAGTACGACCTGCGGGAGCTGCACCTGGAGCTGTCCCGGACCATGCGCGAGTTCGCGTCCGAGCGGATCGGCACGGACGTGCGCGCCTGGACGCGCGGCGACGTCGCCGGCTACGACCCCACGCGCCGGATCGGCGGCCTCCTCGCCCAGTGGGAGGAGCCCAGCTTCGCCGCCCGCTCCGACGCCGAGGCGGCCGAGTCCGCCCAGCACGCCAAGGAGGTGATCGCCCAGTGGTGACGCCCTGGCTCGTGCCCGTCGTCCTGGTGGTCATCGCCGCCGCCGCCGCCGCGGGCTGGTTCCTGCATCGGCCGGAGCGGCGGGCGGGCGCCGTGACCTGGGTGGCGAACTCGGGGTACCTGCGGTCCCTGACCAGCTACCGCCGCCGGATGCGCGTGCTGCGCGGCGGCCTGGCGCTCGGCGCCGCGGCCCTGGCACTGACCTCGTTGGCGACGGCGTCCCTCACCGCGCGCCCGGTGGACCGTGACGTGCGCTCGGAGGTCCTCGCCACCCGCGACATCGTGCTCTGCCTGGACGCCTCGGGCTCCATGATCGAGCTGGACACCGAGATCGTGCAGAAGTTCTCCGAGATGGTGGAGTCCTTCGAGGGCGAGCGGATCGCGCTGAGCGTCTGGAACAACACCTCCCGCACCGTCTTCCCGCTCACCGACGACTACGCCCTCGTGAAGGAGGAGCTCGACGCGGCGGCCACGGCCCTGGACTTCGACCTCGACGCCTGGGTGTACGACCAGGAGGCGCTGGAGAACCTGGAGAACTTCCTCGTCGGCACCGTCTCCCTCGACAACGAGTCCTCCTCGCTGGTGGGGGACGGCCTGGCCACCTGCGCGCTCGCGTTCGACGCCTCCGACACCGAGCGCTCGCGCACGATCATCCTCGCCACCGACAACCTCGTGCTCGGCACGCCCATCTACACCCTGCCGGAGGCGGCGAGCTTCGCGGCCGAGCGGGACATCACCGTCCACGGCATGTACGCCTCCCTCACCGACGCGGACTCGGCCCGCGCGAAGGCCGAGATGCAGGAGGTCATCACCGGCCACGGCGGCCTGTTCCTGGAGGCCGACGACCCGGCCGCGGTGGCCGGCATCATCGAGGACATCGAGGCGCAGCAGGCGGTCGACCTCGACGCCGACCCCCAGCTGGTCGTTACCGACCGCCCGGACCGCTGGTACGGCTGGCTGGTCGCCGGTCTCGCGGCCTTCCTCCTTGTGGTCTGGAGGGTGCGCACATGATCCTCCGGATGGTCTGGCCCGTGTGGGCGCTCGTCATCGTCGTGGGCCCGATGCTGGCGCTGTGCGTGCTGGCGTGGTGGCGCGCGCGGCGCACCCAGGACGGCACCGAGCGGGCCTGGCTGCGCCGGACGGGCATGGTCCTGGCGACCCTGGCCATCGGGCTCGCCCCCGCGGTGCCCGCCGAGACCGAGACCGTGGAGACGAACGCCGAGGTGTTCTTCGTCGTCGACCGGACCGGGTCGATGGCGGCGGAGGACTACGACGGCGGCCAGGCCCGGCTGGAGGGCGTGCGTCACGACGTCGTCGCCGTCATGGAGTCCCTGCCCGGCGCTCGGTACTCCGTCATCGGGTTCGACTCCCAGGCCACGCGCCAGCTCCCGCTGACCACCGACTCGCGGGCCGTCCGCTCCTGGACGGAGACGCTGCGCCAGGAGATCACCTGGTACTCGGCCGGCTCGACGATCGACCGTCCCGCGGCCACGCTCACCCAGACCCTCGAGGCGGCCGCGGAGCGCAACCCGGCCAACGTGCGGCTGGTCTTCTTCCTCTCCGACGGCGAGAACACCGACGGCGACAACTCCTCCACCGCGCCGCAGGAGGGCGCCTACGCCCACCTCGCCCCGCTCGTCGACGGCGGCGCGGTGCTCGGCTACGGCACCGCGCAGGGCGGTCAGATGCGCTCCTACGACGGCACCGACGCCTCCGGTCCGGGCACCGACGCGCCCTGGATCACCGACGAGACCCAGCCCGGCTCCCCGCCGGCGGTCTCCCGCATCGACGAGACGAACCTGCGCCGCCTGGCCGAGGACCTCGGCGTGGAGTACGTCCACCGCATCGAGCCCGGCCCCGTGGACGAGCTCGTCGCCGGCATCGACGTCGAGGAGATCGCCGCCGACGGCCGCCGCGAGATCGACACCTACCGGGACGTGTACTGGCCGGCGGCGACCCTCCTCGCGGTGCTCACGGCCTGGGAGGCGTTCGAGCTGGCCGCACGCTGGCGACGACTGCGGGAGGTGGCCGCATGAGCAGCCAGCAGCGTGGGCCGTGGCTCGCCAGCGGCCGGAGCAGGCCGCGCCCGCCCCTGCCGGAGCACCTGAGACTGCGGCGGCGGATGCTGGCGGTGTCCTCCCCGCTCGTCCTGGTCCTGCTCCTGGCGGGCAGCCTCCTGCTCGGCGTCACCTTCGGGAACCTCCACGCCCGCGCCGCCTACGATGACGGCCGCTACGCCACGGCAGCGGACCGGTACTCCTACCAGGAGCCGTTCACCTCGAAGGTGGTCGAACCCTGGAAGGCCTGGTTCAACAGCGGGACCGCCGACTTCCGGGCGGAGGAGAACTTCCGGGCGGTGGAGGATCTGCGCGAGGCGCACCGGCTCGTGCCGCCGGGCACAACGGACCGCGACGGCAACCCGGATCCCACGACCCCGGAGTGCCGCGTCCGCACCAACCTCTCCCTGGCCCTGGAGGCGATGGGCGACGACGCGCAGGAGGCGGGCGACCCCGCCATGGCCGTCGTGCACTACAACGAGGCGATGGACATGATCGGCCCGTGCACCTCGGACGGGGAGTCCGAGTCCGAGGAGCCGTCCCAGGACCCGTCGCAGGATCCCAGCGAGGAGGACCCCTCGCACCAGCCGTCCGACCAGCCCTCCGACCAGCCGTCCGACCAGCCGTCCGACCAGCCGTCCGACCAGCCCTCCGACCAGCCGAGCCAGGGTGAGACGCAGAACCCCGGCGAGAACCCCTCGCAGACGCCGGGCGAGGACCCGAGTCAGCAACCGGGCCAGAACCCCAGCCAGCAACCGGGTCAGCAGCCCGGCGACGACCAGAGCCAGCAGCCCAGCCAGGACCCGAACCAGCAGCCTGGCGGCAGTACCCCCGATGAGACCGAGCAGCGCCAGCGGCAGAAGGCCGATCAGTCCCAGCAGGACGCCGAGGGCGGCCGGAGCGGCGACCCCCAGGACCAGCAGGGCGGTCAGGGGCAGGACGACCCGCAGGGCGGCCAGGACTCAGGCGAGGAGGATGCGCCGTCCGGCGGCGGTGAGGGAACCCAGGAGCCCACCGACCCCAAGCAGCGGGAGCTGGAAGAGCGCAACCGGGAGGCAGAGCGCGACCGCCAGGAGCAGGAGCAGCAGGAGGGCGGCGGGTTCGGCGGCGGTCAGAACTGGTGAGCCGAGGTCACGCGACCTCGGCCTCGGCCGACCGTAGCGCGGCAGGACCAGCGACCGTGGCGCCCACAGCGCGCAGCACGAACTCCTCGGTCGCGGCGATGAACGCCGAGCGGCCCGGCTCCTCCTGCGGTCCGCGGCGCCCGCTCAGGCAGGCGTGCACGAGCGGCACGACGGCGTCGAGGTCCTGGGCCGGGATGGCCCCGGCCTCGATCGCGCGGGTGAGGATGTTGCGCAGCAGGCTCTCGACCTGACGGACGTGCGCGCGCAGGTCGCGGGCCGCCCCGTGGGAGACCACCTCACGCAGGTCCGGCCCGGGGGCGAAGTGGTAGGACGGGGCGAGGGCCAGCTGCTGGCGGACGTAGACGCGCAGCTGCTCCACCGGTTCGGCGACCTCACCGAGCGAGGACTCGAGCGAGCGGACGTAGGACGACGTCTCGTGCTCGATGAAGGCCAGGAGCAGAGACTCCTTGTCGGGGAAGTGGTTGTAGACGGCCGTACGGCCCACGCCGGCCCGCCCCGCGATGTCCGCGAGCGAGATGGCGTCGAAACCGCGCTCGGTCATGAGTTCCGACAGCGCTGCGAAGAGCGCCGCGCGGGTGCGCTCGCGGTGCTCCGCGAGGGAGCCGCCGATGATCTTGGGCATGGGACAGATCATGCCACTTGCTGACGAAGATGTACGAATCGTCGTGAAGAAGTCACCGGGACTGTCGTGAACGACCTGTCAGCCTGTCGTCACAGGACCCGGGAGGCCCGCCTTTCCCGCGCGTCGCCCGTCATGCCCTAATCTCCGATCAGGACCGCCCGAAAAAAGGAATCGCATGACCGCCCCCGACCATTACTCCGCCTACGACGCGAGCAGCCCGGCGACCGCCCCCGAGGTCCTCGCGCAGATCGCCGAGCACCGTCCCGAGCTGCGTGCCCTGGTGGCGGCGAACCCGTCGACGCCGGAGCCTGTCGCGCAGTGGCTGGGCGGGCTCGGCGACGTCGCGGTGGACGCGGCGCTGCGTCGTCGAGCGGGCGACCACTCCTTCGCCGGGCCCTCGGAGGGGAGCGGCGACGTGGCAGGTGGCCCTGGCGAGGCGGATCGGTGGCAGCAGCCTGACGCCGGGCCGCAGGTGGCGTACGGCCAGCCCAGCACGTTCGCGAGCGGCTACGGCCAGCAGCCGGGGGACGCCCAGCAGCCCTTCGCTCATCAGCCCTTCGGTCAGCCGCAGCCCGGCGCCTCCGGTCGGCCGTACGGCCAGCAGCCGGGCGCTTACGGTCAGCAGCCCTTCGGTCAGCCGCAGCCCGGCGCCTACGGTCAGCCGTACGGCCAGCAGCCGGGCGGGTACGGCCAGCAGGCCGCGTACGGCTTGCCGGGCGGGCCGGTGGCCGGCCCCTGGACCACCGCGCAGCCGAACAGGTCGGGGTCGGCGGTGAAGTGGATCATCGCCGGGGCCGTGGTGGTCATTGCGCTCGTCGTCGCCGGCATCGTCGCGCTGTCCACCCTCGGAGGCGACGCGTACGGCGACGACCCGGCGCTCGACGCCCTGTGGGACGCCTGCGAGGCGGGCGACGCGCAGGCCTGCGACGACCTCTACATGGACTCGCCCCTCGGGTCCGAGTACGAGGAGTTCGGCGGCTCCTGCGGTGGGCGCTTCCCGGGGACGGACGAGTACTGCACCGAGCTGATGTGACCGTGTGGCGCGACGGCTCAGGCCGTCGCGTCCCGCAGCGCCCTGACGATCGGACGGTCCGGCTCCAGCCAGTCGAGATCCTCGAGGGCCTCGCGACCCACCCAGCGCAGCTCGGCGTGGTCCTGCAGGGGCGCGGCCGCGCCGTCGGTGATCTCCGCCAGCCAGACCCGCATCCTCAGGTGGTCCAGGATCGGCCAGTCGGCGCCGTCGTCGGCCGGCACCTGCGGGCCGAGGCGAACCTGGACCCCCAGCTCCTCCGCTAGCTCGCGGTGCAGCGCGGCCACCGGACTCTCCTCCGGCTCGACCTTGCCGCCAGGCAGCTCCCACTTGCCGGCCAGCGCGGCGGGGGCGGAGCGGCGGGCGCACAGCATCGACGTCGGCCGGTCGAGCGAGTCGACGATCGCCGCGGCGACCACGAGCCGCCGGGGCTGCGCGGCGGTGCCGTCGGCGGCTTCGGCGTCGGGTGCGGCCCCGCTCACACCAGCCTCGCGGGGAAGCCGCCGGTGGCGACCGGGCCCCACGACTCCACGGTGACCCGCACGAGGGACTTGCCCTGCTGCTGCATGGCTCGCCGGTACTCGTCCCAGTCGGGGTGCTCGCCGGCGATCGAGCGGTAGTACTCCACGAGCGGCTCGAGCGCCTCCGGCAGGTCCAGCACCTCCGCCGTGCCGTCCAGCTGGATCCAGGGCCCGTCGAAGTCGTCCGAGAGCACGCACAGGGAGGCGTGCGGGTCGCGCCGGAGGTTCACCGCCTTGGCTCGCTCGGGGTAGGTGGACACGACCACGCGGCCCGCGTCGTCGAGCCCGCACGTGACCGGGCTGAGCTGTACGCCGCCGCCCGCACGGTGGGTGAGCAGCACGGCGTGGTGCCGCGCGGCGACGAACTCCTGCATCTCCTCGCGCGAGACGGTGGTCGCGGTCGCGATCTTCCTGGCCATGACTCCGGAGCCTAACGGGGCTGGGACACCGCCTCCGTCGCGCAGATGGGTCCAGATCGGTCGCGGGGCTCCCGCGTGACGCGGCGAGGGGCTCCCGCGTGACGCGGTGGCGGCGTTCTGGGCGGCGGCGTGCTACGCGGCGGCGGCGTGGGGCGCCAGCAGGCTCTCGACGGCACGCCACTGCTGACCGGCGCTGCGCCGGCCGGGGCGGTGGAGGTCGCGGACCATGATCCCGCGCGCGGCGAGCTGGCGGCGGAGCAGCTCGGCGTCGCCGTGGGCGCCGTCGGTCAGGGCGGCGGAGCGTGCCTCGAGGAGGCGCAGGTCGGAGGTGGTGAGCCCGCTCGCCGGGCACACGGGGGCGAACGCCTCCTCGTGCGGGTCCTCGGTGAGCGGCTCTGGGTACCCGTGCGCGTCGAGCGCGCGGCGCAGCGCGGCGCGGTCCACGTCGAGCCGGACCCGGGCCAGCTCGACGGTGCCGGGGCCGATCAGCACGAGGTCCTCGGCCAGCACGACGGCGGAGACGAGGTGGCGCGGCACGCTGACCCGGGCGTCGTCCCACTCCAGGGTGAGGGAGCGGCGGCTGACCCGGGCCCGCAGGGACTCGCCGTAGATCGTCACCGCGAGCAGGACTCCCACCAGGCACCCGAGGCCTGCCATGACGCCGAGCGCCACCGGCTCGCCCACGTGGGTGCCGGCGCCGAGCAGGCCGTCGAAGCCGGTGCTGGCCTGCGCCAGCCACTCCAGGCCCAGGCCGGCCAGCAGGCCGAGCAGCAGCCCGGCGGTGGGGTGGCCGACGAAGAGGGCGGTCCGCAGACGACGGGGAAGCCGGACCGACGTGGCGCCGCCCATGTGTGCCTCCTCATCCCGTGCCGCGGCGCGAGCCGCCCGACACGCCAAGCGTGCCGTGCGGGATCGGGCCGGTGCATCACCTTTTGGGATGAAAGAACCCTGATCCTCTGCTGCCCCGGTCGTAGGGGTCTCCCCCTAAGGTGCCGCGCCGCCGGCCCCTGAGGTCCGAGTCCCACGGACGTGGACCACCGGCCGGAACTGCGCCGTCGCCACCCTCCGACGCCGGGCCGACGGTGGCGCGCCGGCCATCGCGCCGAGCAAGAGCTCCCGTGTCGAGCCAGAAGGTTCAAACAGGCAGTCTGGGCGCAGAACCTCTTGCCCGGTGGGTGATGACGGCGCGGTGGGTGATGACGGCGCGGCGGGTGCCGGCACGCGGCGGGTGATGACGCGCGGCGGGTGGTGGTGGGGCACCGGACGACGGAGACCGGGCGTGCCGAACTACGGCAGGCGGCGGTCACCGGGGCGCTGCACGCGCAGCCACCGGTAGCCGTACCCGTCCAGCGCCAGCTCCACGCGGCGGCGCTCGTCGAGGCGGCACTCGCCCTCCTGGAGCAGGTCGACGAGCAGGGTGCCCTCCTCGTCGTCGTCGAGGGTCAGGGGCACCACCACCGACTCGGGGTCGAGGTTGTGCAGCAGCACCATGGATGCCTCGTCCCACGTGCACCGGTGCGCCAGCACGGCGGTCACCGGCTGCTCGAGGACACGGAAGTCGCCCCACCCCAGCTCCGGGCACTCCCGGTACCGCTGGGCCATGAGCGTGATGTGCCGCAGCAGCGAGTCCGGGTCGTGCCGCGCCGACGCGACGTTGACGTGCTCGGGCCCGAAGCCGCCCGTGACGATCGGGGCGACGAGCTTGCGCGCGGGGGCGGTGGAGAAACCGGCGTCCGGCTCGGCGGTCCACTGCATCGGCGTGCGCACGGCCATGCGGCCCGGCAGCTCCAGGTTCTCGCCCATGCCGATCTCCTCGCCGTAGAAGAGCACGGGGGTGCCCGGGAGCGCGAAGAGCAGCGAGTAGGCCATCTTGAGGCGTCGCGGGTCGCCCTCGAGCATGGTCGGCAGCCGGCGCTTGAGGCCCCGGCCGAAGAGCTGCATCTCCGGCTCCGGGCCGAAGGCGGCGAAGACCTCCTGGCGCTCGTCCTCGGAGAGCTTGTCGAGGGTGAGCTCGTCGTGGTTGCGCAGAAAGTTCGCGTACTGCGAGTCCGGCGAGATCCGGTCCAGGGGGCGCTGCCGCAGCGCCTCGGCCAGCGGCCGGGCGTCGGCCCGCGCCATGGACAGGTAGATGGCCTGCATGCCGACAAAGTCGAACATCATGGTGAGCTCGTCGCCGTTGGTGCCGCCGAAGAACGCCACCTGGTCCTCGAACGGGACGTTGACCTCCCCGAGCAGGATCGCGTCGCCGCTGCGGCGCTGGAGGAACTGACGCAGGGCGCGCAGGTACTCGTGCGGCTCGGAGAAGTCGTGCTTCTCCCGCTCGGACATCCCGAGGTCGTTGAGGAAGAACGGCACCGCGTCCACCCGGAAGCCGTCGATGCCGAGCTGGAGCCAGAACCCCATGACCTTGGCGATGGCGTCCTGGACCTTGCGGTTGGCGATGTTGAGGTCGGGCTGGTGCTTGTAGAAGTGGTGCAGGTACCACTCGCCGGTCTTCTCGTCCTTCTCCCAGATGGAGTCCTCCTGGTCGGGGAAGACCACCTGGTCGGAGGTGTCGGGCGGCGGGTCGGAGCGCCACACGTAGTAGTCGCGGTAGGGGTTGTCCTTGCTCTTCCGGGCCTCCTTGAACCACGGGTGCTGGTCCGAGGTGTGGTTCACGAGGAGGTCGACGATGACCCGAAGGCCGCGGTCCTTGGCGGTGCGGACCAGCTCGACCACCTCGCCGTGGGTGCCGAGGCGGGGGTCGACGCCGTAGAAGTCGGAGACGTCGTAGCCGTCGTCCTTGCCCGGAGTCGGGTAGAAGGGCATGAGCCACAGGCACGTGACCCCGAGCTCGGACAGGTAGTCCACGCGCTGGGCGAGGCCGGCGAAGTCGCCCACGCCGTCGCCGTCGGAGTCGAAGAACGTCTCGACGTCGAGGCAGTAGATGACGGCGTTCTTCCACCACAGGTCGGAGGTGTCGGTGATGCGCACGGTCAGGACTCCTTGAGGGCGGGGAGGACCTCGGTGGCGGCAACGTCGAGCCACCGGGCCTGCTGCTGGCCGACGAAGTGCAGGTAGATCTCGTCGAAGCCGAGGGCGGCGTACTCGCGGATCCACTCCACGTGCTGCGCCGGCTCGGCCGAGACGCGCACCGCGCCCTCGACCGTGGCCACCGTGACGTCGCGGCTCGCGGCGTCGAAGTGCTCAGGGGTGTCGGCGTCCAGGCTGAGCGGGGCGTCGAAGACGTTCGAGCGCCACTGGTCGTGGGCGATCGCCTCGGCCTCCGAGCGGGTCGGCGCCCACGACAGGTGCAGCTGGAGCGCGAGGGGCCCGCGGCCGCCGTTGTCGCGGTAGGCGGCGACCACCTCGCGCAGCTTCTCGTGGGGCTGGTTGATCGTGATCATCCCGTCCGCCCACGCGGCCGCGCGCGCCGCGGTGGGCGCGGTGATCGCCGTCGCCAGCAGCGGCACGGGCTCGGCGGGCACGTCGTACAGGCGGGCCCGGTCCACCCGCACCAGGCCGTCGTGGCTGACGTCCTCCCCGGCGTGGAGGCGCCGGATCACGTCCACGCACTCCTCCAGGCGCCGCACACGGGTCTCCTTGTCGGGCCAGCGGTCGCCGGTGATGTGCTCGTTCATCGCCTGCCCGGACCCGAGCGCCACCCAGTACCTTCCGGGAAACATCTCCCCGAGGGTGGCGGTCGCCTGGGCGACGATGGCCGGGTGGTAGCGCTGGCCGGGCGCGTTGACCGAGCCGATACGCAGCGACGTCGTCGCCAGGGCCGCGCCGAGCCAGGACAGCGTGAAGCCCGAGTGGCCCTGCCGGGAGCTCCACGGGAAGAAATGGTCCGAGGACATCGCCATGTCGAAGCCGGCGCGCTCCGCGGCCTGGACGTCAGCGAGCAGCTGGCTCGGCGCTATCTGTTCGTGCGAGCAGTGGAAGCCGTAGGTGGTCACGGCCCCTTGTCTATTGCCAACCGGGCAGGTCCGCCTCCCGAGCGCCCGCCGGTGCGCGGGATCGCCGCTCCTCCGGGGGAGGATGGGACCCGTGGGAGAGACCATGGACGACGTCGGGGCCTGGCTCGCGCAGGCCTGGTCCCGCCTCCAGCCCGGCCCGGTCCCGGCCGAGAGCCCGGTGGTCCTCGCGGTGGTGCTGGCCGCCGTCGTCGCGGCCGTCGCGCTGCCCCCGCTGTGGCGCCACCTGCGGGTGGTGGTCACGGTGGTGCACGAGCTCGGCCACGGGCTCGTCGGCGTCCTGCTCGGGCGCCGCTTCACGGGCCTGGTGCTCCGCGCCGACATGTCGGGCCACGCGGTCACGGTCGGGCGGGCCCGCGGGGCGGGGCGGGTGGCCTCGACCTGGGCCGGCTACCCGGCCCCGGCTCTGGTCGGGGCGGTGCTGGTGCGCGCCGCCGGCACGGGCTGGGCGCCCACCCTGCTCGGGGTTGCCGCCCTCGTGCTCCTGGTCTCGATCCTGCGGGTGCGGTCCTGGTACACCGCCCTGGTCATGGTGTTGCTGACGGCCGGCACGGGCGCGCTCTGGTGGTGGGGGAGCGCGCCGCTGCAGGCGGCCCTGCTCCTCGGCGTGGGCCTGTTCCTGCTGGTCGGGGCGTGGCGCCACCTCGGGGCGCTCCTGGGCAGCCGGTCGCCCGGGTCGGACGCCACCGTCCTCGCCGGCCTGACGCGGGTGCCGCGCTGGTGCTGGATCCTCAGCTTCGCCGTCGTCCTCGGGCTCGCGACGTGGTTCGCGCTGGCCCCGTCGCTGGCGCTCGCCGGTCTCGCCTGAGTCCGGGCGGAGGCCGCCTGGAACCGTCAGACGTCTGACAGTTCCGACCCACGGTCAGCGTCCGAACGCCTGGCCGCTCGCGAGAGCCGAACCCGACCTCAGCCGCGCGCCGGCGTCGCGAGGACGGTCGCGAGGGAGTCCAGCGCGCCCGGGACCAGGGCGTAGTGCACGTTCACGCCGCGCTTGTCCCGCGTGAGGATGCCGGCGTCGACGAGCACCTTGAGGTGGTGGGACACCGTCGGCTGGCTGAGCTGGACCGGTTCGGTCAGGTCGCACACGCACATCTCGCCGTCCGGGGCGGCCGCGATGAGGGAGAGCAGGCGAAGACGGGTCGGCTCGGCGAGTGCCTTGAGGCGCGCGGCGAGCTGGAGGGCGGCGTCGTCGGCGATCGGTTCGTGGACGAGCGGCGCGCAGCAGGGCTCCGCGGCCAGCGGCAGGGATGGGAGGGTGCTCATGGGCGTCACGATACGCGTCAAGATTGATCGCTGTCGATATTGACGAGTGTCGATACCTGTGCCATCGTCCATACATCGACGACGATGGATGGAAGGATCTCTCGATGGATGGGACGGACGACCTGCGCGAGCGGGTCAGGACCAGGTACGCGGCCGCGGCGACGGCGGTGCGCGCCACGGGGGCCGGGTGCTGCGGCGACACCGCCGCGGGCGGGTCCGGATGTTGTGGCGACACCGCCACGGGCGGCTCCGGGTGCTGCACCCAGGACGCCACCGGCACGGACGAGACCTTCGGTGCGCGGCTCTACGACGCACGGGACCGCGCCGCGCTCCCCGAGCCGGCCGTGCTCGCCTCCCTCGGGTGCGGCAACCCGGTGGCGGTCGCCGACCTCCGCCCCGGCGAACGGGTGCTGGACCTCGGCTCGGGCGGTGGCATCGACGTGCTGCTCTCCGCCCGCCGCGTCGGCCCGGAGGGCTTCGCGTACGGCGTCGACATGACCGAGGAGATGCTCGAGCTCGCGCGAGCCAACGCCGCCGAGGCCGGCGCGACGAACGTCGAGTTCCTCGCCGGCACGATCGAGGACGTGCCGCTGCCCGACGCGGCCGTTGACGTGGTCATCTCGAACTGCGTCGTCAACCTGTCCGGCGACAAGCCGGCCGTGCTCGCCGAGATGTTCCGCGTGCTCGTCCCCGGCGGCCGGATCGGCGTCAGCGACGTCGTCGCCGAGGACCACCTCACCCCGGCCCAGCGGGCCGAGCGGGGCAGTGACGTCGGCTGCATCGCCGGCGCGCTCTCCCGCGCGGAGTACCTCGACGGCCTGCGCGCCGCCGGCTTCGTCGACGCCGAGGTCACCTTCACCCACGAGGCCGCCCCGCAGATGCACGGCGCGATCGTCCGCGCCCGCAAGCCACTCACCACCGACAGCACCAAGGAGCAGCTCCGATGAACGACATCTGGCTCTATCTGCACGACGTCCGTGCGCGGGACCTGGAGGAGGAGGCGCGCCGCGCGATGCACCGGCGAGCGGCCGGCGAGCTGCGGCGTCGCGAGCGGGAGCTCCCGCGACGCGCCGCCTGGGCCCGGGTGGCCGGCGCGCTGCGCGGTCGCGAGGCGCGGGTGGCGGACGCGCTGCGCGAGCGTGACGCGTCGGCGGTGCCGTGCCCGGCCTGCTGACGGGGGCCGGCAGCGCGGGACCACGGTCGACGGTCGGTGGGGCGGCCGGGGCCGGAGAGGGTTGGGGCCCGGAGACGAGAGGAGCCGCACCGATCGTCCGGTGCGGCTCCTGCCTCTGCTCGAGAGCGGGTGACGGGAATCGAACCCGCGCTATCAGCTTGGGAAGCTGATGTTCTACCATTGAACTACACCCGCAGCGCGCCTCGTGAGCGCGCCGCCACTATACCCAACGACGGGTGCGAAGTACGAAATCCGGCCCCGGGGCGCGGCGTGACCTGCGCCGCAACGGACCGGCCGACGCCCCGCGAGGACGTGACCGTGCGCCGCGACGTCGGCCCGGACGGTCGCCGGACGGGCCGCCGGGCGGTGGCAGGATGGTCGCCGTGCTGCTCTCCGACCGTGACATCCGTGCTCAGCTCGACTCCGGCCGCGTCCGGCTGGACCCGTACGAGCCCGAGATGATCCAGCCCGCGAGCCTCGACGTGCGCCTCGACCGCTACTTCCGGCTGTTCGACAACCACCGGTACCCGGTCATCGACCCGTCCCAGGACCAGCCAGAGCTGACCCGCCTGGTCGACGCCGGACCGGACGACCCGCTGATCCTTCACCCGGGCGAGTTCGTGCTCGGGGCCACCTACGAGCAGGTGACGCTGCCCGACGACATCGCGGCGCGCCTGGAGGGCAAGTCCTCCCTGGGCCGCCTGGGCCTCCTCACCCACTCCACGGCCGGCTTCATCGACCCCGGCTTCACCGGGCACGTGACCCTCGAGCTCTCGAACACGGCGACCATGCCGATCATGCTGTGGCCCGGGATGAAGATCGGGCAGCTGTGCTTCTTCCAGCTCTCCTCGGCGGCCGAGCACCCGTACGGCTCCGGCGCGAAGGGCTCGCGCTACCAGGGCCAGCGCGGCCCCACCGCCTCGCGCTCGTACCTCAACTTCCACCGGACGCCGGTCGAGTGAGCGCGCCGCTCGTCCGCACGCTCGCCGAGCCGCACCACCTGCTGGTGCTGCCCGCCGACATTCACCCCGACGAGCTGGAGGCGCTCGCCGTCTCCCGCAGCGAGACGGCGTCGTGGGCGGGCGACGCCGACCTGCGGCTCGCCCCCGGTGTGCACCTGACCGGGCCTTGGTCTCTGGACGCCGACCTCCGCGCGGCCTTCGACCTGCCCGCCTGGTCGGCAGACGCCTATCTCCTCCGGTGCCCCGTCCAGCGCGGCGGACCGCTCCCGGCCGAGCTGCGCGGGATCGACCCGCTGCTGGACGCCTTCCCGGAGGGCGTCCCCGTGGGCGTCGAGCAGGAGTCGCTCGACCACCTGCGCGCCTTCGCCCGCCGCCTCGGCGGGGCGCTGCGCCTGGCCGGCTCGGGCGCCGTCGTCGTGCCCGACCCGGAGGCGGCCACCGACCTCACCGTGCTGGCCCCGGTCTGGCTCGACCACGACGCCTGCCTCCAGGTGCTTCAGCAGTCCCTCCCGCACGTGCGCTCCCTCCTCGACGACGTTCCCGACGCCGCGGCCGCGGACCTCCAGGGCTACGGGATCGTCTCGGAGCTCGCCGGCGGTGATCTGGTGGAGCTCATCGCCTCCGGCTCCGCCCGCACGCCCACGGTGCTGCGCGGCGAGGAGTGGGCGGCCGACGGCGTCGTCACCTACGAGCTGCGCTGGCGCCCGGCCCACCCGGAGACGGCCTTCGCCGCGCGCCCGCCGCTCGGGCAGCGTCGTGCCCGGGCCGAGGCCGCCGACCTGATCGAGCGGGCCGCCGTCGCGCTCCACGCCGTCGTCGGCGGCGAGATCAGCGACGACGACGGCTTCCTCGTGGACCCTGCGGACCTCGACGGCTGAGTCGCAGGACCGACACGCCCAAGGCGACACGCCCGAGCGCTGAAAATCTGTCCTGACGCTTGCGCCGCCGTCGGGTGACGCGATCGTGGCGCGATTGGCGGGTGTCGTCGCAGGTGAGCGGCGTACCAGTGGACCGCTGAGAAGTCGCCGAAAGGTCACTGGACGTCGCGTGCCCCACGCACGGTGAAGCGATTGTGGCGCGTTCGGGTGGCGCGGTTCGTGGAGCGGTGCCTACCGTCTAGTCCGAGGCCAACCTCGAGCGCACTTCACCCGAGAACGGTGCAGCAAGCGTTGTGAACTTCCGAACCAGAAGGAGTGCATCAGCTGATGGTTACCACTGAGCAGGTTCAGAACCTCATCGACCGCAAGGCCACCGTGTACGCGCAGGACGGCGACAAGATCGGCACCGTGGGCCAGGTCTTCCTGGACGACGAGACCAACACCCCGAACTGGGTCACCGTCAAGACCGGCCTCTTCGGCACGTCGGAGACCTTCGTGCCGCTGGACCGCGCGACCGTCCAGGGCGACGACGTCCATGTGCCCTACACCAAGGACCAGGTCAAGGACGCGCCCCGGATCGACGTCGACCAGCACCTGAGCGTCGAGGAGGAGGACGAGCTCTACCGCTACTACGGGCTCGAGACCGGCTCCGCGTACGGGACGGCCGGCTACGACACCACCCGCACGACCGACTACGACACCACCCGCACGGCCGACTACGACGCCACGACCGGCGTCGCCGGCACCCGGGGCACCGCTGACCTGGACCGCGACCGCGACGCCTCCGTGGTTCGCTCCGAGGAGCAGGTCGACATCGGCACCCGGCGCCGCGAGGCCGGCAAGGCCCGGCTGCGCAAGTACACCGTCACCGAGCACGTCACCAAGACGGTCCCGGTCACCCGCGAGGAGGTCCGCGTCGAGCGTGAGCCGATCCGCCCCGGGGACACCACCGCCGGCGCCTTCGGCGACGACGAGGCCGAGGTGACGCTGCACGAGGACGAGGTCGTCGTGGACAAGGAGACCGTGCCGGTCGAGCGCGTCAGCCTCGACAAGGACACCGTGGTGGAGGACCGCCAGGTGAGCGAGGAGGTCCGCAAGGAGCGGGTCGACGCCGACATCGACGCCGACCGCGACCTGGACCGCGACCGCCGCGACCGCATCTGACGAGACGCCTGACCCGAGAGCCGCCACCGAGCGGCACGGTCTGAGAGCGAGGGCCCGGCCACCGGCCGGGCCCTCGCCGCGCGTCAGCGGCGCTGAGGCAGGGCGCGCCTCGCCCTGGCCACGAGGATCAGCACCGGCACCACGCACAGCCCGGAGACGACGGCGAGGCCGGGGAAGTCCGCGACCGCCAGCAGCGGGCCGGAGACGATGGCGCCGACCGCCGCGGCCGCGTTCATCAGCGCGTCACCGGTGCCCTGCACGAGCGGGCGCGAGCGGGCCGGCACCGACTGCGACAGCAGCGCGGAGGCGGGCACCGTCACCACCGACCAGCCGAGGCCGAGCAGGAACAGGCCGGTGGCCACGGCGGTGGTGGAGGAGGCGCCGAGCAGGTTGACCGCCGCGGCGAGCATCAGGACGAGCTGGCCGGCCACGATGGTCGGCACCTGGCCGAAGCGGTCCGCCGCGGCGCCGACCACCGGCGCGAGCGCGAACATGCCCAGCACGTGCAGGCTGATGGTCAGCCCGACCACGCCGACGCCGTGCCCGAGGTGGGCCAGGTGCACCGGCGTCATCGTCATCACGGAGACCATCGCCACGTGCGCCAGCACCAGCGACGCCAGCGCCAGCGTCCCGGCGGGCGAGGCGCGCACCTCCCGCATCGCCGCCGCCACGCCGGCCTTGCCGGGGACCGGGGGACCGCCCCCGGGAACGGCGTCGACGGCGGTGTGCCGCTGCGCCGTCAGGAGCGGGTCGGGCCGCAGCCCGAGCGTGACGACAGCGGCCGTCACGGCCAGCAGCACCGCGCCGATCGCGAAGGCCCCCGCCAACGGAGCGAGCCCGAGCCGCTCCTCGACCCACTCGCCGGGCACCCCGAGGTTGGGCCCGACCACGGCCCCGAGCGTGCCGATCCAGACCACCAGCGCGAGGCTGCGCGCCCGGTGCGCCGGCTCCGCGAGGTCGGTGGCGGCGAACCTCGACTGCAGGCCGGCCGCCGTCCCGGCGCCGGTCCCGAGCATGCCGAGCACGAGGAGCACCGTGGAGCCGGTCTGGGCCGCCCCCACCAGCAGGACGGTGCCGAGGGCGGCCACCGTCCACGCGAGGGTCAGCGACCCGGCACGCCCCCACCGCGCCGCGAGGGCGCCGAGGGGGAAGGCCGCGAGGGCGGCACCCACCGTCGTCGAGGACCGGGCGATCCCGGCCCACGTCTCCGACTGCGTGACCTGCTCGGCCAGGAGCACCCCCACCGAGGGGGCCGCGCCGATCCCGAGGGTGCCGAGCACCTGCGCGACCAGCAGGGTGGTCAGCGTGCGACGGCGCGCGCTGACGACCTCGGGCAGCTCCAGCCACGCGCCGCGCGGCTCCGGGTCGCTCACGCGCGCTCCTCGCCGCGCCGGACGCCGGCGAGGAGCAGCTGGGCCACGTCGAGGACCTCGACGTCGTCGCCGTTGGCGGCCACGCCGTCGGAGAGCATCGTGGTGCAGAACGGGCACGCGGTGGCCACGGCCGAGGCGCCCGTCCCCGCCGCCTCGCGGGCGCGCTCGACGTTGACGCGGGTGCCGATCTTCTCCTCCATCCACACCCGCGCCCCGCCGCCCCCGCAGCACATGGCGTCCACGCCCGACCGGGGCATCTCGGCCACCTGCACGCCCTCCAGCGCGCCGAGCAGCTCGCGCGGCGGGGCGTAGACCTGGTTGTGGCGGCCGAGGTAGCAGGGGTCGTGGTAGGTGACGGTGCGAGCGTCGTCGGCCCCGGGCGGGGGCGGGACCGGGCGGAGCCGTCCCTCGCGCACGAGGCGGTTGAGGAGCTGGGTGTGGTGGAGCACCTCGTAGCGCCCGCCGAGCTGGGGGTACTCCCGCGCGAGGGTGTTGAAGCAGTGGGCGCACGTGACGACGATCCTCGTGGCGCCGGCCTCGGCGAGGGTCTCGACGTTCTGAGCGGCGAGCATCTGGAAGAGCAGCTCGTTGCCGGACCGGCGCGCCGGGTCGCCGGTGCAGGACTCCCCGTCGCCGAGGACGGCGAAGGTCACGCCCGCCGTGTGCAGCAGCTCGGCGACGGCGCGGGTCGTGCGCCTCGCGCGGTCCTCGAAGGCACCGGCGCAGCCCACCCAGAACAGGTAGTCCACCTCGGCGGCGGACTCGACGTCGGCCCCCACCACGGGCACCTCGAACTCCAGGTCCTTGGCCCAGTCGAGGCGCTTGCGCGGCGCCATGCCCCAGGGGTTGCCCTTGGACTCGAGCTTCTTGAACATCTGGCCCAGCTCGGCCGGGAACGCGGAGGCCATGAGGACCTCGTGCCGGCGCAGGTCGAGGATGTGGTCGACGTGCTCGATGTCCACCGGGCACTGCTGCACGCACGCCCCGCAGGTGGTGCAGGCCCACAGCACGTCGGGGTCGATGACGTCCGGCACCAGTGCGGAGGGGACGGCGGCGACCCCGTCCGGCCCGGTCGCGCCGGCGGCGACGAGCGCGCCGAGGACGTCCCCGGTGTGCGGGCGGAAGCGGTCGTGCCCGGCGAGGGCGGCGGCGACGCCGGAGCCGGCCGCGTCGGGACCGGCGGCGCGAGAGCCCGCGGCGTGAGAGCCCGCGGCGACGCCGGAGCCGGCGGCCCCCGGCCCGTCCGGGCCGGAGGACCCGCCGGAAGCGCGAGCCGCCCGCAGGAACGGTGCCGAGGCGGCCGCGTGGTCGCGCAGCGCGAGCGTGAAGAGCTTGGGGGAGAGCGGCTTGCCGGTGTTCCAGGCCGGGCACTGCTCCTGGCAGCGGCCACACTCGGTGCAGGTGGAGAAGTCGAGCAGCCCCTTCCAGGTGAAGTCCTCGATGCGGCCGACGCCGAGCGTGGCGTCCTCCGGCAGGTCCTCGAGCGCCGCCACGTCCAGCTCCTGGCCGTCGACGACGACGGGCCGGAGCGGACCGAGGGCGGGTGCGCCGTCGGGCTCCCGGCGGGCGTAGACGTTGACGACGGCCAGGAAGCGGTGCCAGGCCACGCCCATCGTGGGCTGGAGCCCGACGACGGCGAGCCAGGCCAAGGAGACGAGGATCTTCACGGCCGCCACCGCGGCGATGGCGCCCGCGAGGACACCACGGTCGGTGCCGGCCAGCAGCTCCCCGAGCCAGGCGGTGAGCGGGAAGTGCAGCGGCGTCGCGAGGGCCGCCTCGGCCGGGCCGCCCCCCGAGAGCCACGCGTGCTCGAGGGCGCGCAGCGCCAGCACGCACACGACGACGGCGAGGATGACCGCCTCGACGACGTAGGCCTGCCAGCGGGTGGAGCCGAAGAACCGCGAGCGCCGGGCTCCCTCGACGGGCTCGTCGCGGTCCGGCTGCGTCCGCAGGCGCAGCAGGATCAGCCACAGGATGCCCGCCAGGCCCAGCCACGCGATGGTCTCCGTCAGCCACTCCCACGGCGGGAGGTGCCCGACCAGCGGCAGCGTGAAGCCCGGGTCGACCAGCTGGCCGTACCCGGTCACGAGGGTGAGGAACAGCACCGGGAAGGACACCATCACGGCCCAGTGCGCCACGCGGACCGCCGGCCGGTGCTGGAACCGCCCGTGCCCGAGGACCTCCGAGACCAGGGTCAGGGTGCGCCGCCCCGCCGGCGCGAGCCGACCGGGTGCCGGGCGCCCGACGCGGACCTGCCGCACGATCGCCGCCGCCCCCCGGACGAACACGGCGAGCGCGGCCACCGTCGCGAGCGCGACGATCACGAGCAGAACGGTCTGCAGCACGGCGATCCTTCCGGCCGGTGGGGCCCCTCGCTCGGGGCACGGCACACGGTACCGCCGCGCGCCGACGCCCGGACCAGCCGCAGGTCCGCCCTGCGACGGTGACGAACACCCCAGGGCCGCCCGGCACTCCGTTGTTAAACTGGCCCAGATCCCCTTGTCCGCACCGTGCTCGGTGCCTGGGCCTTCTCGTCCACCGGGTTGTTCGGGGGCGTACTGACCTGACCGCATACCGAGCTCCTGGAGCGGCCCGTGCTACAGCTGCTGGCGATCCACGTGGTGGCGGCCCTGCTCGCGCCCGTGGTCGTCGGCCGCTTCGGCCGTCGGGCGTTCATCGGCCTCGCCGCGGTGCCGGCCTCCGCGGCGGTGTGGGCGGCGACGCAGACGCCCCGCGTGCTCGCCGGGGACCACCCCGTCCAGTCGGTGCCGTGGGTCCCCGCGCTGAACCTCGACCTGGTCTTCCGGCTCGACGTCCTGTCCTGGCTGATGGTGCTGGTCGTCGGCGGCATCGGCGCGCTGGTCCTGGTCTACTGCGCCGCCTACTTCTCCGCCTCCGCCACCGCCCTCGGCCGGTTCGCCGGGGTGTTCGTGGCGTTCGCCGGGGCGATGCTCGGCCTGGTGATCACGGACAACTCCCTGATGCTGTACGTGTTCTGGGAGCTCACGACCGTCTTCTCCTACCTGCTCATCGGCCATTACCACGAGCGCCAGTCCTCCCGGCGCGCGGCCATGCAGGCGATCATCGTCACCACCCTCGGCGGTCTGGCCATGCTGGGCGGGCTCATCGTCCTGGGCGAGATCGACGGCGGCTCCTACCTGCTCAGCGAGCTCGTCGCCTCGGCCGCCGCCGACCAGCTCGGAGCCGGCGCCCACCCGGCGCTGGTCCCGGTCGCCGTCGGCGCCGTGCTCCTCGGGGCGCTGAGCAAGTCCGCCCAGGTCCCGTTCCACTTCTGGCTGCCGGCCGCGATGGCCGCCCCGACGCCGGTCAGCGCCTACCTGCACGCCGCCGCCATGGTCAAGGCCGGCGTCTACCTGGTCGCGCGCCTGGCCCCCGGCCTCGCGGACCAGGCGGTGTGGCGCTGGATGGTGATCGGCCTCGGCGTGCTCACCATGCTCGTCGGCGGCTACCGCGCGCTGCGCCAGCACGACCTCAAGCTGATCCTCGCCTTCGGCACGGTCTCCCAGCTGGGCCTGATCACCGTGCTCGTCGGGCACGGCGACCGCGCCGTCGCCCTCGCCGGCCTCGCCATGCTGCTCTCGCACGCCCTGTTCAAGGCGTGCCTGTTCCTGCTGGTCGGTGTCATCGACTGGTCCGTCGGCACCCGCGACCTGCGCCAGCTCTCCGGCCTGGGGCGGCGGATGCCGGTGGCTGCGGCGGCGGCCGCGCTCGCCGTCGCCTCGATGGCCGGCGTGCCGCCCACGCTGGGGTACGTCGCCAAGGAGGCGGCGCTCGAGTCCCTGGTGCACCTGGGCACCGGCACCGACCTGTGGACCCTCGCGGCCGTGGCCGTGGGCTCGGTCCTGACACTCGCCTACGGCCTGCGCCTGTGGTGGGGCGCGTTCTGGGACAAGCCCGGCGTGGAGCAGCGGGAGGCCCAGCGCACCTCCCGGCTGATCATGGCGTCCCCGGTGGTGCTCGCCGTCCTCAGCCTCGCCGCCGGGCTCGTCCCCGGCACGGTCGAGCGTTCCCTCGCGCCCTACGCCGACACCTACCCGGGCGAGGCCGGCCACCTCACGCTCTGGGGCGGGTTCGGGGTCCCGCTGGCGATCACCGCTGCCGTCCTCGTGCTCGGCTCGGCCATGTTCGTCTGGCGCCGGCCGGTCGAGCGGTTCCAGCGCTCCTTCCGCGACGTCGAGGGCGCCGAGGGCCTGTACCGCAGGTCCCTGCGCGCGTTGGACAACGTCTCCGCCGACGTCACCGCGCTCACCCAGCGCGGCTCGCTGCCCGCGTACCTCTCCACGATCCTCATCACCGTCCTGGTCGTGGCCCTCGGTGCCGTGTCGGTCGGCGGGGTCGCCTGGCCCGAGCGGTTCCGCGTCTGGGACAGCCCGGCGCAGCTGGCCACCGCCGTCGTCATCGCCGTGGCCGCCGTCCTCGCCGCCCGCGCCCGCCGCCGCCTCAAGGCGGTGCTCCTGCTCGGCGTCTCCGGCTACGGCGTCGCCCTGCTGTACGAGCTGCACGGCGCGCCCGACCTGGCGCTGACGCAGGTGCTGGTCGAGACGGTCACGCTCGTCGTCTTCGTCCTCGTGCTGCGCCGCCTGCCCGCGTACTTCTCCAACCGGCCCCTGGCCACGTCCCGCTGGTGGCGGGCCATCCTGGGCGTCGTCGTCGGTCTGACCGCCGCGCTGCTCGGCGTCCTGGCCGCCGGCGCGCGCGTGCACGCGCCGGTCTCCGTCGCCTACCCCGACGAGGCGTACCAGTACGGCTACGGCAAGAACATCGTCAACGTCACCCTCGTCGACATCCGCGCCTGGGACACCATGGGCGAGATCTCGGTGATCCTCGTGGCGGCCACCGGCGTCGCGTCCCTCGTCTTCCTGCGCACCCGCATCGGCCACATCGACCGCGCGGCCGATGCCCGCCGGAGCCCGGTCTGGACCCGGGGCGCCGGGGAGAGCGACGGCGGTGCCCGCCTGCGCCGCGGCATGCTCGACCGGCCGAGCCCCGGCCGGGTCCCCGGCCGCGGTCGCACCTGGCTCAGCGCCGGGTCCACGGTCCCGCCCCAGCGGCGCTCCGTGATCTTCGAGGTCGGCACCCGGATGGTGTTCCACACCATGCTGGTCTTCTCGGTCTTCCTCCTGTTCTCCGGCCACAACGCACCCGGCGGCGGGTTCTCCGGCGGCCTCGTGGCCGGCGTCGCGCTCACCGTGCGGTACCTGGCGGGCGGGCGCTACGAGCTCGGTGAGGCCGCCCCGGTCCACCCGGGGCACCTGCTCGGCAGCGGGCTCTTCCTCTCGGCCGGGGCCGGCGTCGTGCCCGTGCTCTTCGGCGGGACGATCCTGCAGTCGACCGTCGTGGACCTGACCATGCCGATCTTCGGCGACGTCCACCTGGCGACCGCCCTGTTCTTCGACATGGGCGTCTACCTCGTGGTGATCGGGCTCGTGCTCGACATCCTGCGCTCGCTCGGGGCCGAGGTGGACCGCCACGGCGAGATCGAGGGCAACCAGGCCCCCGACGTCGCCTACGACGACCCCGCCCGCATCCGCGACGACGCCGCCCCGGCGCCCGACGCGCGCCGCGAGGACGAGGCCCTGATCCCGCGAGGAGGTGCCCGGTGAACATCGACATGGCTCCCAGCATCACGCTGGTCGTGCTCGTCGCCGTCCTGGTCGCGACCGGCGTCTACCTGCTCCTCGAGCGGTCGCTGAGCCGGGTCATCATCGGCATCGCCCTGATCGGCAACGGGGTCAACGTGCTCATGCTCGTCGCCGGCGGCAGCGCCGGCGGGCCTCCGATCCTCGGGGAGTCGGCGCCGGAGGACATGTCCGACCCGCTCCCGCAGGCCATGGTGCTCACCGCCATCGTCATCACCCTCGGCATGACCGCCTTCCTGCTCGCGATGGCGTACCGCTCCTGGCAGCTCAACGGCCACGACGAGGTGCAGGACGACCTCGAGGACCGCCGCATCGCCCGCCGCGCGGCCCGCGACGAGCTGTCCGAGCGCGTCACCGACGACTCCGGCGCGACCCTCGCCGAGGACGCCGCCAGCACCCGCGACGAGACGGCCCGCGGCGAGGACGAGCACGCCCGTGCCGGGCACCACCCCGCCGCCATCGGCGCCGACGACGAGGAGGCCAAGCCGTGACCTGGCTCGTCGCGCTGCCCGTCGTCCTGCCGTTGATCGGCGCGGGGGCCGCCCTCGCGCTCGCCCGCTACCCGCGGGTGCAGGGCGTCGTGTCGGTCTCGGTGCTCTCCGTCGTGCTGGCCGTCTCCGTGGTGCTGCTGGTGCGGGTGAACTCGGGGCCGATGGTCCTCGACGTCGGCGGCTGGGCCTCGCCCGTAGGCATCACCCTCGTGGTGGACCGGCTCGCCGCGCTCATGCTGGTCGTCTCCGTGACGGTGACCCTCGCGGTCCTGCTGTACTCGCTCGCCCAGGGCGTGGCGGACGGGGACGAGGGCGCCCCGCTGGCGGTGTACCACCCGACGTTCCTGGTCCTCTCCGCCGGGGTCTCGAACACCTTCGTCTCCGGCGACCTGTTCAACCTTTACGTCGGCTTCGAGATCCTGCTGGCGGCGAGCTTCGTGCTCATCACGCTCGGCGGCACGCGCGACCGCATCCGGTCCGGGACGATCTACGTGGTGGTCTCGCTGATCAGCTCCGTCGTCTTCCTCGTCGGCATCGCGCTGATCTACGCGGCCACCGGCACGGTGAACCTGGCCCAGCTGGCCATGCGGCTGCCGGAGATCGACCCGGGCATGCAGCTGATCCTCCAGCTCATGCTGCTGGTCGCGTTCGGCATCAAGGCGGCCGTCTTCCCGCTCTCGGCGTGGCTGCCGGACTCCTACCCGACGGCGCCCGCCCCGGTGACGGCGGTGTTCGCCGGCCTGCTGACGAAGGTCGGCGTCTACGCGATCATCCGCACCCAGGTGCTCCTCTTCCCGGACGGACGGCTCGACGACCTGCTCAAGGTGGTCGCGCTGGCCACGATGGTGGTCGGCATCCTCGGCGCCGTGGCGCAGGAGGACATCAAGCGTCTGCTGTCCTTCACCCTGGTGAGCCACATCGGCTTCATGATCTGGGGCATCGGCACCGCCTCGGAGGCGGGCCTGTCGGCGGCGATCTTCTACGTCGCCCACCACATCACCGTGCAGACGGCCCTGTTCCTCGTCGCGGGGCTGATCGAGCGCCGCGGCGGGACGACGTCGCTCGTGCGGCTCGGCTCGCTCGCCCGCCTCGCACCGTTCCTGGCCGTCCTCTTCTTCGTGCCCGCCATGAACCTCGCGGGCATCCCGCCCATGAGCGGGTTCCTCGGCAAGGCGGGCCTGATCGAGGCGGCGGCGCAGGACGGCTCGGGCCTGTCCTACACGCTCATCGCCGGGGGGCTGGTGACGTCGCTGCTGACGCTCTACGCGATCGTCAAGACGTGGAACATGGCGTTCTGGCAGGAGGCCCCGGAGCCCCTGCCCGAGACGACGACGCCGCGCGGCATGGTGGGCCCGGCCGCCGGTCTCGTCGTCTTCTCCCTGCTGCTGGCGGCGCTCGCCGGCCCGCTGTACGACTACACCGACCGGGCCGCGCGCGACCTGCGGGCACGCGTGCCGTACATCGTCTCCGTGCTGCCCGAGGGCGGCCGCGGCACCGGGCAGTCGCCCGAGGTGACCGAGGAGGGCGAGCGCGGCACGCCGGAGGGCACGAGCGAGACGGACGGGGGTGAGGGCCGATGACCGGAGCCACGGGCGCACCCGCGCCCCGACCCACGGGCGCACCCGCTGAGGACCCCGCGGGGGCTCCGCAGCCCGACCGGCGCAGGGCCCGCTGGCCCCGCGCGTCCTGGGGCATGCTCGCCTGGCTGACCGCCGTGTGGGTGCTGCTGTGGGGGGACATCACGCTTGCCAACGTCGTGGCGGGCCTGGGGGTGGCGCTGCTCGTCACCACGGTCGCCCCGTTGCCGCGGACGCCGTTCGACGGCCGGTTCCGGCCGTGGGGCGTGGTGGTCCTGATGGTGCGCTTCGCGTACGACGTCGTCGTGGCGTCGCTGCAGATCTCCGCCATGGCGCTGTCCGGGCGCCAGCCGCGCGGCGCCGTCATCCGCGTGCGGCTGCGCTCGCACTCGGACACCTACCTCACCGCGACCGCGGGCTTCTCGTCCCTGGTGCCGGGGTCGATCGTGGTCGAGGCGCACCGGGTCACCGGCACCCTCTACCTGCACGTGTTCGACGTCGAGATGCACGGCGGCCTCGACGCGGCGCACCGGACCGTCCTCGAGCAGGAGGAGCGCATCCTGCGCGCGGTGGCCTCCAAGGCGGAGCTCATCGACGCCGGGTACGTGCCCGGCTCCTCCCGCCGCGCCGGCCGCCTCACGCAGCCAACCGGGGAGGTACGGCGATGACGGCGACGGTGATGTTCGCGTACTGCCTGGTCGTGATCGGCCTCGCCGCGCTGGTGGCCCTCGTCCGGATGGAGAAGGGCCCGACCATGCTGGACCGGGTGGTGGCGCTCGACGTCGTCACCGCCGCGGTCCTGGGTGCGGTCGCCCTCATCAGCGCGCGCTCCGGCCGCACCGACCTCGTCCCGGTGCTCGTGGTGCTCGCCATCGTCGGGTTCGTCGGGTCGGTGACCATCGCACGCTTCGCCGCCGTCGAGGCACCTGAGGAGGCCCGCATCCTGACCAAGGAGGAGCTAGCCGAGGTGCTCGCCCAGCAGCACGCGCTCACGGACGAGGACGCCCCGGTCCACGACCCCGACGCCGACGAAGGCCCCGACGACGGCTCGGACGACGAGGCCGAGGCGCGGTCGGTGGACGCCCGCCTCGACCGCGACGCGCCGGAGGGGGGCCGATGACCGCCACCGACATCGCCGACGTCGCCGGAACGGTGCTCCTGGTGCTCGGCTCCACCCTCACGCTCGTCGCCGCGATCGCCGTCCTGCGGTTCAACGACCTGCTCTCCCGCATGCACGCGGCCACCAAGCCGCAGGTCCTGGGCCTGACCCTGATGATGGCGGGGCTCGCCCTCTCCGTGCGCAACCCCGTGGTCGTGTGGACGCTGGTGCTGGTGGTCGCCTTCCAGCTGATCACCGCGCCGATCTCCGCGCACATGGTCGGCCGCGCCGGCTACCGCACGGGAAAGGTGAACTCCGACGCCCTCGTGGTCGACGAGCTCACGCAGGACCTCGAGGCCTCCGAGAACCTCTCCGACGAGGAGGTCGAGCGGCGGATCGCGGTGCTCGACCGGGATCTCGCACGGTCGGAGAACGCCCGCGCCGGCGACGGGCGTTCCGGCGACGGGCCCGCGGGTACGGGACCGGACGCGCGCTGACCGGCATGGGCCGGCTCACCCGGCCGGCCGGTCGGTGCGTGCCCGGCTCACCCGGCCCGCAGGCCGGTGCGATCCGGCGCACCCGCCCGACGCGCGGGCCCGTATGCAGGCGGCGGCGGGGTCGGGCATGATCGAGGGGCACGCACGAGCCGCCCGTGGACGGCGCACGCAACGATCAGGGGAGTACCGCATGGACATCGGCTGGAGAGTCGTGAGCTCGGGGGCGACGCTCGCCGCCACAGTGCTGACCACCAAGGCGGTCACCGCCGGCTGGAAGGCCGTCACGGGCAAGGACGCGCCCGTGGACGAGGACGACCCCGAGGTCGAGTGGTGGGAGGTCATCGCGTTCACCGTGGTCTCCGGCGCGCTCCTCGGCCTGGCCCGCCACTTCGCGCTGCGTGGTGCGACCAAGTTCTACGGCGGTCCGGTGGAGAAGCGCATCGACAAGGTGTGACCCCGGCGGTGCTAAGGTGCCGGTGATACGACAGGGGAGCGCCGACCGGGCGCTGAGAGTGCGGACAGCCGCAGACCCTCGAACCTGCACCGGTTAGCACCGGCGAAGGAAGTCGGGAAATCTCTCCCCGTGGCCGTCGCGCACCCGCGCCCGGCCGCGGGCCCTCCTGCACCTCGGGAGGACACGATGACCAGCACCACCACCCGCCACCGGCTCGGCCCGCGGCGCCGCGCTGCAGGGGCCGCCGCAGCCACCGCCGTCGCAGCCCTCGTCCTGGCGGGCTGCAGCCTGACGGGCGGGGACGGCGGCGGCGCGGCCGACGACGCGAGCGGGACCGGTGGCACCGCGGACGGCGGCGGCAAGCTCACCGTCGTCACCCACGACTCCTTCGCCCTCAGCCAGGAGCTCCTCGACCAGTTCGAGGCGGACACCGGCTACCAGCTCGAGATGGTCGCGCCGGGTGACGGCGGCGCGCTGGTCAACCAGCTCGTCCTCACCAAGGACTCGCCCCTGGGCGACGTGGTCCACGGCATCGACAACTCCTTCGCCGCGCGGGCGATCGACGCGGGCGTGCTCGAGCCGTACACCCCCGCGGACCTGCCCGCCTCCGCCGGGCAGTACGCCGCGGACGACGCCGGCTCGCTCACCCCGGTCGACATGGGCGACGTGTGCCTCAACGTCGACCACCAGTGGTTCACCGAGAACGGCGTCCCCGAGCCCACCAGCCTCGAGGACCTCACCGACCCGGCGTACAAGGACCTCCTCGTCGTCACCAACCCCGCGACGTCCTCGCCCGGCCTGTCCTTCCTGCTGGCCACCGTCGGCGCCTTCGGCGAGGACGGCTGGCAGCAGTACTGGGAGGACCTCAAGGCCAACGGCGTGAAGGTCGTCGAGGGCTGGTCCGACGCGTACTACGTCGACTTCTCCGGCTCCGAGGGCGCCGGGCCGCGCCCGATCGTGCTGTCCTACGCCTCCTCGCCCGCGGCGGAGGTCCCCGAGGGCGGCGGCGAGCCGCGCACCGGCGCGATGCTCGACACCTGCTTCCGGCAGGTCGAGTACGCCGGCGTGCTGGCCGGGGCGGAGAACCCCGAGGGCGCCCGCGCCTTCGTGGACTTCCTCCTCTCGCCGGAGGTCCAGGCCGACATCCCGGGCCAGATGTACATGTACCCCGTCGACGACACGGTGGAGCTGCCCGAGGCGTGGGCCCGGCACGCCCCGCTCGCCGAGGAGCCCTTCGCCGTCGACCCGGCGACGATCAGCGCCAACCGCGAGGACTGGATCTCCACCTGGTCCGAGATCGTGATCGGCTGATGGCCCGGCGGCTGGGATGGGCGCTGGCGACGGCGGTGCCGCTGGTCTTCCTCGGCACCTTCTTCGCCTGGCCCGTCCTGGCCATCGTCGGCCAGGGCTTCCTCCCCGACGGCGCGCTCGACCTCTCCGCCGTCGCCGACGTCTTCTCCCGGCCGAGGACCTGGCGCATCGTCGGGCTCACGCTCGCGCAGGCCGTGGCCGGCACCGCCCTGGCGGTGCTGCTCGGCGTGCCCGGCGCGTACGTGCTCTACCGGTGCCGCTTCCGCGGCCGCGGGCTCGTGCGCGCGTTCGTCACGGTCCCGTTCGTGCTGCCCACCGTGGTCGTCGGCGTCGCGTTCCGGGCCCTGCTCGCGGAGGGCGGGATGCTCGGCTTCCTCGGGCTGGACGGGACCTTCGCCGCCATCGTCGCGGCGCTGGTGTTTTTCAACTACGCCCTCGTGGTCCGCACCGTCGGCGGGCTCTGGGCGCGGCTGGACCCCCGCGCCGAGCAGGCCGCCCGCGCGCTCGGCGCCTCGCCCGCCCGCGCCTTCCGCACCGTGACGCTCCCCGCGCTCGGCCCCGCGATCGCCTCCGCGGCGTCGATGGTCTTCCTCTTCTGCTCCACCGCCTTCGGGGTGGTCCTCGTCCTGGGCGGGCTCCGCTTCGGCACCATCGAGACCGAGATCTGGATCCAGACCACCCAGTTCCTCGACCTGCGCGCCGCCGCCGTTCTCTCCGTGGTCCAGCTGGTGGTGGTCGCCGCCGCGCTGACCCTGGCCGGGCGCAGCCGCCGGCGCCAGGAGCGCGCCCTGCGGCTGCGGACCGACGACGTCGCCGGCGACCGGCTGCGCCTCGTCGTCCGGGACCGCCCCACCCGCCGAGAATGCCCTGACGTCTCGTCTGCGCCTGCGAACGGGGACCTAGGGCATTCTCGGCGGGGGCTTCGCCCCGGGCCGGACCTCGGCCCGGCCCTCGTGACCGCCGCCGTCGTCGTCGGGCTGCTCGGCCTGCCGCTCGCGGGCCTGGTGGTGCGGTCCTTCCGCACCCCCGACGGCGGCTGGGGCCTGGACAACTACACGAACCTGGGGACCACCGGCGGCGCCAACGCGCTGACCGTGACGGTGTGGGAGGCCACGGCGAACTCCCTGCGCGTGGCCGTCGACGCCACCGTCATCGCCGTCACGGTGGGCACCCTGGTGGCGCTGGTCGTCTCCCGCCGCCCGCGCCGCCGCGCCGCCCGCCGTGCGGTGAACCTGCTCGACGCGCTGTTCATGCTGCCGCTCGGCGTCTCCGCGGTCACCGTGGGCTTCGGGTTCCTCATCACCCTGGACCGCCCGCCGCTGGACCTGCGCAGCTCCCCGGTCCTGGTGCCGATCGCCCAGGCGGTCGTGGCCACCCCGATGGTGGTGCGCACGGTGCTGCCGGTGCTGCGCGCGATCGACCCCCGCCTCCGCGAGGTCGCTGCGACCCTCGGCGCCTCGCCCGGGCGGGTGCTCGCCACGGTCGACGGTCCGTTCCTCGTGCGCGGCCTGGGCCTGGCGATCGGCTTCGCGTTCGCCGTCTCGCTGGGGGAGTTCGGCGCGACGTCGTTCCTCGCCCGGCCCGACCGGCCCACGCTGCCGGTGGTCGTCTTCCGGCTCATCGGCCGCCCCGGCGCCGAGAACTACGGCATGGCCATGGCGGCCGCCGTCGTGCTGGCGCTCCTGACCGCGACGGTGATGGGCCTCGCGGAGAAGCTGCGCACGAAGGAGGCCTCCGAGTGGTGAGCGCGCGCCCCGGCACCGACCGGCCGACGTCCGACCCGGCACCCGCTGACCCCGCGGCCGACCGCGTCGCGGCGGCTGCGCCGTCGTCCCCGAGCGCCGGCCCGCCGCCGCACGACGGCCCGCGCACGGGGCTGGCCGTGCGCGGCCTCGTGGTGCGCTACGAGGGGCCCGGCAGGGCCGGGACGACGGCGGTGGCGGGGGTGGACCTCGACGTCGGCGTCGGGGAGGTGGTCGCCCTGCTCGGGCCGTCCGGCTCCGGCAAGTCCTCGCTGCTGCGCGCCGTCGCGGGCCTGGAGCCGGTGGCCGCCGGCGCGGTGACCTGGGACGGCCGCGACGTCACCGGCGTGCCCGTGCACCGGCGGGGCTTCGGGCTGATGTTCCAGGACGGCCAGCTCTTCCCGCACCGGTCGGTGGCGGGCAACGTCGGCTACGGCCTGGCGACGGCGGGGCTCCGGCGGGCGGCCCGGGACGCGCGGGTGGCGGAGCTGCTCGAGCTCGTCGGGCTGGCCGGCTACGGCCCGCGCGCCGTCAGCACCCTCTCGGGCGGGCAGGCGCAGCGCGTGGCGCTGGCGCGCTCGCTCGCCCCGGCGCCCCAGCTGCTGCTGCTCGACGAGCCGCTCTCGGCGCTGGACCGGGGGCTGCGCGAGCGCCTCACCGGCGAGCTGCACGACATCCTGCGCCGCACCGGCACCACGGCCCTGTACGTCACCCACGACCACGACGAGGCGTTCACGGTGGCCGACCGCGTGGCCGTGATGATCGACGGGCGCTTCGCCCAGGTGGACCGGCCGGGCCGGCTGTGGCGGGCGCCTGTGGACCGCGCCGTGGCCGCCTTCCTCGGCTACGGGCCGTTCCTGCCCGCCGAGCGCCGCGGCGACGTGGCCGCCACGGTGCTGGGGGAGGTGCCCGTGCGCGGGAAGGGGCGGGCGGTGCTCGGCGAGTCAGGCGCCGTCGTGGTCGGCCTGGGGCCCGGTGCGCTCCAGGTGGTCACCGGCGAGGGGTGGGCCGGTGGGCACGACCTCGAGGTGCCGGTGGCCGCGAGCCGGTTCGTCCGCGGCCGCACGGAGGTCGACGTCGAGCTGCCGGGCGGCCTGCGCGCCTCCGCGGTGGCGCCGGGCGCGGTCGAGGTGGGGTCGCTGGTGCAGGTGCGGCTGGACCCGGACGGGGCCGTCGTCGTCCCTGCCGAGGGCCCGGCCAGCTAAGACGTCCTCACGCCAGCTGGGACGTCCTCACGACGCCGGGCGGGCTCAGCCGGCCTGCGCGAAGTTCTCCACGACGGCGACGTCGAGGGCGAACTCGACCGGGAAATCCCCGAAGAGCAGCCGGCCCGCCCGGGCGGCGGACTCCCGCACCGCCGCAGCGACGTCACCCGCGAGCTCGGCCGGGGTGTGCACGATGACCTCGTCGTGAAGGAAGAAGACCAGGTGCGGCCCGGTCGCGGTCCCGCCGGGCGTCCGGCCGGGCGCCGGGAGCGCCCCACCTTCCGGGCGGTCCGGGCCCGGGCCCAGCGCCCGCAACCGCAGCCGCAGCTCGGCCAGCCAGCACAGCGCCCACTCCGCCGCCGTGCCCTGGACCACGAAGTTGCGGGTGAAGCGGCCCCAGTCGCGGGCGAGCTGCCGCGCGCGGCGGGTGTCGGCGTCGGTCGCGTCGGGCTCGCTCGCGCGGCGCTGCGCCTCGTGCCAGGGCGCCGGGGGCGGCGGTGACGTGCGGCCGAGCCAGGTGCTCACCACCCCGCCGCGCTCGCCGGTCCGGGCGGCTCCCTCCACGACGGCGGTCGCGCGTGGGTAGGCGCGCACCAGCCGGGGCATGAGCTGCCCCGACTCCCCGGTGGTGGCGCCGTACAGCGCGCCCAGCATCGCCACCTTGGCGCGGGCGCGGGTGTCCACGACGCCGTCGTCCACGAGGCCCTGATAGAGGTCCGCGCCGCGCCCGGCCTGGGCCATCGCCGTGTCGCGGGACAACGCGGCGAGCACCCGCGGCTCGAGCTGGGCGGCGTCGGCGACGACGAGCCGCCACCCCGGGTCGGCCGCGACGGCGGCCCGCACCTGCTTGGGCAGCTGCAGGGCGCCGCCGCCGCTGGTGGCCCACCGGCCGGTGACCACCCCGCCGGGGACGTAGTCGGGATGGAAGCGGGCGCGGCCGTCGCTCGCGCGCGGACGGATCCACGCGTCCATCCAGGCCCAGCCGTTGGCGCCGAGGAGGCGCGCGAGCTTCTTGTACTCCAGCAGGGGCGCGATCACGGGGTGGTCGTAGCGGGCCAGCTCCCACTTCCGGGTCGTGCTCACCTCGACGCCGGCGGAGTGGAGCGCGCGCAGGAGCTCGGCGGGGGAGTCGGGGTTGAGGGCGGGGGCTCCGAGGCGGTCGCGGATCTGGGCGGCGAGCGCCTCGAGGCGCGCCGGCCGCGCCCCGGCCGGCGGCCGCGGGCCGAGCAGCTCCGTCAGCAGGCGGTCGTGGACCTCGCGGTCCCACGGAAGTCCGTCGTGCGCCATCTCGGCGGCCAGCAGCGCGCCCGCGGACTCGGCCGCGAGCAGCAGCCGTAGCCGGCCGGGGTCGGAGGAGCCGTCGACGGCTGCCGTCTGGCGGTCGTGCTCGGCACGGACCTCCTCGGGCCCGAGCGCCGGGTCCACCGCGTCGAGCAGCGTCGGCTCGTGCGCGGGGTCGGTGGCCCGGTCCCACGGGCCGTCCGGCGCGGTGGCGAGTGCCGAGGCCGCGCTGGCGGCCGCGTTCCGGAGGATCACGTGGCACAGCCGCAGGTCCTGGCAGCGCTCCACGCGGACCCCGGCTCGCAGCAGCGGGGGGTAGGTGGTGGCGGTGTCCGCCCACACCCAGCGCGGGCGGTGGTCCTCCTCGAGCCGGCGGACCCGGCCGGGCAGGTCGGCGGCGGCGACGACGTCACCGCCCGCCTGGTCCCCGGCACCCGCGTGGTTCCTGGCACGCGTGTGGTCCCCGGCACCCGCGCGGCCCGCCTCCGCGCCGTCGGCGAGCACCCTCAGATGCGCCGCGCCGCCGTCGACGGCCGAGACCACGATCCTCACCGCCGCAGCGTAGTGCGGGGCGCCCACACCGATGGTGCGTGCCGTCGTCGCCGCCCGCTCGCGTGCCGCCGTCGCCGCCCGCTCGCGTGCCGCCGTCGCGGCTCCGGGGAGCAGAGGGCGGCGTCTCAGTCCTCCGGCTGCGCGGCCAGGCCCGCGTAGTAGCTGGACTGCGCGGGGAAGTAGTCCTCGAACTTCACCGGCGCCGCGCCGGCCTGCGCCGCGAGCAGGTTGTCGAGGTAGTACTCCCAGCCCGGCCCGACGTCGGCCGGGTCGGCCGACAGGTCGAGGTGGTGGACCAGGGTGACGGTGCTGCCGCCGCCGGCCTCCGCCACGAACACCTCGAGCGGCCACCCGCCGGCCTCGTCGCTCAGCCTGACGGCGAGGTGACGGGGTGGTTCGCACGCGATGATCGCCAGGTCGGACGTGGGGGTCCCCTCCTCGATGTTGAGGGTGAACCGCACCGTGCTGCCGGCACCCGGCGTGCCGGACCAGCCACCGATCCAGCGGGCCGTCTTCTCCGGCTCGGTCAGCCAGGCCCACAGCTCCTCGACGGGCACGTCCAGCGTCCGTGCGAGCCTCAGGTCCCGGCCCTCGGCGGTCGCGACGAGCGATCCGGTGGGGGTGGTGTTCATGCGTGCACCTCCGGCAGTCCCTTGCCGCCGACGACGGCGAGCTCCTTCTGGTCCGAGATCGCGGCGATCAACGGCATCGCGCTCGTGATGAGCTCACGCACCTCGGGCGGCTCGAGGGAGGCGTCGTGCGCGGCCTTGTCCGTCCAGGCCTCCCAGACCCAGATCGCGTCCGGCTCGTCGGACGTGGCCACCACGTAGTGCAGGCAGCCCGGGTCGTCGCCCAGGGCGTCGGCCGCCCGCCGCAGCATGGCGACGAGCTCGTCGCGGCGGCCGACCTGCGCGGTGAACTTGCCGAAGAGGCCGTAGGTCATGGCCTCACCGTAGGGGGCGCGCCCGGGCTGCGGCGCGCTATCGCTGCGTGCATCCGCCCCGTGCGGGGCCGCGGCGCTCACGAGCCCGGGAGGTCCTGCACCGAGCGGGACAGCACGCAGAACTCGTTGCCCTCCGGGTCGGCCAGCACCACCCAGCTCACGTCCGTCCCCTGCCCGACGTCCGCCCGGACGGCGCCGAGCGAGATGAGGCGCTCGACCTCCTCGGCCTGGGTCGAGCCGTCGGCGCGCAGGTCCGGGTGCAGGCGGTTCTTCACCGTCTTGGGCTCTGGCACCCGTATCACGTCGATGCCCGGGCCGCCGTCGCGGGGCCCGATGCTGATGACGGAGTCGTCGACGTCGAGCTCGGCCCAGTCGAGCGCGGCGAGCCAGAAGTCGGCCACCCGGCGCGGGTCGTGCGCGTCGAGGGCCAGGGCGGCGATGGTCGCTGTCATGACCCGAGCATCCCGCCTGCCGACCGCTGCCGCACGCCGCCCGGGCTGCGGGTGGCGCTCACGCCATGCCGGCCGCTCCCGCACGCCCCCGCCCGTGGCGCTCACGCCATGCCCGCGGCCGCCGGGTGCGCGGTCGGTCAGAGCTGGGCGATCTTCCGGGCGTGGGCCAGTTCGGCCGCAGCGACCTGCACCTCGTAGCGGGAGGCCTGGAGCCCCTTCACCGAGGCGAAGTCGCGGGTGCCCCGCGTCGACCAGTGGGCGATGAAGCCGAGGACGGCGCCCCACACCGCGCCCAGGACGACGGCCGTGAGCAGCACGGTGAGCCAGGCGGCTCCCGGCAGGAAGATGCCGAGCAGCAGGCCCATCAGCAGCCCGAACCAGGCTCCGCTGCCGGCGCCGCGCAGGGCGGCGGACCCGTTGGTGACCCGCTTCGTCACCTGCTCCACCGAGTGCAGGCCCGTGCCGATGATGCGCACCTGACCGACGGGGAAGCCGTGGTCGGAAAGATGGTCGACGAGGCTCTGCGCCTCGGTGTAGCTGTCCAGCTCGACGAGCGGCCGGTAGTCGCTCGTGGTGCCGGCCGGGCTCGACGGGATCGGGGTCGGTGTCGTGGTCATACGGCCTCCTCGGCAGTAGTAGTTGGATTGTGCCAACGTATTGCCGGGTCAGTCACGGGGCATCTGGAGGTGGCGCGCGTCACGCCCGGGCCCGCCGCGCGGTGAGAGTCTCGTGCAGCACGTCGGGCCGGTCGGTGATGAGCCCGGCGACCCCGGCGTCGGCGAGCCGCTTGATGGTGGGGACGTCGTTGACGGTCCACGCGACGACGCCGAGCCCGAGGTCCGCGGCCATCTGCACCAGCCGGTCGGTGGTGCGGGGGTCGGCGAGGACCGGCACCCGGCCGTAGCGCAGGCTCACGTGGGCGAAGGAACCGGTGGCGACGCCGCGCCCCGGCCGCACGCCCGTCCGCGCGGCGACGATGAGGGCCGTCAGGGCCCGCCAGCCCAGCGCCGTCGTCAGCGAGACCCCGCACGCCCGGCGGATCGCCGCCAGCCAGGGGTCCCACCCGCCGGCCACGCAGACCCTGCCGGCGGAGGCGGTGCGCCGGATCGCCTCGATGGTGGGGAGGACGGCGCGCTCCTCCTTGACGTCGATCGTGACGCAGGCGTCGGGGAAGGCGGCGAGGAGGTCCTCCAGGCGCAGGACCGGCTCGGTCCCGAGCACTCGGGTGCGGCTGATCTCCGCCCAGGTCCGCGCGGCCACCGGGCCGCGGAGCCCGGTGACCCGGTCGAGGGTCCGGTCGTGGAAGGCGAGGGGCACGCCGTCGGCGGTGGTGCGGACGTCCGTCTCGAGGTAGTTCACCCCCAGGCCGACGGCGCGGCCGAAGGCCGCCAGGGTGTTCTCCGGCGCCAGCTCCATGCCGCCGCGGTGCGCGAACGCCCAGGGGCCGGGGTGTGAGCCGTAGGTGCCGACGGGTCGGGGAGCGTGACGGTCGAACGTGACGGGTCGGGTGCTGGGAACGGGGCGAGGGGCTGCTGCGAGCGTGGCCACGACCCTCATCATGGCGATCCGGACGGGCCCCGAGGGCTGCGCCGGCGGGCCGGCGCCAAGGATTCACCGACCCGCCACCGCGCCGTTGCCCCGGGGTCGCCGACGGTTCCGGAATGGGGCGGCCCGGTCCGTTGTTGCCGCCCGCATGGAGACCTCACTGCGCGCCGGCGAGAACCGGTTCGAGATCCTTGTGGAGGGTGACGTCGTCGGCGTCGCCGAGTTCCTGGACGACGGCGGCCGGCGCATCTTCCACCACACGCGCGTCGACGACGCCATGGCGGGCAAGGGCCTCGCCGGGCGCCTCGTCGGGCACGCGCTCGACGAGACCCGCAAGGAGGGCCGGCGGATCGTGCCGGTGTGCTCCTACGTCAACGCGTACGTGGGGCGCCACGACGAGTACGCCGACGCGGTCGACCCGGCCACCGAGGCGGACGGCGACCTCGTCGAGGCGCGCGCGTAAGTCGAGGCCCGCGCGTAACCAGCGAGGCGAGCTCAGCCGAGACGCCGCATGGACGCCAGGTCCTGCGGCGCGACGAGCATGCCCTCCTCGTGGCGCACCCACCACTGACGGGTGCGGCGCAGCTCCTCGAAGGTCGAGTACCGGTACCGAAAGACGCGGGCGCGCACGTACCTGGGGCGTCGCCCCTCGAACGGGTCGTGCGCGAGGAGTCGCAGCGTGGGGCGGTCCGACTCGAGCAGCCGGCCCAGCAGCCTGGTGAACCACCGGAACTGCGACGGCGAGCCCAGCGCCAGGAACCACATCCCCCAGTCCAGCCGCAGGTGGTAGGGGGCGTACTGGCGGGGCCAGCGGCCCGTGCTGCCCGGCTTGCCCTTGAACTCGTACTCGTGCCAGTCGCTGGTGAACGGGTCGTCGTCCTCCGTGCCCTCCACGACCACCTCCGAGCGGCGCCGGGTGATCGAGCCGAACGCGCCGTAGGCGCCCACCAGGTGCCACCGGTTGAACGAGGCGTTCATCGCCTGGTGCTTCGAGACCAGGTTCCTGGCCGGCCACCAGCTCAGCACCACGAGCAGCAGGGTCACCGCCAGCACCACGACCACGAACCACACGGGCGACGGTGCGTGCCCGGTGTCCGCGAGAGGCAGGAACCGGGCGAGCACGTCGTCGGAGACCGCGGAGAACGCGAGCACCATGGTGAGCCAGTTGAGCCAGGCGAAGTTGCCCGAGAGCACCAGCCAGCCCTGCGTCACGACGACCACCGCGGCAGCCGCCGAGGCCATCGGCTGCGGCAGGAACAGCAGCCACGGGACCACCAGCTGGGTCACGTGGTTGGCCGCCACCTCCACCTTGTGCAGCGGCCTGGGCAGGTGGTGGAAGAACCAGGAGAGCGGGCCCGGCATCGGCTGGGTCTCGTGGTGGTAGTACAGCGCCGTGAGGTCCCGCCACACGACGTCCCCGCGCATCTTGATCATCCCCGCGCCGAACTCGACCCGGAACACGAGCCACCGGAACAGGAAGATCACGACGACCGGCGGCGCCATCTCGTCCGAGCCGAGGAACGCGGCCAGGAAGCCCGCCTCCAGGAGCAGCGACTCCCAGCCGAAGCCGTAGAACACCTGGCCCACGTTGACCACCGAGAGGTACAGCCCGTACATCGCGAGGAAGACGAGCATCGGTACCCACGGCGGCCCGCTCTGGGGCAGGCCGACCACGACGCTCAGCGCCAGCACCGCGCCGGCCCACCCCACCGCCAGCAGCAGCCGGTCGGAGTAACGACGGCGGAAGAGCGTCGGCCCCGTCCGGGCGCCCACCCGTTCGAGGTAGACGGGGACCGGCAGCAGGCCGTGCTCGCCGAGCAGCGGGCGGAACTGCCGCTGCACCGCGACGAAGGCGACGAGGTAGAGCAGGGCGATGCCCCGCTGCAGCACGAACCGGGCGGCGTCGTAGTCTTCGGCGGCGAACCACTCCACGGCGAGCCTCCTCCTCCCCCGACATTGCACACCCAAGGCCCCTGCGGGCGCAGCAGGGAGCGGGCCCTGCCGTTGATTGACGCACGTCATGGTGGCGTCCGGGGCAGGCTCCTAGCGTGGCGATCAGCACCCTGGAGGACCGGGGTGGAGCAACCACAGAGAGGACGAGCCATGAGCACCGAAGCCCCCGTCACCATCCGCACCGTGCTGCGCGCCGAGGGGTTCTCCTGCCCCTCGTGCGTCTCCAAGATCGAGAAGCAGGTGGGCCGTCTCGACGGCGTCGAGGCCGTGACCGTGCACTTCGCCAGCGGGCGCGTGGAGGTCGACCACGACTCGGCCCGGGCGAGCGTCGACGACCTGGTCGCCGCGATCGGCCGGGCGGGCTACGTCGCCCGACCGTCCGCCTTCTGAGGCTCTACCGCGCGCGCTGCGGCTCCGCGGTCTGCCCGACGCTCGTGACCGTGGTCAGCAGGAACACCGAGTCCTCGAGCGCGCGCACCGAGTGCCGGTCGTGGGTGAGGACGGCGAGCCGGCCGGCGCCGAGCTCCACCGTCTCGCTGCCGGTGACCGTCACGCGGCCGAGCAGCACCTGGATGCTGGCCGCGTCGGGCGAGTTGTGCTCACCCAGCTCGGTGCCCGCGACGAGCGCGATGATCGTCTGTCGCAGCGGGCCGTCGTGCACGAGAAGCTCGGGGCTACGGCCGCGCTCGTCGGCCTTGGCGGCCGCAAGATGGGATGCGGCGAGCTGGGACAGGTCGGCCACGGCTTCCTCCTCGGTCGGGTACGTGCCACTATGCCGCCGCTTCCGAGCCGGCGCAGCCGCGAACGAACCGCCGCCGGAGGCACGGGGCCCTTGCGACGCCGTCCGGTGTCTCGCCGCCTCGGCCCGCCATCGTTCCCGGCCCCCTGAGGAACTGCCGGCGCGCCGACGACAGGGGTCGCCGTCGGCGCGCTCGGTGACGCCGGCACGGCACGCCACTGACAGGTCTCAGCGGCAGACGACGCCGATGCAGGGAGCCTCCCCGTTCTTGTTGGCGATGTTCTGGCCACCGTCAGTCACCCGAGGCGCCTCGATACCGTGCCCCGCGTTCCACATCGTCCGGTTCTTCGACACCGTCATGGTTGCGGCGATCTCAGGCCGGGCGAGGACGGTGATCCCGTCGTCGGCGACGGTAGAACACTCGTAGCGCTCGGTCGCCTCGTCCAAGCAGCCGTTCGCCGTCACCGGGTCGCTGCCACTCCTGAGCACCGTGTTCTCCGTGATGACGGTGCCGACCGCACCCCCGGGTCCCCCTGCCGGCGGGAGCGTCCTGCCCTCAGAGACGACGAGCACGCCCGAGGCCGCCGAGTTCTTGATCGTGTTGCCCCGGATGACGGTGTCGCTGGCGGCGCTCACCCCGCGGACCATGACGCCGACCTGATTCCGGTCGAAGAAGTTGTGCTCCACCTCGGTGGCGTCCGCCCCGTGCCAGTCCTCGTCCCACACGTTCACGCCCGTCGTGTTGCCGACGAACGTGCTGTTCCGGATGACGGCACCGCTCCCGCTCTGGATCGTGACTCCGACGGAGTTGTCCTCGAAGACGCTGTCCTCCACGAGGAGCGGGGAGCCGAAGTACTGCGACACGGCAGAATCGTTGCCCACGAACCGGCTGCGGCTGATGGTCGTGTATGGCCCGGCCTCGACGACGAAGCCCTCGCCACCGGCCACGGTGAGGTCTTCGAGGAGGGCGCGGCTGCCGCTGACGAAGAACCCCCGGGCCGACCCGTCACGCACGGTGACGTCGCGCCCGTCGATGCTCATGAGGCCGATGCTGTACCCGGCCAGGTCGACGGTCACGCCGTCCCCGGTCACCGACAGACCACACTCCACATCGGCGGTGAGCGTGACGTCGTCGGTGATGGGCCGACCGCATATCGACGAGTCGACGACGGCCGCCGCTGGGGAGGAGAGCGCCCCGAGACCGGCGGTCAGTCCGGCCAGGGTCGTGAGGAATCTGTGTGCACGCATGGGTCGGGGTCCCTTCGAGATATGGACGTGTCGGTTCCCCGGGAGTCCGTTCTTAGCACGGCAGCTCGCTCGACACGCCCTCTTGCGCACTCGAAAACGGCCGTGCACATTGCAGAACGCGGGTGACGGTCGCTAGCCCGGCGGCGCGGCGGCCGGAGCCGCAGCTGCCGGACCCGGCACCTGACCGGCGCGGACGCGGACCGCGTCCACGATGATGGCGACGCACTCGTCGAGGGAGAGCGAGCCGGTGTTCAGCACCATGTCGTAACGATGGGGCTGGCGCGGGTCCCAGCCGTAGAGGTCCTGGGACATCTGCGCACGGACCTCGTCCTCCCGCTTCTGACGCCTGGCCGCGCGCTCGCGGGCGATGCCGGTCTCCTCAGCCGCCCGGGCGACCCGCTGCTCGACCGGTCCGTCGAGCAGGACGTGCAGGCTCGCGGGCCGCCCGGCGAGAATGACGGCGCCGTTGCGGCCCATGACGACGCCGCCCTGCGCGGCCTCCTCCTGGACGATGCGGGTGTTCTCGACGGCCAGCTCGTAGCGGTCCTGCTGCGCCACCGGCACCGCACCCCCCTCCGGGCCCGCGTAACCGGGCCCCATGGCGCTGAAGACGCGCGAGAGCAGGCTCTCCTTCTCGCGGCGCTCCTCCTCGGCCTCGAGCTGCTCGGAGCTGAACGCCTGCCGGTGGAAGGGCAGGCCGAGCGCCTGGGCCACGCGGGGGCCGACGTAGCTCGCGCCCGCGCCGTACGTCTCGAAGAGGGTGACCACCGGCTTGACCGGTGCCGGCTCGCTGCTCGACATCGTCATCTCCGCATCGTCGTCGGACCCGCCGGGCGTCGCCCGCAGTCGCCGTCACCACTCTAGGAGCCTCCCCGACGGCGAAGGCAGGAACCGGGGCGACGGCGCAGCGGCGCGGGGGACGGTCGGGCGGCGGACACGCCGCCACGACGTGTCGGGCACCGTCGGCACGCGTGGACGCTCTACCGTCCGGTGCATATCGTCGTCGCGGAGCACCGGCCGGACGTGCTGGGGCAAGGGAGGGGGCCGGACGTGTTCGAGCGCGTGGACCCGTTCATCGGCACCGAGGTGACCGACCTGCCGGCGCCGTCCGGCCTGGCGGCCACGTGGTGGTGGCCCAAGCCGCAGGTCGGCAACACCCACCCGGGCGCCGCCTACCCGCTCGGCATGGTGTCCGCCTGCGCGTACTCCGGCGCGTACCCCACCGGCTACGGGCGCTACGAGCTGAGCACCGAGGGCGTCCCGCGCACCATGCACGACCGCCAGGTGGCCTCCGGCTTCACCCACTTCCAGCAGTCCGGGACGGGGGCTATCCGCAAGTACTACAACTACTTCCGCGTCACCCCGATGCTCGAGCCGCTGGACGCGCTGGGGACGCTGTGGGACGTCGAGGACGAGGAGGCCGAGCCCGGCTGGTACGCCGCGACCCTCTCCTCAGGCATCCGCTGCGAGGTCACCGTCGGCCCCAAGAGCGCGGTGCACCGGTACACCTTCCCGGCACACCGCAACGCCCGCCTCGTCATCGACCTCTCGCTCGGGGGCCTGTCCATCCCGTACGGCAGCACCATCCCCCTGCGCGCGCACCTGCAGTCGCTCGGGCCCGGGGTCGCCGAGGGCGAGATCGTGATGGAGGGCGCCCCGCTGGCCGTGCACATGGAGTGCGACGCCGACCAGTGGCGCCAGATGCTCTGGTACGACCGTCGCCTCATGCCCGGCGGCACCCGGTTGGACTTCGACTACATCCGCCCGACGACGCTGCGCCCCTTCGGGCTGATGTGGGCCGGCCCCGCCGAGGCCGGCCAGGTGGTGGAGCTGCGCATGGGCTTCTCGCTGCGCGGGGAGGAGCAGGCGCGCGAGAACCTCTACCGGGACTGCGGCCCCGGATCACACAGCTTCGCCGCGCGCCGCGAGGCCACGGCGCGCACCTGGCGCGAGCACCTGGGCACGATCGCCGTCGACACGCCCTCGCCCGAGCGTGAGACGGTCTTCTCGACGGCGCTCTACCACTCGTTCCTCAAGCCGTGCCTGGCCCGGGGCGAGAGCCCGTTCTGGCCCACCAGCGGCCCGTTCGCGTTCGACATCAGCACGATGTGGGACATCTACCGCACCCAGCTGCCGCTGCTGACCACGCTCGTTCCCGACCGGGCCGTCGAGCTCGCCGAGGCCCTCCTCCACATCTGCGAGGAGGAGGGCAACCTGCCCATCGGGTACCGCATGTCCCGTGGCGCCGACCAGTTCTCGCGGCAGGGCTCGGCCCTGGCCCACACCTTCCTGGCCGACCTGTGCCAGCTGGGCCTGCCCGGCATGGACTGGGAGTGGGCGCTGGTCCACATGCACAACGACCTGCGCCGGATGTACGGCGAGGACTTCCTCCTGCGCGGGGAGGCGCACCCGATCAGCCACACCCTGGACCTCGCGTTCGGGTACTGGTGCACGGCGAAGATCGCCGCCCAGGTGGGGGACCGGGCCCTGGTGGCGGAGTTCGCAGAGCTGGCGCAGCAGTGGCGCAACGCCTTCGACCCCGCCACCGGTCTGCTCAAGGACTCCACGTTCTACGAGGGTGGTCGGTGGAACTACTCCTTCCGCCTGGTCCACGACATGGCGGCGCGCATCGCGCTCGCGGGCGGGGACGAGCCGTTCGTCGGCCTGCTCGACCGCTTCTTCGGGGTCGGTGCCGCGCCGGTCACCCAGCCGGGCGTGCGGCCCACGGTCGAGGAGATGGCGCGCGGGTACGCGCTCGGCCGGTTCGAGGGGCTGAACAACGAGCCGGACATGGAGGCTCCCTGGGCGTACCAGTACGCCGGCCGCCCCGACCGGACCGCCGACATCGTCCACGCCGCCGTGCACCACCAGTTCGGCACCGGCCGCGGCGGCCTGCCCGGCAACGACGACTCCGGCGGGCTGAGCTCCTGGTACGTGTGGGCGTCCCTGGGCCTGTTCCCGGTGGCGGGGCAGAACCTGTTCCTGCTCAACGCGCCGTCGTTCCGTGAGGCGCGGATCGACGTCGGCGGCAACGCGCTCGAGATCGCCACCAGCGGGTTCGTGGAACCGGAGCCCGGCGGCCCCGCGCAGTACGTGCGCTCCGCCCGGCTCGACGGGGTGCCGCTCGAGCGCACCTGGCTGAGCGGGAACGAGCTCCACGGGGGTGGCACACTTCTCCTCGAGCTCGCGGCCACGCCGTCGGACTTGGGCACTGCCGTGGCCCACCGGCCGCCGTCGTCGCCCGGGCCCACCCCTCCTGCCGGCACGTCACCAGCTCGGTGAGACGTACCAGCGAACCGCCCGTACCCCGTGCCTGGCCGCCGCCCGCCGCACGAACCCCTGAGACCACCGTGGAGGTACCGCGCCCATGAGCACCCCTGACCGCCGTCTGGTGATCGTCGTCCGGGCCGACCCGGTGATCTGCGGGCACTCGGGCGAGGCCCGCAACCTCGCCGAGGCGGCCCTCACCCGTGGCTTCGACGAGGTCCGGATCGTCACCTGGCCGATCGAGCGGCTGCAGGCCACCGGGCTGCCGCTCAAGCCGCTGGACCACGTGCTGCCCTACAGCGAGGGCATCGTCGTCGAGCGGCCCGGTCCGGTCGGGGACTACAAGGTGCCGGACGGCCGGTACCTCGCCGGGATCACCGGCCGGCTGATCGAGCTGTTCACCGACGGCGTGCCCACCGTGTGCATGTCGCTGTACCTGAGCCCGCACACCGTGGCCGTCGCGGACGCCGTCCGTGCCGCCCGCAGCACCGGCCTGCCCGTCAACGTCACGACCATCGCCGAGGCGGTCGGCTCGGACGTGACCAACGTGGTGCGCTCGTGCGTGGACGAGGGACGCTTCGGCGCCGCCGCGCACGTGCTCTCGAGCTACCTCTCCTCCGACGTGTGCGTGGCCGTCTCGGAGTACACCCGCGATCTCATCGTCGCCGAGGCCGCCGCGATCGACGCCCTTCACGGCACGACCTTCGCGGACCAGTGCCGCGAGCGGGTGGCGATCTCCTACCCGGCCATCGACACCAGCGCCTACCTCGACCTGGACGACGCCGAGACCGAGCGGGTCCTGGCCGCCCGGGGGCTCGAGCGCGACGGGTACGTGCTCTTCCTCTCCCGCCTCAGCCCCGCCAAGGGCGTCGACGACCTGATCGAGGGCTTCGCCGCGAGCTCGGTGCACGACTCGGTGCGGCTCGTCGTCGCCGGCAGCGGACCGGCCGCCGGAACGCTGCGAGAGCGGGCCGCCGCCTCGCCGGTCGCTGACCGGATCGTCTTCCTCGACGACGTCGACGACGCCGAGAAGCCGCACCTCATGGCGGGCAGCGCCGCCTACGCGCTGCCGAGCAAGCCGCTGCCGGAGTTCACGGAGACGTTCGGCATCGCGCTCGTGGAGAAGATGCTGGCCGGCGGTGGGCCGGTGATCACCACCGACACCGGCGGGATCGGCGAGGCCGTGGGTGACTGCGCGATCGTCGTCCCGGTCGAGGACCCGGCCGCGATCGCAGCCGCCCTCGACCGTGCGGTCGGGATGCCCGCCGCGGAGCGGCGCGCCTGGGAAGAGCGCGCCCGGGCGCACGGCCTGCAGTTCGACCGGGCCAACGTGTTCGACCGGCTCTTCGCCCGCCTCGACGATCTGCCCGAGCTCACCCCCGCGCGGGCCTGAGCCAGGTGCAGGAGCGGACCTAGGTCTCTGGCGGCTCCGCCGTCGTCTCCGGTAGGAAGGAGGGGACGACGGCGGAGGTGCGTCATGACGACTACCGAGTCCCGCTCCGGGCAGGAGCGAGACACCGAGCAGCGCCGGACGGTCGCGGAGCCCTCGGCCGGTGATGCGCGGGCGGGCGAGGCGCCGGCCGGTCAGGCGTCGGCCGGTGAGACGTTCGCCGATCCGGGACCGCCCTGGGCGCGCCGGGTCGCCGTCGTCGCCGGAGCGATGATGGTCGGGGGTGCCGGCCTGAACACCTACAACGTCATCGCCCGCCCCGGGGCCTACGCCGGGATGGGCCGCTGGTTCCAGCGGGTCTCTCCGTGGGACCTCGGGCCGCTCCCCGAGCTGTGGGAGGCGACGTTCGGCGAGCATCCCCGCGTGGTCGTGCCGGTCGTCGGCGTCGGATTCGAGGCGGCGATCGGCGTGCTCGCGCTCTCCCGGGACCCACGCCGGCGCGCGGCCGGGCTAGGCGGCATCGCGGTGTTCCACACGGCGCTGCTGGGCATGGGCCTGTGGGCCTGGGCGCTGCCCTGGATCGGCGTGCTCGTGCCGGCCGCCGTGGTCACCGCTCGCGCCGCGCGCCGCTGAGCGGTGGCGGCGCGAGGTCCGGCGAGGCCACGCACTCCGCAGCCACCTCGGCGCCCCGGCGCAGCGCCGTCGGCACGTCGCAACCGTCGAGGTGCGCCGTGAGGAACCCGGCGAAGAAGGCGTCGCCCGCGCCGTTGGTGTCGACCACCCGCGGGGCGCGCACCGCCGGCACGTCGGTCGACGTGCCGTCGGCCTGCAGCGCGCTGGCACCCGCGGCGCCGTGCGTGCAGACCACCAGCTCGGCCCCGCCGTCGACGAGCGATCGCATGTACGACGCCGGGTCGGCCAGCCGGTCGGAGCTGAGGAAGACGTACCGCGCCGACGTCGCGAACTCGCGGTGGTACTCCGCCTCGCCGTCGTAGTCGTGGAGATCCGTCCACACCGGCCTCCCGGCGGCGACCGCGGCGCGCAGGACCGGGCGGGCGTGGTCGGCGAGGTCGACGACGACGGCGTCCGCCCCCGCCAGCGCCGCCTGCGTCGCCTCGGCGTGCTGCTCCTCGCCCGGCTGCGGCGCGGTGAGGTAGACAGAGACCCGGTCCCCGTCCGCCATGAGGTTGGCGTGCCGCTCCGTGCGCCCGTCCAGTGCGGGCTCGGCGAGGAGCCGCACGCCGTAGCGGTCGAGCGCGGCGCGGACGCGCGTGGCCTCGTCGTCGGCGCCGAGCACGGTCCGCAGCGTCACGTCCGCGCCGAGGCGGGTCAGGTTCATGGCCTTGCCCGCGGACGTCCCGCCGACGGTCTCGTGGAAGCTGCGCGCGACGTGGGTGCCGGGGTGCGGCTGAGGGAGGCGGTCGAGGTGAACGAGCAGGTTCCACGAGGTCGGCCCGGCGACGAGGACGCGGGGAGGGGTCACCGGCCCGACGCTACCGGCAGGACTCGTGCCGACGCGCCGACCCTCGTCGGCGTGGAGAACGTCGACGCGCCGTCGGCCCTGTGCCGGTGACGTACCGGGTGGGTGTGCCGGACTCGATCTCGGGCCACTCGGTTGTGGGTCAGGGGATCTCCGGCAGGGGCCATCGCTCACCGGTGGAGCTGTCGATCAGCGCCGCGTGGCTCACGTGCAGGCGCATCGGCAGCACCGTGTACGCGAGGGCGGCGACGGCGGGCAGGTCCCCGAGGCGGGCGCGGGTGGCGAGACTGACGTGCGGCACCCATGCTCCCGGGCGGTAGTTCCGGTGGAGGTCGGCGCCCGTGGCCACGGAGGCCTCGACCACCCGCTCCTGCCGCGCGGCGAGCTGCGACGTCAGCGACGGCACCAGCGAGGCGCGGCCGCGGCGGAAGAGGCCGAGGGCGTCGGCGTGAAGCGTGACCGGACCGCCGTCCGGTAGCGCCGTGACTGCGTCCCGCACCGCGTCCACCTCGTAGGTGCGCAGGACGGCGTAGGACAGGTGTGGCACATGGCGGCCGTGGGTGTGGCTGAGCAGCGTCGGCACACCGGCCTCCTCGAGGCGGGTCCACAGCGTCCGCAGGGCACGATCCGCGGCGGCGTCGAAGAGGAGGCAGACGGCGAGGGCCACTAGGTCGCGTCCCGGTAGCGCAGCGAGGCGGGCCGCCCGGCGCACTCGCGCCCCAGGGGCATCGCGGCGATCCGGCCGTCGTCGCGCAGCTCGTGAAGGCGGCGGACCACCCGGTCGCGCAGGTCGTCGGGGGAGATCGTGTTGACATTGATCTTCGTCCCGCCCTCGAAGCCGGCCAGGGTGGACACCCGCCACTTGAGCATCGCCCGCAGCGGCATGGGTCGGCCCGATCCTGGCGGCCGGTGGTGCCACTCCTCGTTCGTCGGTACCAGAGGGCCGGTGGCGGCGTGACAGGCGTGGAGGAGGTCGGAGAAGTCGCGCAGCTCCGCCGTCGTCAGCTCCCACGGGACGGCGGCGGCGGACTTGGACCACACCTCGAGGGTGGGATAGCGGTGACCGATCCCCGCGAGGGCCACGGCGTGGTCCGTCTCCGCCAGCAGCAGGCCCTCGTCCAGGGCCACCTGCAGCACGGCCTCGTTGTACAGGTCCGGCTCGAGGCGCAGTCGCCCGAGCTCGCGGTCCGTCTGGCGGCCACGTTCGTCGATGGCGACGAGCTGCTTGTGCAGGTGGTCGAAGGACGCCCCGGCCGGGCGCAGCCAGTTCTGGAAGACCGCGACGTAGCGGGCCTGGGGGATGTCGGCGTACAGCGCGCGCATCGCCTCGACGGTGAAGGCCAGGTACTGGTGGTGCTCCTCCGGGCTGAGGGTGCCGGACGACGCCGGCAGCGGCGCGTCGGCCGCGGGGCCGTGGTTCGGTCCGGCGTCGTGCGGGACCGCCTCGCCGGCGAGGTGGCGGCGGGCGACGACGACGTCGTGCCCTCCGGCGAAGAGCCCTCGCGCCCCCGCGAGGCGGGCGTCGGGGCCGAGCGCGTCCCACTCCGCCGCGCTCGTCCCGTTCGCCTCTGCCCGCCGGCGCAGCACCCGCTCCACATGGGTGCGACCGGCAGGTGAGGCGAGGTAGTCACGCTCGTGCGCGAGCACGTGGTCGGGCGGGGCGTAGCCGTGGTTCAGACGCCAGTAGTCGAAGGAGAGGATCTCGAAGAGGTTCGGGATCCGGCGGAACTCCGCGACGGTCTGGTCGAGCGACTCCGCGGGGAGGCGTTCCAGCGTCTGCCACGTGCCGCCGGGTGAGCGCACGAGGCGGGACTTCTCCGGCGGGGTGTCCAGGTAGCGCTTCTCGCAGAAGGCGCACCACCGGCCGAGCTCGCCGGGGTCGAGAGGATCGGTGACGGACGGGGCGGCCAGCGGGCGGCGGCCCCGGCCCGGGACGGTCCACACCTCGGTGCCCGTGAGCGGGTTGAACTGCTTGACGGTCCCGTCGGGCAGCCGGGTGATGGGCGCAGGGGACGACGGGCTGAGCATGAGCACCTCGGCGTGCGTGCCCACCCGGCGGGTCCGGGCGGCGTCTCGATCGTACGGCCGCCCGCGCCGGGCGGCGGCGGTTCAGCGCTCGGCGCGCCTGCCACAGGCCCCGCACCGACGCGATGAGATAGGCGTGGTCGTGAAATCGTCCCGCCCCGGCCGGACATGTACGGGGTAGGAGGCGCGGTCGCCCACGGCGGCCGGGAGAAGCGAGGAGGCGACGTGCCGATCGACCACGACACCGCCGTCGAGGCCCTGTACCGGCAGCATGCGGCCACCGTCCACCGCTACGTGTACCGGCGGCTCCTCGATGACGGTGCCGCCCACGAGCTCACCAACGACGTCTTTCGCATCGCCTGGCAACGACTCGGCAAGGGGCGAGAGGTGGACCTGCCGTGGTTGGTCGGCACGGCCAAGAACCTGGTGCTGAACGAGGTCCGGGCGCGGGGTCGTCGCGAACGTCTCAGAACCCGGCTGCGGGACACGGCCGTCGTCGACGACGCGCACGTCCCGAGCGCCGTCCGCGACAGTGTGATGGCGGTGCTGGCGAGGATGCGCGATCAGGACCGCGAGATCCTCATGCTCGCCTACTGGGACGGTTTCCTCGGGGCTGACCTCGCAGCCGTCCTCGGGTGTCCGGCGGCGACCGCGGCGTCGCGCCTCTTCCGGGCCCGCAAGGCGTTCGCCCGACTGGCTCCGCCGGAACTGGCCGGGCCTGAGATCGTTCTGGGAGGTCAGCGCTGATGGACCGCATCGAGGAGCTCATGAGGGCTGCCGACCCGGCCCGTGAGGCGCCGGCGACCCCGCCCTTCCGCCGCGCCGACGTGCTGCGCCGGCCGGCGTCCGAGGCGCGACGGCGCGGGGCGCGTCGCGATCACCTCGCCGTGTGGGGTGCGGCGGTGGGAGTCGCCGCCGCGCTCGGGGGAGGCCTCCTGCTTGCCCACCAGTGGCGGGCGACTCCGCAGCTGCCCGCACCGCCGGCCTCCACCACGTCGGACGGGGCGAGCGAGGAGACGCCGTCGCCGACGCCCACTCCCAGCGGGTCCGTGGCGCCGACGACGGAGCTGCCGAACGGGCTGGTCCCCGCCCACGACGACGTCTGGTTCGACGATTCGGCGGCCTGCCGTGCGCTCGAGGTGGGCTCCGTCGTCGGGCCTGGGTCGGACGGGCGGCCGGCGGGCTACCTGGAGGGCGAACCGTGGCAGTTCCCCGTGACGGGGTGCGTCGACGACATGGCCGGGCTCCTGCTGTCCGACCGGTGGTTCTTCGAGTCCGGCATCGACGACGCCGTGCTCGGCATCCTCGTGGCGCGTTGGGACGGCGACATGTGGGCCCTGGAGGGGGCACGTGACCAGGACGGCGGCGCGACAGTCACCCCGTACCAGTCATGGCCCATGCTCGCCCGCTATCACCTTCCCGGCGACCCGTCCCCGGAGGAGCGGATGGCCGCCCAGTACGCGGAGCTCGGCGTCGACCAGGTGACCGGTGAGCGCCTGCTCGGCCGGCAGGAGGTCGCCTGGACCTACCCCACCCCGGCGCAGGCCTGGACCCCAGGTGCGGCGGGGCCGGTCGAGTTCTCCTGGCGTGACGACGCGGCGTGGGCCCACCGGGCCTACACGGCGGACGGGACGCTCCCGTCGTCGTCATCGGAGTCGTCCTCGGGTGCGGCGACCGCGATGGACGTCATCGAGTTCTACGACCCGCGCAGCAAGCGTGTGGCGACTCTGATGGTCTCGCCGGACGGCGAGGACCTCGCCTGCGAGGTGCCCGACGTCACCTATCGCATGGAGGGTCGCGCTGCCACGTCGTTGGAGTCGTCCGACGGGCCCCTGGCCGTTGCGCTGGTGACCGCCCCGGAGGTTCTGGGGCCCGAGGTGACCTTGACGATGCTCGTACCGGCCTCGGCCCCCGGGACGGGGCAGTGGTGCGACCTTCCTCGTGAGCACGCCGTCGGGGACGTCGTCGTCCGGCTCAGCGGCGCGGAGTACCAGTTCGGCTCGGAGGAGGAGCGGGCCCAGTATCTGGCGTCCCAGGAGTTCGCGGACGTCGTCCGTCTGGCGCAGTCGTTCACGATCGACTGACCGTCGGACGGGTGTGGCCTGTTGGAGGGCGGGTCGCACGGGTCGGCCCCGGTCCATGACGGACCGGGGCCGATCGCCGGGCTGCGGGGCGCCCCCCCGCGGGGAGCTCAGACCGTCTGCTCGGCGTGCTTACCCTCGGAGATCTCCTCCACGAGCTTCGCGTTGAAGGCGGGCAGGTCGTCGGGGGTCCGGCTGCTCACGAGGCCGGCATCGACCACGACCTCCTCGTCGACCCAGGTGGCACCGGCGTTGCGGAGGTCGGTCTTCAGGCTGGGGTAGGACGTGAGCGTGCGGCCGCGCACCACGTCGGCGTCGGTGAGGATCCACCCGCCGTGGCAGATGACCCCGACCGGCTTGTGCTGGTCGAAGAAGTCGCGGGTGAGCGCGACGGCCTTCTCGTCCATGCGGAGTTTGTCGCCGTTCGCGACGCCGCCGGGGAGGACCAGGCCGTCGAAGTCGCTGGCCCTGGCGTCGGCCACCGCCAGGTCGACGGTCGCCTCGTGCCCCTTCTTGCCAGTGATCGAGCCGGTCTCCGGCGAGATCAGGACAGCCTCGGCACCGCTCGAGGTCACGGCCTCCCACGGGGACGTGAGCTCGGAGTCCTCGTAACCGTTCGTCGCGAGGAAGGCGATGCGCTTGCCGTTCAGGTCCGTCATGGTGGTGACTCCTTCCTGTAGGGGCTGTTGGTTCGAGGCTACGTTCGCGCTCAACAGGCTGCCACCGTGGCCGTCGCCGTGGCCGTCGCCGTGGCCGTCGCCGTCGCCGTGCACGCGGCTCCGCGTCGCCACGGTGAGCGGGCCGTCGTGCCTGCTTGGACGTTCGACGACCCGCTCCTCAGGTGCGAGGTCAGGTGCGGATGGTGGTGATGGTGGTGCCATCGGGACGGGTGAAGGTCCAGCGGTCGCCAGTGCGCTCGATCGCGATGTGGCGGGCGTGGACGTAGTCGTGGTGGTGCCAGCAGAGCAGGACGCCGAGGTGGGCGGCGGTGTCACCGTACTGGTCGTACCAGGCCAGGGAGTGGTGGATCTCGCCCTCGCCCGGCGGGGCGTGGCAGTCGGGGAATCGGCAGGTGCGGTCTCTGGCGATGATCGCGGCGGTCTGGGCGGACGTGAAGAGCCGCTCCTCCCGTCCGACGTCAAGAATCTCGGAGTCGGGGCCGAAGATGATGCGGCGGAAGGCGGCACCGCAGGCGAGGCGGGCCAGGAGCGCGGGGGCGATGGGGGAGCCGTCGGCGAGAGTGGCGCCCGCGGCCCCGACCAGGGCCCGGTGGTCGAGGGTGCCGGGGATGACGAAGTCCTCGCCCGGTCCGGGCACGCCCCCGCCGTCCCGCCCGCCGGGACAGGCGCAGCCGGCGTCGCCGTCGCCCGCGAGACCAGGCGTGATGCCGGGCTCGTCCGGTCCGGTGGCGAGGCGGCAGCGGGGGTGGTGAGTACGGCTGGCCTGGACGAGGCGGGTGAGGGTGTCGTGGGGGACGTGGACGGAAAGATGGGGGCGGATGCGGGCACCGGGCCTGAGGATGCCGGCGTCCAGCACGAGCCGGGCCAGGGAGGTCAGGGCGGCGGCGCGCCGTTGCCCGGGGGTGCGGGTGTCGGTGGCGGCCGGGGTGCCTATCCGGGCGTCGAGCGCCTCCTGGACGGCCTGGCCGTTGGCGAGGGTCAGCCAGCCGGAGAGGTGATAGCCGTCGGTCGTGGGAGCGAGGGTGAGGTGCTCCCGGTCGGTCTCCTCCTGGTAGGTGCGGTCCGCGGCGGCGGGGTCGGCACGGTCGGCCCAGTGCTTGACGAGGTGGGTGAACTCGGTCGCGCCCAGGTTCCGGGCATGGGTGAGGAGGAAGTCCTCCCCGACGTGGGGGTCCTTGAGCTGGACACGGGCGGCGGGGGTGGCGGCGGCGTGGGTGGTCAGCGCGGTGACGTGGTCGGCGCTGATCTCGCCGGCGGCCAGGGCGGCGGCGGTGGCGGGCAGGTGGTCGCGCAGCCGGCGGGCGGTGGTGACCGCCTTGCCGGCGCGGGCGTGGTGGCGGCCGGTGCGGGCGCGGTACCAGGCCGCGAAGGAGCGGGCGCCGGAGGTCGCCCACAGGCCGTCGGTCTCGGTCGCGACAAGGGTCCGAGCGGTGAGGGCCTCGACCTGGCGGTGCAAGCCCTCGATCGCGTCGACCATCTCGAGGATCCTGGCTGAGGGAAGGGCCTGCAGGTCTATCTCCTCCAGGGCGGTCACGTGCGCGCGGGCAGCGGCGAGGTGACCGGTGACCGAGTCGGCGGTGGACGCAGGGGCTGGCTGCAGAGTCGTCATCTCGCCCCCTCACTCCAGTGACTCCGGGCCGTTCCGGAACACCCCAACACTATCGAACGTACGTTCGACCGATCAAGGGGATCGGCGAGATTCCGCCAAATCTGTGGACGACGAGGCATCTCAGCCACCTGTGGAGGGCCGGATGGCGGCCGTACCTACGGTTCGCACCGCGCGGGAGGGGCGCGACCTGTGGTGGGGAGGGGCGCGATTTGTGGCGACAGGCGGTCGACCGACAGCGAGCGGAGCCACCGTGGCGGCGCTGGCGCTGTGCGTGGCTGAGTGGATTTCCGGCTCAGCCACCCGTGCCCCGCGTCGTCAGGAGGTGAGCCTCCCGTGCGCTGCTTCCTGCTTCGCACTCCTACGCGGAGGGGTCGAGCATCGCGGCGAACGGTGCGGTCCTCACGATGCCGGTCACCGCCAGCGCCAGGTCGGCGCTCAGCGTCACGAGAGCGTCTCCCTGCAGCTGGGTGAGAGCCACGTACTCGGCGTCGTATGTGGAGGCCCAGCCGAGACGGTCCGCCAGCTCCCATGCCCGGCGGCGGAGCACGGCGTCGCCGAGCAGTCTGATCCGCATGGCGCCCATCCGGGCGAGACGCTCCTGCGCCACCTCGGCCGACAGGTCCGCGCGGTGCACGGCCTCGTGCATCATCGACAACGCCTGAGAACGCAGCAGGGTCGGAGCCAGCAGCTCATGCGTGTCCGGCACCTCGGCGCCTTCCGCCGCCAGCCGGAGCGCGGCGGCGGCGTCGACGACAAACCTGGTCATCAGCACCTCGCTTCGGATCGGACAGCGGCCCGGGCGGCCACCGGGCCGTCGGGCGAGTCTCCCGCGGGCTGACGGAAGCCGTGGGGATTCGGCAGACCGAGCCAGGTGGTCGCCACCTCGCGGTCTGACCGGGATGAGCCGCTCCACCGCGGGCTCGTCCACACCGGGCTCATTCGGCCCGCAGCGGCTCGACGATGTCGCCGTCCCGCGGCATGCCCAGCGCGACGTCCTCCGACTGCCCGTCGCGGCGGCGGAACAAGCGGTAGTGGCTGAACGCCATCGGCAGGCCGCGCGCCCGCAGCAGCTCCGAGGAGTCCATCACCTGCACGTGCACGTGCGGCTGCGTGGAGTTCCCGGAGTTGCCGCACCGGGCGAGCGGGCGGCCTGCGGTGACCTCGTCGCCGGGCCGGACCAGCAAGGAGCCGCGCCGCAGGTGCACCAGACCGGCGTACGGGCCGGACGCCCCCAGCGAGAGAATGACGTAGTTGCCCGCGACGGCGCCCAGGCCCTGCCTCAGCCGGCCGGCCTGCGTGAGCATGTACGGCACCAGGGTCAGCGGCGAGCGCCTGGCGGGATGGTCGGGCTCGCCGTCGTGCACGGCGACGACCCTCCCCGACGCCGGGGCGAGGATGGGCCGGTCGAACGCGAAGAACCGCTCGGGCGGCTCGGTGCCGGCCACCGTGCGCCAGTCCCGCACCGGGGCCGTGCGCCCGCGCCGGTCGACGGCGACGAAGTCGATCGCGTACGTCTCGCCGAGGACGTGGGTGCCGTGGCTGGGAACCCGCGTCGCAGGGCTGTTCTGGACGATCCAGGTGCCCTGGAACGGCAGGGCCAGCGGCACGGGCGCGCGCCCGGGGTCGGGCACGTAGTCGCCCGCCGCCCGGACGGCCGCCCTGAGGTCGTCCTCTCCGCCGTCGTGCACGAGACCTCGCCCCTCCGTCGACAGCCCTTCACGACATCGTGTCGCCGCGGCGGGGCGCCGTCGAGCTGTTTCTCCTTCCTGGGCCGGAGGGCCCTTCCCGCGCCGCACGGTCCGGCGGACGATGAGGGGGACGACAGGCGCCGGCGCCGGTCGTCAGCGGAGGTGGGCCATGGACGTCGCCGTCGTCGACGAGAGCCGTGCCGGGCGGGCCGGCGGAGGCTCGCCGTGACCCGGGCCGTGCCGGGCGACCGGGTCATCGTCCAGTCGGGGTCGGTCGGCGGGCACGACCGCGACGGCGAGGTGCTCGAGGCCCGCGGGCCGGGCGGCACGCCGCCCTTCCTCGTGCGCTGGTCGGACACCGGGCACGTCTCGCTCTTCTTCCCGGGCCCCGACACGGTGGTCCACGACGGCAGCAGCCGTGTCCCGCCGCCGGCGCCGGGCGGCCGGTGGGGCTGAGGGATGCGCGCCTGGGTCGTGGCCGAGCCGGGGCCGGCTGCCGGGCACCCGCTGGAGTGGACCGAGCTGCCGGACCCGGTGCCCGGAGCCGGGCAGGTCCGCCTCGCCGTCGAGGCGTGCGGGGTCTGCCGCACCGACCTGCACCTGGCGGAGGGCGACCTCGCCCCGCACCGCCCCCGGACGGTCCCGGGCCACGAGGTGGTCGGCCGCGTCGACGCCGTCGGGCCGTCCTGCGACCGGTTCGCCGTGGGGGACCGGGTCGGGGTGGCGTGGCTGAGGGGCACGTGCGGTCGGTGCCGGTGGTGCCGGTCGGGACGGGAGAACCTCTGCCCGCGCGCCACCTTCACCGGCTGGGACGCCGACGGCGGGTTCGCCGAGCTCACCCTCGTCGACGAGCGCTTCGCCTACCGGCTGCCGGACGACCTCCCCGCCACCGCCGCCGCACCGCTGCTGTGCTCGGGCATCGTGGGGTACCGGGCCCTGAAGCGGGCCACGCTGCCCCCCGGCGGCCGGCTCGGCCTCTACGGTTTCGGCGCCTCCGCACACCTGGTGGCCCAGGTCGCCGTCCGGCAGGGCGCCACCGTGCACGTCATGACCCGGTCGCCCGCCGCGCAGCGCCTCGCGCTCGAGCTCGGCGCGGCCTCCGCGTCCGGCGCCACGGCGCAGCCGCCCGAGCCGCTGGACGCGGCCATCCTCTTCGCCCCGGTGGGAACGCTCGTCCCGCCCGCGCTGCGGGCGCTGGACCGCGGCGGCGTCTGCGTCATCGCCGGGATCCACCTCACCGACGTCCCCGGCCTCGACTACGAGCGTGAACTTTTCTACGAGCGGGAGATCCGGAGCGTCACGGCCAACACCCGGGCGGACGGCGAGGAGTTCCTCCGGCTCGCGGCCGCGCTGGACCTGCGTCCCACCACGACCGCCCGGCCGCTCGCCGCGGCGGCCGGCACGCTGGCCGACCTGGCCGCCGACGCCTACGAGGGCGCCGCCGTCCTGGTGCCGTGATGAGCACCACCGACCTCGAGCGCGACGGCCTCGACCCGGCCGAGGCCGCCCGCCGGCTCGCGGCCGACGGCCCGAACGCCCTGCCCGCGCCCCGGCGGCGCTCGCTCGCCCGGCGCGTCGTCGCCCAGCTCGTCCACGTCTTCGCCCTGCTGCTCTGGGCCGCCGCCGGGCTCGCGTGGCTCGGCGGCATGCCTCAGCTCGCGCTCGCGATCGTCGCCGTCGTGGTCCTGAACGCCGTCTTCTCCTTCCTGCAGGAGGCCCGGGCGGACCGCGCCGCCGAGCGGCTGCGGGCGCTGCTCCCGACGCAGGTCACGGTGCGGCGCGGGGGCCACGACCTGGCGGTCGACGCCGCAGACGTGGTGCGCGGCGACCTCCTCGTCCTCTCCGCCGGGGACCGGGTGCCCGCGGACGCCGACCTGCGCACCGTCAGCTCGCTGCTGGTCGACACGTCGATGCTCACCGGTGAGAGCGAGCCCGCCGCGCCCGGGACCGGTGACGTTCTCTACGCGGGCACCTTTGTCGTCGAGGGCGACGGCGCCGCCGTGGTGACGACGACCGGTGAGCGCACCCGTCTCGCGCAGATCACCCGCCTCACCACCGCCGCCACGGAGCCGGTGACCCCGCTGACGCGGGAGCTGCACCGGCTGGTCAGGATCGTGGCGCTGATCGCCGTCGCCGCCGGGCTCGGCTTCTACCTCGTCGCCCTCGCCCTCGGACTGACGGCCGTGGACGGGTTCCTCCTGGGCATCGGTGTCACGGTCGCGCTGGTGCCGGAGGGGCTGCTCCCCACCGTGACCCTGGCGCTCGCGTGGGGCGCGGAGCAGATGGCGCACCGTCAGGTCCTCGTGCGCAACCTCGACGCGGTCGAGACGCTCGGGTCCGTCACCCACATCTGCACCGACAAGACCGGCACGCTCACGCAGAACCAGATGACCGTCGTCGAGGTGTGGACGCCGCAGGGGACCGCCCGGGCGGGGGCCGGGTACGACCCCGGGGCCAGGGTCGACGTCGCACCCGGAGCCCGCGACGCCGTCACGCTCGCGGCGCGCACCGCGGCGAGGTGCTCTGACGGCCACCTGCGCGCGCAGGACGGGCGGTGGGTCTCTCACGGCGACCCGATGGAGGTGGCGATGGACGTGCTCGCCCGCCGCCTCGGCGTCGACACGGACGCCGAGCGGTCAGGCCGCCCCGTCCGGAGCCGCTTCCCCTTCGACCCGCGGCGCCGCCGCATGTCCGTCGTGGACGACGACTGCGTGCTCGTCAAGGGCGCGCCGGACGCCGTCCTGCCGCTGTGCGGGAGCACGGGCGACGACGGTGCGGCTGCCGCCGTCGCGGCATTCACCGACCGGGGTCTGCGGGTCATGGCGGTCGCCGGCCGGCCGGCCCGGGACGAGACCCCGGCAAGCCCGGCGCAGGCCGAGCACGACCTGACGCTCTACGGCGTCCTCGGCCTGGAGGACCCGCCCCGCACCGACGTCTCGGACGCGCTCGCCGCCTGCCGGCGCGCGGGGATCGCCGTCGCCATGGTCACCGGCGACCATCCGGCGACGGCGGCCGCGGTCGCCGACCAGGTCGGGCTGCGGCAGCCGGGGGACCCCGTGCTCACCGGCGCCGGGCTGCCGGCGGACGACGACGCGCTCGGCGCGCTGCTCGAACGCCCCGGCGTCGTCGTCGCCCGGGTCTCGCCCGAGCAGAAGCTGCGGATCGCGCGCGTGCTCCGGGCGCGCGGGCACGTCGTCGCGATGACGGGTGACGGCGTCAACGACGGCCCCGCCCTGCACGAGGCGGACATCGGTATCGCGATGGGGGCGTCGGGCACGGACGTCGCCCGCGAGGCCGCGGACCTCGTGCTGCTGGACGACCACTTCGCCTCGATCGTCGCCGGCGTGGAGCAGGGGCGGGCCACGTACGTCAACATCCGGCGGTTCCTGACCTACCACCTCACCGACAACGTCGCCGAGCTGACGCCGTTCGTGGTGTGGGCGCTCAGCTCGGGCCAGTTCCCGCTCGCCCTGGGCGTGCTGCAGATCCTGGCGATCGACCTGGGCACCGACACCATCTCGGCGGTCGCCCTGGGCGCCGAGCCGCCGTCACGACGCCTGCTGAGCGGCCCCCCGGTCGGCGGCAGCCTGTTCGACCGCAGCGTCGCACGCCGGGCGTTCGGCGTGCTGGGCCCGGCCGTGGCCGCGACGTCGATGCTCGCGTTCACCGTGTCCCTGCTCGTGGCCGGGTGGCGGCCGGGCACGACGGTGCCGGCCGCGACCCTGGCGGCCGCCTCCGGGGCGACGTTCCTCGCCGTCGCCTTCTCGCAGGCCGCCAACGCGTTCGCGTGCCGGAGCTTCACCGAGGTGCCACGGCGGCTGGGATGGTGGACCAACCGGCTGCTTCCGCCGGCGGTCGCGGCCTCGCTCGTGCTCGCGCTGGTGCTCGTGTGCGTCCCGCAGCTGGCGCGGGCGCTCGGCCAGGCGGTCCCGCCCGTCGCCGGCTGGGCGGTCGCGGTCGCCGCGGCCGGCGTGACGCTCGCCGTCGACGCCCTCGACAAGCGGGTCCGACGCGAGCGGGCCGCGAGGCCGCCCGAAGAGGCGACCAGCCCCTCACCCCTGGTGCCGTGACGCACCTGACCGGCAGGCTGCTCCCATGGGGGAGCGCGAGGAGCCGCGAGCGACCGAGCGGGCCGACGACGGCCGCCCGGTCGCGGTGCTGACCTGCGGACCGGCCGGGGCGGGCAAGACCACCTACGCCCAGGGGCTCGAGCGGCAGGGGTACGTGCGGCTCTCGCACGACGTCGAGGTGCGACGCCGGTTCGGCCGCTACGGCGTCGACATCCCGGCCGACCGGTTCGAGGAGTACAACGACGCCGTGCGCCCGCTGGTGAAGGAAAGGCTCGCCGAGCTGCTGCACCAGGGCCGGGACGTCGTCGTGGACCTCTCCTTCTGGCGCAAGGCCGACCGCGACACGTACAAGGCGATCGTCGAGGCCGCCGGCGGGCGGTGGCGCCTGGTCTACCTCGACGTCCCGCACGACGTGCTCCGCCGTCGCCTCCTCGCCCGCCGCGCCCGCGACGACGCCGACGCCTTCCCCGTCCCCGACGAGCTCCTCGCCCGGTTTCTCGCCGGCTTCGAGGTGCCGCGCGGCGAGGGGGAGGAGGTCGTCGTCGTCGGGGAGGACGCCCCTTGACCGCCGGGAGACGTGCCGTACCGCGGAACCCGGCCCCCCGGCCGGCGCGGGGAGCGAGCACTGAACCACCGTCACCGGGTGTGCTCGACGCGTTCGGCCTGTCCGGGAACCTCGTGCCGTTGGACGGCGGGCGCGCCACGGTGTGGCGGGCGGGTGCCGTCGTGCTCAAGCCGCTCGACATGTCCGTGGCGGAGCTCGAGTGGCAGGCGAGGGTCCTCGCAGCGGTCGACGGTGCCCGGGACGTCCGCGTCGCTCCACCTGTCCGGTCCCCGGAGGGCCGCCTCGTCGTCGAGGGCTGGACCGCCTGGCGCTTCGAGGCCGGGTCCCCGCCGACGGCGGATCGGTACCGCGAGGTCATGGCCGCAGGGCGCGCGTTCCACCGACACCTCGACGGCAGCCCGCGACCCGCGTTCCTGGACCGTCGCGACCACCCGTGGGCCCGGGCGGACCGGGTCGCCTGGGGCGAGGAGAGCACCGGAGACGCGGCGCGCCTGCCGCACGTCGAGGCGCTGCTCGGTGTGCGGCGACCGGTGGATGCCCCGGCGCAGCTGGTCCACGCCGACCTGACCGACAACGTCCACCTCCACCCGACCCTGCCGCCGCTTGTGCTGGACTTCTCGCCGTACTGGCGGCCGCCGTCGTACGCGACGGCGATCGTGGTCGCGGACGCGGTCGTCTTCCGCGGCGCGGGTCTCGACCTGGTCGAGCAGGTCTGCGCCGACGAGGGCGTGGGGTTCCCGCAGATGCTCGTACGGGCGCTGCTCTTCCGGGCCGTGGCCGACCACCTGCTCGCGCCGGGGGAGGACGACGCCTGGGTCCGTTGGTTCACCCCTGCGGTCCGGAGGGTCGTCGCGCTCGCGGACGGTGGATAAGGCGGCCATCGTTGTCTCGTCCCGTTGACCTCGCTCGGCCCAAGGAGGGGACCCGATGCAGGAACTGCTGGTGGACTTCATCGTCTCGCTGGACGGCTACGCGTCGGCGGAGGGCTGGCCCGGGTGGTGGGGGCTCGAGGGCCCCGAGTACCTCAGCTGGCTCGACCACCAGGAGGAGGGCGCGCACACCCTCCTGATGGGGGCGAACACCTACCGGTTGATGTCGGCGATGTCCATGGCGGCCGGTGCGTCGGAGGCGGACTACTCGACCGACGAGGCGGCGAGCCTGACCGGTCTCGCAGCTGTGCCCAAGGTCGTCTTCTCCTCGACGCTCCAGGAGCCGCTCTCCTGGCCGAACACCCGCCTGGTGGGTGGGGACGCCGTCGAGGCGGTGGCGGAGATGAAGCGGGACGGCGCCAGCCCCATGCGGACGCTGGGCAGTGTCAGCCTGTGCCGGTCGCTCCTCGCGGCGGGCCTGGTGGACCGGTTCCGGCTGGTCGTCTTCCCGGTGATCACCGGGAGGACCGGTCGCGAACGGATCTTCGACGGGTATCCCGATGTCGCGCTCGACATGACTGCCAGCCGGACGTTCGACGGCCGGCTCCAGCTGCTCGAGTACGTCCCCACCGTGCTCACCGGGCCGCCCGGCGCTGCGGGATGAGGGGTCGGCGCCTGAGAGGGGCGCCCGGCGTCGGGCCGGGCGTGTGTCTGATCGGAGGGACGGCATGGCCGAGGCGAAGAGGGGCAGGCGGAGGCGTGGCCGGCGCGGCCCGGGTGTCTACGTCGAGGAGGTCTCCAGCGGCTCGAGACCGATCGAAGGTGTCGGGACCGCGGTGGCGGCGTTCGTGGGGATGGCGGCACGCCACCCGGCGCGCACGGCCGTGAGTGTGGTCGCCGTGCTGGCGGTGGTCGCCGTGATCGTGCGGGCGGCACGCGACTGACCCCCTGCGCCCTGCGACCTCGTGCGGCGTCGCGAGCGCCGGCTGGGCGATGACCACCGAGCGCGTGACCGAGCGTCCGGGTGTCAGTCGAGCCCGTGGAAGAGTGGAGCTTCAGCGTGCCCCACCACAGCTCACCGTGCTCAGGGGAATGATTTCCTGCGCCTTGAGGTTGAGCCGTACAGACTCAAGTTTGACCCGGCCGAGTTGACGGGGTCACCCGCCCGGTTCAGACTTGAGTGCATACGACTCAACACAGCGTCCGGCGGTCAGCGTCGGGCCGCGACGAAGGAGCAACGCACATGGCACGAGCTGTCGGGATCGACCTGGGAACCACCAACTCGGTGGTCGCCGTCCTGGAGGGTGGCGAGCCCACCGTCATCGCCAACGCCGAGGGTGCCCGCACCACTCCGTCGGTGGTGGCCTTCAGCAAGTCTGGCGAGGTCCTGGTCGGTGAGGTCGCCAAGCGTCAGGCCGTCACCAACGTGGACCGCACCATCACCTCCGTCAAGCGCCACATGGGCACCGACTGGAAGGTGGACATCGACGACAAGACCTACACCGCGCAGGAGATCTCCGCGCGCGTGCTCGGCAAGCTGAAGAAGGACGCCGAGTCCTACCTCGGCGAGCCCGTCACCGACGCGGTCATCACCGTGCCCGCGTACTTCAACGACGCCGAGCGCCAGGCGACCAAGGACGCCGGCCAGATCGCGGGCCTGAACGTCCTGCGCATCGTGAACGAGCCCACCGCGGCGGCGCTCGCCTACGGCCTGGAGAAGGGCAAGGAGGACGAGCTCATCCTGGTCTTCGACCTCGGTGGCGGAACCTTCGACGTCTCCCTCCTCGAGGTCGGCAAGGACGAGGACGACTTCTCCACGATCCAGGTGCGCGCCACCAACGGCGACAACCGTCTCGGTGGTGACGACTGGGACCAGCGGATCGTCGACTGGCTGGTCAAGCAGGTCAAGAACAAGGACGGCGTCGACCTCTCCAAGGACAAGATCGCCCTCCAGCGTCTGCGTGAGGCGGCCGAGCAGGCCAAGAAGGAGCTCTCCTCGACGACGAGCACCAACATCTCGCTGCAGTACCTCTCCATGAGCGAGTCGGGCCCGATCCACCTGGACGAGAAGCTCACCCGGGCCGCCTTCGAGGAGATGACCAAGGACCTCCTCGAGCGCACCAAGACCCCGTTCCACAACGTCATCAAGGACGCGGGCATCCAGCTCAGCGACATCGACCACGTGGTCCTCGTCGGTGGCTCGACCCGTATGCCGGCCGTGACCGAGGTCGTGCGCGAGCTCACCGGCGGCAAGGAGCCCAACAAGGGCGTGAACCCGGACGAGGTCGTCGCCGTCGGCGCCGCCCTGCAGGCCGGCGTCATCAAGGGTGACCGCAAGGACGTCCTGCTGATCGACGTCACCCCGCTGTCCCTCGGCATCGAGACCAAGGGTGGCGTGATGACCAAGCTCATCGAGCGCAACACGGCCATCCCCACCAAGCGGTCCGAGGTCTTCTCCACCGCCGAGGACAACCAGCCGAGCGTGCTGATCCAGGTCTTCCAGGGGGAGCGCGACTTCGCCCGCGACAACAAGCCGCTCGGGACCTTCGAGCTCACCGGCATCGCCCCGGCCCCCCGCGGCATGCCGCAGATCGAGGTCACCTTCGACATCGACGCCAACGGCATCGTGCACGTCTCCGCCAAGGACCGCGGCACGGGCAAGGAGCAGTCGATGACGATCACCGGCGGCTCGGCCCTGCCCAAGGACGAGATCGACCGCATGATCAAGGAGGCCGAGGCCCACGCCGCCGAGGACGCCAAGCGTCGCGAGGAGGCGGAGACCCGCAACACCGCCGAGCAGCTCGTCTACTCCACCGAGAAGCTCCTCACGGACAACGCCGAGAAGCTGCCGGAGAACGTGACCTCCGAGGTCCGCGGCGCCGTCGACAACCTCAAGAAGGCGCTCGAGGGCGACGACATCGAGGCGATCAAGACCGCCCAGTCCGAGGTGACCACGAAGAGCCAGAAGATCGGCGAGGCGCTCTACGCCCAGCAGCAGGCCGACGGCGCCACCGCCGGCCCGCAGGGCGCGCCCGGCTTCGAGGAGGGCGACGGCCAGGCCGGCCGCTCCACCTCCGACGACGAGGTCGTCGACGCCGAGATCGTGGACGACGAGGAGGCCAAGTGACGGCCGACAACGACCGTCCCGAGGAGGGGTACGAGAAGCCGGTCGTGCACGACCGACGGCGGATCGACCCCGAGACCGGGAAGGTGCGTGAGCCCGCGAGCCAGGAGGCGCCGTCGTCCGCCGACGGCGGCGCCCCCGCCCCGGGCGAGGCGCCCCTGGGCGACCCGGCGACGGCGGAGGCAGCTCCGGCGTCGTCCGAGGCGAGCGACGAGCTCGCCCGGGCGACGGCCGAGGTGCTGGACCTGCAGGACCAGCTCGCCCGCCGCAAGGCGGAGCTGTACAACGTCCAGCAGGAGTACAACAACTACGTCCGGCGCTCGAAGGCCGACGCTGCCGCGCAGCGTCAGGCCGGGGCCCAGGACGTCGCCGAGGCGCTGCTGGGGGTGCTCGACGAGATCGAGCTCGCCCGTCAGCACGGCGACCTGACCGGGCCGTTCGCGGCGATCGCGGAGAAGCTGGAGGGCACGCTCGCCCAGCGCTTCGAGGTCGTGCGCTACGGCGCGGTGGGGGAGGAGTTCGACCCCGCCGTCCACGAGGCGCTGATGCACAGCACCGACCCGGAGGCCACGGCGACGACGGTCACCCAGGTGCTCCAGCCCGGCTACCGTGCCGGGGAGCGGGTGCTGCGCGCCGCCCGGGTGGCGGTCAGCAGCCCCGAATGAGGAAGCAGAGCAGGGCTCGGTGCCGCGGCGGGCTTCCCGCCGCGGCACCTCGCGATCGAGGAGGTGAGGCGGGATGACCGGACAGGACTGGCTCGAGAAGGACTTCTACGCCGCCCTCGGCGTCCCGAAGGACGCCGACGCCGACGCGATCAAGAAGGCCTACCGCAAGCTCGCCCGGACGCACCACCCGGACCACAACCCGGGTGACGCGGCGGCCGAGGAGAGGTTCAAGTCGGTCGGCGAGGCGTATGCGGTGCTCTCCGACCCGGAGCAGCGCAAGCAGTACGACGCGCTGCGCGCGATGGCCGGCGGCGGCGCCCGTTTCTCCGCCGGTCGCGGCGGCGCGGGCGGTGCCGGGTTCGAGGACCTCTTCGGCGACATGTTCGGGGCCGGGGCGAGCACCGCGGGCGGCCCGCGGGTCCGCTACACCACCCAGGGCCAGCAGCCCCCCGGCTTCGAGGACATCCTCTCCGGCATGTTCGGCGGGGCCGGCGCGGGCTTCGGCTCGCGACGGCGACCCCAGCGCGGCGCGGACGTGACCACCTCCGCCACGCTGCCGTTCCGCCAGGCCGTGTCCGGCTCGACCGTCCAGCTCACGGTCGACGGGCGGACCATGACCACCCGCATCCCGCCCGGCGTCCACGACGGCCAGAAGATCCGGCTGCGCGGCAAGGGCCGGCCGGGCCAGAACGGCGGCGAGCCCGGGGACCTCATCGTCACCGTGCACGTCGAGCCCCACCCGCTGTTCTCCCTCGACGGGAAGAATGTGCGGATCACCGTGCCCATCACCTTCGACGAGGCCGCGCTCGGTGCGACGATCGAGGTGCCGACCCTCGACGGCCGCCCCGTGAAGGTGAAGGTCCCGGCGGGCACGCCGTCCGGCCGGACGCTGCGGGTGCGCCGCAAGGGGCTCAGCGTCCCGATGGGCCCCGACGGCGACCTCCTGGTCACCGTCAACGTGGTGGTCCCGAGCCGCCTCTCAGGAGCCGCGAAGGACGCCGTGAAGGCGTTCGCCGCGGCCAACGAGGGCGTCAACCCCCGCGACGGGCTGCTGGAGCAGGCCGCGCGCTGACGCCTCCGCCGGGCGGGCCCTCGCCCGCCCGGCGGGCGCGTCCCCCCGGCACGGACGAGGCAGAGAAGGGAGGCGGAGGATGACGACGACCGAGCGGCGTGAGGACGCGCCCGTGCTGCCCATCTCGGTGGCCGCGGAGCTCGCCGGCATGCACCCGCAGACGCTGCGGCAGTACGACCGGCTCGGGCTCGTGGAGCCGCGCCGGACCCGCGGTCGCGGGCGCCGGTACTCCATGCGTGACGTGGTGAAGCTGCGCGAGGTGCAGCGCCTCAGCCAGGAGGAGGGCGTCAACCTCGCCGGCATCAAGCGGATCCTGGAGCTCGAGGACGAGCTCGTGCAGGTCCGGTCCGAGAACGAACGTCTCCGGCTCATCGCCGACCCCGGCCGGCGCATCTTCGCCGCCGGACCCTCCGGCGACGTCGTCGCCGTCCCGCTCGGCACAAGGGTGCGGCGGGTCTCGACCACGACCGCCGGTGCGCTGGTGCTCTGGCGGCCCCCGGCGCGCTGACGCCTGCTGGGGTCGGCGGCCGCGGGCGCGCTGACGCCTGCTCGGTCGGCGGTGACGGGGCGCGCTGACCTCCTGACGCCGTGACGACCGGCGTCCGGGTCACCCTTCCTCACCCCGCTCCTCACCCTTCCTCACCCTGAGGCTCACCCTTCCTCACCCTGAGGCTCACCCTCGACCGACCCTGCCGGGTCACCCTCGCCCACCCTCCGCGTACACCCTCCGGTTCGGGCGGTCTTCACCCGTCCGATTCCCCGTGTCCACGCGGGTGGGGCGGTGTGCTTCCACCAGGGATTCGGACGGACGCCGCGGCGCACGCCCGGACCCGCGGAGGCCCGCCGGGCCGCCGCCGAGCGAGACCCGCCGGGCGCGGGCGGGAGCCGCACAGTCTGCGGCCCCCCGGACCCGACGGCGACCGCGACAGGGGTCGGACGCGAGGAGCTGGACCGTGGTTGCAGTCAGGGCATCGGGAGTACTGGGAGCCGTCGCGCTCGGCGCGGGCATGCTGATCGCCACGCCGGCGTCGGCTGGCACCTTCACCGGCACCGCAGCGGCGCCGGGCGCCGCGGCGACGCAGTGCATCGGGGTGGCGCCCACTTACGCGGACGTCCTGGTGCGCGCCGCCCGGACGGAGACGATCGAGCACCCGGCCACCTGGGTGACCGAGGCACGCTGGACGCGCTGGGTGGTCGACCAGCCGTACCGCGCGGGCGTGCCGGAGATCTCGCACGTGGAGCGCGAGTGGTCGAGCGAGCCGCTCGAGGGCTGGACGGAGACCGGGGAGTCCCGGTACGTCGTCACGCAGCCCGCGGTCCCCGGGACGCCCGAGGTGCAGGAGCAGACCGAGGAGCGTCTCGTCGACCCGGGACAGCCCTACGTGCCGCCGACCTACGAGCAGGTCCACCACGACGCCGTCTACCGGACGGTCCACCACGAGGCGGTCTGGAGCACCCTGAACCACCCCGCGGTGTACGAGACGATCCACCACCCCGCCGTCGTCGAGTACGAGTTCCGGCAGAACCCGACCGGCAGGACGTACTGGAGCACCGACCCGGAGTGGAACGCCCAGGGGAACGAGAACAGCCAGGGCTGGACCGCGACGGGCGCCAGCCGCGTGCTGGAGGCCGAGCGGGACGAGCAGGTGCTGGTCGAGGAGGCCTGGGACGAGCAGGTGCTCGTGAAGGAGGCCTGGGACGAGCAGGTGCTCGTCAAGGAGGCCTGGGTGGAGGACGTCCTCGTCGAGCCGGGCCAGGAGTTCGTCGCCCCGACCTACGAGTGGGTCGTCGTGGTGCCCTACCAGCCGGCCGTCCCGGCCGTCCCGGAGCAGGGCCACACCGTGCGGGAGTACGTCCGGGTGGTCGTGACGCAGGAGGCGGAGCCGGAGGTCGAGGAGGTCGGGCACCTCGAGGAGCGGTGGGCCGCCACCTCGCCCGGGGAGGGCTGGGAGGACACCGGGGCGACGCGTCAGGTCCAGGTCGAGGCGGCGTGGACCGAGGAGGTGCACCACCCCGCCGAGTACGAGAACCGCATGATCGACCCCGGGGTCACCTGCGCCGCGCCGGGTGCCGGTGCCGGTGGCGGTGGTGCGGGCGGACGGGCGGGCACCGCGGTGCCCGTACGGCTCGTGGCCGCTGGCGTCGACGCACCCGCCGGGACGAACGCCGCGGCGTCGAAGGCCACCGTCGCGACGCTGCCGACGACGGGCGCCACCACCGGTCTTCTCGCGGCGGCCGTCGTCGCCGGAGCCGCCGGGGCAGCTCTCCTCGCCGTCCGCTCGCTGGCCGGCCGGATCGCCGACGGCGTGGGCCGGCACCGTCTCGACCGCGGCCGTGACACGGCCGCCGGTCGCGAGCGGGCCCGCCGCGACGCGGCACGCCGTCGCGCCCACCGGCGCACGGCCTAGAGCCGGGCGCGCCCGACGCTTCCCCCGGCGTCGGGCGCGCCCCACCGCCCGTCCACCCGCCTCTCCCCACCCGCGCCCGCACCGATGTCGGTGCCACCCGCCACACTGGGCGACGTGGACGTGGACGAGGCCAGGACGGTCAAGAGCCAGCTCGCCGCCTACGCGGGCGAGCTCCTCGCCGGACGGGTCAGCGCCACCGCCGCCGCCGTGCGGGCCGGGGTCGCGATCGGTCTCGCCCCACGTCCGGACGGCTCGTTCGGCGTCGCCGTGCGTTACCCGCTCGGCACCTCCACCGCCCGCATGGTCGCCCGACGCCTCCGGGCGGAGGCAGGGCCCGTGGTGGACGTCCGCCGCACCGGGAGGGTGCGGCCGTTCGTCGTCCGGGCCACGCGGGCGCCGGTCCCGACCGCGCGTGCCGTCGGCGAGACCCGGCGCGTGCGGCCGCTGCGTCCCGGGGTCTCGGTGGCGAACCAGGCGGTCACCGCGGGCACCCTCGGCGGGTTCGTCACGGTCGCGGGCGACCCGGGGACCTTCCTCCTCTCCAACCACCACGTCCTGGTCGGTCCGTCCGGCCGCACGGGCGACCCGGTCCTCCAGCCGGCGCCCGCCGACGGCGGCAGCGCGGAGGACCGGGTCGGCACCCTCACCGCCTTCGTCCCGCTCACCGGCGGCGAGCCGGCGCTGGCCGACGCCGCGCTCGCCCGCCTGGACGCGGGTGTCGAGACGGACCCGACATACCCGGTCGGGGCGCTGGCGGGTGTGGCCGAGGTCGTCGGAGACGATGCCGTGCAGAAGATCGGGCGCACCACCGGGGTCACCGACGGGCGCGTCACCGCCATCGAGCTCGACGGCCTGGTGGTCGGCTACGGGTCCGACGTCGGCGAGCTGAGATTCGACAACCAGATCGAGGTGGAGGGCAGCGGCGAGCAGCCGTTCTCCGCCGGCGGCGACAGCGGGGCGCTCGTCTACCGGCCCTCCGACCGCCGGGCCGTCGGGCTCCTCTTTGCCGGCAGCGAGACCGGGGGTGAGAATGGCCGAGGGCTGACCTACCTCAACCCCGTCGACGAGGTGCTGACCGCGCTGGGCGCCACGCTCGTGTAGGGCCCGGCCGGAGGCACACGGAGGTGCGTCCCGATGACCGACCTGCCGCAGGCCCGCGCCGCCAAGGAGCACCTGCGCGAGAGGCTCCGCGACCGCGCGGGTGTGGTCGGGGTCGGGATCGCCCGGTCGGCGGGCGGGTACTGCATCACGGTCAACGTCGCGGACGCGGACGCGGCCGGCGAGGTGCCCGCGGACGTCGACGGCGTCGAGGTCCGGATCTCCGTGGTCGGCGGGATCACGGCTCAGGCCTGAGTGCGCGCACCAGGCGCACGGCCGCGGCCGGTGGGACTACGGCTCAGACCTGAGGGCCCGCACCAGGCTTGCGGCCACGGAGTCGAGCTCCGCCCGCGACGGGCGGGCGGGGGCGTTGTCCTCCACGATCCGCAGTCCGTCGTCCCTCCGGCGGGGGATCACGTGGAGGTGCACGTGGCCGACGCGCTGCCCGGCCGCCTCACCGTCGGACAGGTGCAGGTTGACGCCCTCGGACCACGCGGGGTCGGCGCGCATGACGGCGGCGATCCGGTGCGCCGCGCGCCACACCGCCTCGCCCGCCGGGACCGGGAGGTCCACGAGGCCCACCGCGTGCCGCCGCGGCACGACGAGCACGTGCCCGGTGTTCACCGGCACGGCGTCGAGGAAGGCGACGACGTCGTCGTCGGCGTGCACGAGGCTCGCCGGAGCGTCACCGGCGACGATGGCGCAGAAGAGGCACCCCGGGTCGGCCGGCGTCGACCCGCCGGTGGCTGCAGGCCCGCCGGCGGCTTCGGCTCCGCCGGCGGCACCGCTCAACCGATCCGCTGCCACAGGAACTCGAACGCCAGCGCCTGCATGAACGCGGCCTGGGCGTTCGTCGCCGCCCCGCCGTGACCGCCCTCGATGTTCTCGAAGTACGTGACGTCCTTGCCGGCCTCGATCATCTGCGCCGCCATCTTGCGGGCGTGCCCGGGGTGAACGCGGTCGTCGCGCGTGGAGGTCGTGAACAGCACCGGGGGGTAGTCGCGGGCCGGGTCGAACAGGTGGTACGCCGAGAACTCCTTGATGTATTCCCACTGCTCCGGGTCGTCGGGATCGCCGTACTCGGCCATCCACGACGCGCCGGCGAGCAGGTGCGAGTAGCGCCTCATGTCCAGGAGCGGCACCTGGCACACGATGGCGCCGAACAGCTCCGGGTACTGGGTGAGCATGTTGCCCATCAGCAGGCCGCCGTTGGAGCCGCCCTGCGCGCCCAGGTGCGCGCGGTCCGTCACGCCGCGCGCCACGAGGTCGCGCGCCACCGCGGCGAAGTCCTCGTACGCCTTGTGCCGGTTCTGCTTCAGCGCGGCCTGGTGCCAGCGGGGGCCGTACTCGCCGCCGCCGCGGATGTTGGCCACCACGTAGACCCCGCCGCGCTCCAGCCAGGCCCGCCCGATCCCGCCCGAGTACGCCGGGACGCGGGAGACCTCGAAGCCCCCGTAGCCGTAGAGCAGCGTCGGGGCGGGCCGGTTCCCGCCGTCGTGCGTCACCGGGTCGCGGGACACCTGGAAGTACGGCACCCGGGTGCCGTCCGCGGAGGCGACGAAGTGCTGCTCCACGTGCAGGCCGGAAGTGTCGAAGTACGCGGGCAGCGCCTTGAGGCGCTCGATCGCGGTGGTCGCGCCGTCCTCGTCCAGGTCAAGGCGGGAGAGCGTCGTGGGCGTGAGGAACCCGGTGGTCGTCAGCCACAGCGCGTCCTCCTCGTCCGGGTCGACGGCGCCGACGGCGATCGTCGCCAGCTCGGGCACCTCGCCGGCCGCGGTCCCGCCCGCGGTGAGGTCGAGCGGTCGGCGTCGCCACGGCCGGCCCGAGCCGGCGGCCGGGGGCGTGAGGACCTCCAGCCGGTTGCTCACGTCGTCGAGGATGTTGAGCACGAGGTGGTGGCGCGTCCACGACGCGCCGGCGAGCGACGTCGTCGGGGTCGGCGCGTAGAGCACCTCGAAGCGGCGGTCGCCGGCGAGGAAGTGCTCCAGCGGGACGGCGAGCAGCGCGCCGCCCGGGTAGGTGCGGCCGCCGACCGTCCAGTCCTCGCGCAGCTCCACGGTGAGCCAGTCCCGGTAGAGGTCCGGGTCGGCGGAACGCGGGACCTCGAGGAGCGTGAGGGAGTCGTCCGGGCCGAGCAGGTACATCTGGGAGTCGTAGAAGGCCAGGTGGCGGAACACCACGTCCCGCTCGTAGCCGGGCGTGGAGTCGTGGCCCGCGCCGATGAGCATGTCGGTGGGCTCGCCGGCGTAGATCTCCGTCGCGTCGGACAGCGGCGTCCCGCGACGCCAGCGGCGCACCGTCCGGGGGTAGCCGGAGGTGGTCATCGACCCCTCGCCGAAGTCGGTGTAGACGAACACCGAGTCGCCCGAGGCGTCCGCCCAGGCGATGCCGCCCTTCGACTCCTCGCGGGTGAAACCGTCCTCCACCCAGGTCCTCGTGGTGAGGTCGAACTCGCGCGTGACGTCGGCGTCGGCGCCGCCGCGGGAGAGCTGGACGAGCGCACGGGAGTAGGACGGGCGCAGCACCCGGGCGCCGTGCCAGACCCAGTTGGCGCCCTCGGCGGCGTTGAGGGCGTCGACGTCGATCAGCACCTCCCACTCCGGGGCGTCCGTGCGGTAGGACTCCCAGGTGGTGCGCCGCCACAAGCCGCGCTCGTGCTCCGCGTCGGTCCAGAAGTTGTACAGGTGCTCCCCGCGCTGGACCACGCCGGGGATCTTGTCGGTGGAGTCCAGCACCTCGAGGATGCCGCGTCGCATCCGGTCGAAGCGCTCGCCGCTGGCCAGCACCGACTCCGCGTGGGCGTTGCGCTCACGCACCCACGCCAGCTGCTCCTGGCCCTCGACGTCCTCCAGCCAGGCGTGCTCGTCCCGGGTCTCGGGCGCGGCCACGCGGCCGGTCATCTCGGTCATCCTCGTCATCCGCCTATCTCACCACGCACCTGTGACGTCCGTCCCAGAGATCGGGAGGGTTATCGTCCGAAGTGGCCTGCGCCCTGCGCCGCGCCCCGCTCAGGATGCGGGCCGGACGTGCTCGCTGTCACGCGCCAGCAGGCCGGCGAGCAGCTCCGAGAAGCGGTCCGGCTCCTCCAGGTGCGGGCTGTGCCCGACGCCCTCGAGGACGACCTCCTCGTAGCTCCCGCCCGCCGCGGCGAACCGGTCCAGCACCGTGCGCATCTGGCTGACCATCGGCTGCGGCGGGTAGACGTCCGCTCCGGGCCAGCCGGGGATCGCCCCGACGGCCCCCAGGTTCCCCAGGTCCAGCAGCGAGGTGTCCGAGACGATCGCGTCGGCGTCGCCCCGCACCCACAGCACCGGCCCGACCTCCGGCACGTCGGCGAAGGCGCCGAGGTTGTAGTACCGCGGCGAGAGCGCGTTGTTGATGCCCGTGGGTCCCGGGCCCGGAACCGGGCCAGTTCTCGCTGGGCTCGGTCCCACCCGGGTAGTGGTCGGGGCCGATCCGCGTGGACAGCACCGAGTCGAGCAGCAGCTCCTCGTCCTCGAGGTCGGTCCCCGGGGCGACGTAGAGCGCCCGGAAGACGTTCCGCGGCGAGTGCGGGTGGTCCGCCGAGCGGTCGCCGGCGGCGATCGCCGCGGCGAAGTCAGGGTTGGCGGTGCCGCCGCCCGAGCCGGCGTGGTCGGGCCACACCGGGGTGCCCTCGGCGTCCGCGGTCCCGCCGAAGCCGAACGGCGACGCCGGAGCCTCCAGCAGGAGCGCCCCGACCTTCTCCGGGTGGTCGATCGCCAGCTGCATGACGGCGCCCGCGCCCGCCGAGTGGGCGACGAACGCGGCGCGCTCGACGCCGAGCGCATCCATCAGCGCCACGAGGTCGTCCGAGAAGTCACGCATGCCGCGCGTCGCGTCGATCGGCAGCGGCTCGGTGTCGCCGTAGCCGCGCAGGTCCGGGGCGATGCCGCGCCAGCCCTCCGGCAGCGCCGTGAGCAGGCGGTGGAAGAACGCGGAGGACGAGCAGTTGCCGTGCACGAGGATCACCGTGCCCGCCGGCGACGACGCGCCGCCTGGGTCGGTGTCCCGCACGTGCATGCGCGCCCGGGACGTCTCGACGTCGTGCTCGGTGACCTGGCCCATGGAAAACCCCTTCGTCTCCCGGCGTCGGCCTGCGCCGTCGCCCTGCCTCCGGCCCCGGCGGCCTCGCCGCCGTGCCTCCCGACGGCGGTCCCGCCGGGTCGATCGGTGCCTCGCCACCATGACTGCCGGCGGCGGCCCGAGGCCGCCGCCGGCGTTCGCTCACCCTTCGAGGAGCAGGGCCTCGCCCTGGCCGCCGCCGCCGCACAGGCCGACGGCGGCCTTCCCGCCGCCGTTGTGGGCGAGCTGGTGGGCGGCGTGGACCACGAGCCGGGCGCCGGAGGCGCCGATGGGGTGGCCGACGGCGATGCCGCCCCCGTGGGGGTTGACCTTCTCCGGGTCGGCACCGAGCTCGGCGGTGGAGTGGGCCACGACGGCGCCGAAGGCCTCGTTGATCTCGATGAGGTCGAGGTCGGCGACGTCCCAGCCCTGCCGCTTCAGCGCCTGCTCGATGGCGCGGGCGGGCTGGGCGTGCAGGGATGCGTCGGGGCCGGCGACCTGCCCGGGTGCGCGGAGGGTGGCGAGCACCGTCCAGCCCTGCTGGTCGGCCCGGGCGCGGGTCGTCAGGACCACGGCGGCGGCGCCGTCGGAGATCTGGGAGGCGTTCCCGGCGGTGATCGACCCGGTCGGGGTGAAGGCCGGGCGCAGCTTGGCGAGGGACTCCACGGTGGTGTCGGGGCGGATGCCCTCGTCGGTGGTGACCTCCGTCTCGCCCTTGCGGCCCTTGACGGTGACCGGGACGATCTCGCCGTCGAAGACGCCGTCGGCCCAGGCCTTGGCGGCGCGCTGGTGGGAGCGGGCGGCGACCTCGTCCTGCTGCTCGCGGGTGAGGGGGTAGGTGCTGGCGGTCTTCTTGTCGGTGGCCAGGCCCATGGCCTCGCGGTCGTAGGCGTCGGTCAGGCCGTCGTGGGCCATGTGGTCCACGGCCTCGACGTTGCCGTACCCCCAGCCGACCCGGGACCCCATGAGCAGGTGCGGGGCGCCTGTCATGGACTCCATGCCGCCGGCGACGACGACGCCGGCCTCCCCGGCCCGGACCAGCCGGGCGGCGTCGATGATCGCGGTCAGCCCGGACAGGCAGACCTTGTTCACGGTGGTGGCGTGCGCGGACCACGGGATCCCGGCGCCGACGGCGGCCTGGCGGGCGGGCGCCTGCCCCGCCCCGGCCTGGAGGACCTGGCCCATGTAGACGGCCTCGACCGCCTCGGCGGGGACCCCGCCCTGCTCCAGGGCGCCCTTGATGGCGACCGTGCCGAGCTGCACCCCGGTCAGGGTGGCGAGCTGGCCCTTGAGCTTGCCCTGCGGGGTGCGGGCGGCGCCGACGATGACGACGTCGTCCGGGCTCGTGGCGGGGGTGGTGGGTGTGGTGCTCATGCGTCGACCTCCACGGCGTGGACGTGCTCGGAGACGATCAGGTCGGGCTCGGTGCGGTCCTTGACCTCGTCGACGCTGACACCGGGGGCGAGCTCGATCAGCACGAGCCCCTCTTCGCGGACGTCGATGACGGCCAGGTCGGTGATGATGCGGTCCACCACGCCCCGGCCGGTCAGCGGCAGGGAGCACTCGGTGACGATCTTGGCGTCGCCGTTCTTGGCGTTGTGCTCCATCAGGACGATCACCTTCCCGGCGCCGTGGACGAGGTCCATCGCCCCGCCCGGTCCCTTGACCATCTTGCCCGGGATCATCCAGTTGGCCAGGTCCCCGGCCGCCGAGACCTGCATGCCGCCCAGGATCGCGACGTCGATCTTCCCGCCGCGGATCATCCCGAAGGACAGGGCCGAGTCGAAGAACGCCGCCCCGGGCAGGGTGGTCACGGTCTCCTTGCCCGCGTTGATCAGGTCCGGGTCCACGGCCGTCTCGGTCGGGTACGGCCCCACCCCGAGGATGCCGTTCTCGGACTGCAGCACCACCTGGCGGCCCTCGGGCACGTAGTTGGGCACCATCGTGGGCAGCCCGATGCCGAGGTTGACGTAGGAGCCGTCGGCCAGCTCCAGGGCCGCCCGGGCGGCCATCTCCTGCCGGGTCAGAGCCATCAGTTGCTCCCCTCCGAGCGCACGGTGCGCTTCTCGATCCGCTTCTCGATGCCGCCACCCACCTCGACGACGCGGTGGACGTAGATCCCCGGCAGGTGCACCTGGTCCGGGTCGATCTCCCCGGGCTCGACGAGCTCCTCGACCTGGGCGATGCAGACCCGGCCGGCCATCGCGGCCAGCGGGTTGAAGTTGCGCGCCGCCTTGTTGAACACCAGGTTCCCGTGCCGGTCCCCCTTGAGGGCGTGGACCAGGGCGAAGTCGGTGGCGATGGCCTCCTCGAGCACGAACTCGCGGTCCTGCCCGCGCACCGAGAAGGTGCGCACCTCCTTGACCGGGGAGGCCTTGGCCACCCCGCCCGCGCCGTCGTACCGGCGCGGGAGCCCGCCCTCGGCCACCTGCGTGCCCACCCCGGTAGTGGTGAAGAACGCCGCGATCCCCGACCCCCCGGCGCGCAGCTTCTCGGCCAGCGTGCCCTGCGGGGTCAGCTCGACCTCGAGCTCCCCGGAGAGGAACTGCCGCTCGAACTCCTTGTTCTCGCCCACGTAGGAGGCGGTCATCTTCGCCAGCCGGCCGGCGCGCAGCAGGATCCCCAGCCCCCAGTCGTCCACCCCGCAGTTGTTCGACACCACCGACAGGTCCGTCGCGCCCTGCGCCAGCAGCGCCTCGATCAGCGCCATCGGGTTGCCCGACAGCCCGAACCCGCCCACCGCCAGCGAGGCGCCGTCGGGGATGTCCGCCACCGCCTCGGCCGCCGAGGCCACCACCTTGTCCAGGCCGGGCGATGTCCCGGCCCGGCTCGTGGTGTTCACTGTTCCGCTGGTCATGGTCTCTCCTTCGGGTGGATCTCTGGGTCGGTGGGTGGTTCCGGGTGTGGCTCAGCCGGCGCCGACGACGAGCAGGACGGCGGAGAAGACGACGCCGGAGGCGACGAGCGTGACGGTCGTGTACCCCAGGATGTCCCTCATCTTCAGGCCGGCGATGGCCAGGAGCGGCAGGGCCCAGAAGGGCTGGATCATGTTCGTCCACTGGTCACCGTAGGCGACGGCCATGATCGGCACGGCCGGGTCGACGCCCAGGCGCGCGGCGGCGTCGAGCAGGATCGGTGCCTGGACCGCGAACTGCCCGCCGCCGGAGGGGACGAAGAAGTTCACGAGGCCCGCGGACAGCAGCGCCAGGACCCCGAAGGTCTGCGGGGTCGAGATGCTGACGAACCAGTCCGAGAGCACCGCGATGAGCCCGGTGGCCGTCATCATGCCCAGGATGCCCGCGTAGAGCGGGAACTGGAGCAGGATGTCGCCGACGTTGGACGCGGCGTCCTTGACCAGGGCCGTCAGCTCGAACGGACTGCGCACGAGCAGCAGGATCAGGGCGAGGAACGACCAGTTGACGAAGTCGAGGGTGGGCGTGCCGCCCCGGACGACGTAGACCACCAGGTAGGCCGTGAGGGCGAGCCCGACGAGCGTGGTGAGGAAGCGGCTCGCGTCGAGCCGGTCGGCCGGGGTGAGGACCTCGTCGTCGACGACGACGCCCTGGTCCCGCGCGTCCACCTCCAGCTCGACGATCTTGTCGCCCCGGCGGGGCGCCACCAGCGCGAGGGCGACGGCGACGGCGAGGACCGTCGTGACCGCGCCGACGACGTTCCAGGTGGAGAAGGTCGTCTCACTGACGGGGATGGTCCGGCCCAGCTGCTCGGCGATGAACGAGCCCTCGGTCGCCGCGGTGAGCGGGCCGGAGCCGGAGTACCCCATGTGCCAGACGACGAAGCCGGAGAAGCCGGCCGCCACGAGCATCGGGAAGTGCAGCCGCATCCCCTTCTCCCGCGCCTGCGCCGCGACCTCCTTGGCCAGCAGGGCGCCGACGACGAGCCCGAGCCCCCACTGCAGGAGCGAGGCGACGGCGGCGACGAGGAAGACGAAGACGTAGGCCTGCAGCGGCGTGCGGGGCAGACCGCCGAGCCGGGCGAGCAGGCGGCGCATCGGGCGGGTGTTGGCCAGCATGTGGCCGAGCAGCAGGATCAGCGCCATCTGGGTCATGAACGCCAGCAGGCCGGCGAGGCCGTCGCCCCAGCCGACCAGGACGTCCACCGGGCCGGCGTCCGTGAGCACGAGCGCCATAAGGGCCACGATGACCGTCAGGACGATGGCGAACACCAGCGCGCTGGGGATGAACCGCTCGACCAGCGTGTTGACGGGCCGCATGACGCGGGTGAACGGGTTGCGCGACTGCGGCCGGCCCTCGGTCTCGCGTGACTTCTGGCTGACTGACGACATGAAAGAACTTCCCCTTGCTACACCGTTGAAGTAGGGCGGCGGGGCGCCGGTCGGGCCCCGCGCGACGCGGTCGGTCCCGTTCCTACCAGATTCGGCCGGTCTGGTCGTATATCTGTCACGACGGCGACACCTCCGCGCGGGCGGCCCTGACCCGGTCGGCGACGGCGGCCGCGCCCGCGGGCCCCATGACGATCGTGTAGTGGTTGACGTCCGGCACCTCGGCGGTGGCGACGGGCAGGCGCGCCGCCCACCGGGCCACGTGCTCGGCGGTGTAGAGCGGCTCGCCGTCGAGCAGGCCGCGGGGGGCCCGCAGGAACAGCGTCGGGGTCTGAAGCGCCTCGAGGGCCGGGAGCAGGGACTCGCCCGTGACGAGCTCGCGCTGGTCACCCGTGACGGCCTCGAGGCGCGACGACGGCCGCCAGGCGCCGTCGGCCGGCTCGAGGTCGTAGTCGAAGTACTCGCCGAGCCGCTCGGAGACCTGGCCGGCGAACGCGGGGTGGCGGCGCCAGAAGTCGCGGTAGGCCTCGTGGTCCCGGAACGTCATCGCCAGCCGTGCGGCCGCCGGCCCGAGCACCGCCCGCATGAGCTCGTCCGGGTCGGCGCCCGCGGGCACCTCCAGCGGCAGGCCCCCGTCGACGAGCACCAGGGACTCCACCAGCCCGCCGTGCCGGTGCGCCAGCACGGCGGAGGCGAAGGCGCCCATCGAGTGGCCGACGACGACGACCGGCCCCGTGCCGAGGTGACGCAGGACGGCCGCCAGGTCGTCCGCGTGCCGCGCCATCCCGAACGGGCCGGGCAGGGCGTTGCTCCGCCCGCGCCCGCGCAGGTCCGGCGCCACCACCCGGACGCCCGGGAGGGCGTCCACGAGGTAGGTCCAGGCCAGGTGCGTGGCGGTGATGCCGTGGACCGCCAGGACGGTGGGCGCCCCGGGTGCCGGGTCCACCGGCTCCCAGACCCCCGCCCGCAGCGTGCCGCCGTCGACGGGGACGTCGACCGTGCCGTAGGTGTGCGTGCTCATCGCGCGTGCCACCCCCCGTCCAGGGTGTAGGAGGAACCGGTCGCCATGCCGGCGTCGGGGCCGGTCAGCCAGCCGACCAGGGAGGCGACCTCGCCCGGCTCGACCATCCGCTTGACCGACTGCTCGGTGAGGAGGACCTTCTCCAGGACCTCCTCCTCGCTGATGCCGTGGGCGCGCGCCTGGTCGGCGATCTGGCGCTCCACGAGGGCGGTGCGCACGTAGCCGGGATTCACGCAGTTGCTGGTGACCCCGCGCGCCGCTCCCTCCAGGGCGGTGACCTTGCTCAGCCCCTCGAGCGCGTGCTTGGCCGTCACGTAGGCCGACTTGTACGGCGAGGCGATGAGCCCGTGCACCGAGGAGATGTTGACGACGCGGCCCCAGCCGCGGGCGTACATGTGCGGCAGCGCCGCGCGCACCAGGAGGAACGGGGCCTCGACCATGATCCGCTGGATCCGGCGGAAGTCGGCCGGGTCGAACTCCTCGATGGGCCGGACCACCTGGATGCCTGCGTTGTTGACCAGGACGTCCGCCTCGAGGGCGAGGTCGTCCAGCCCGGCCGTGTCGTCGAGGTCGACCACCCAGGCCTCGCCGCCGGTCTCCTCGGCGACGGCGGAGGCGGCGGCCTCGTCGCGGTCCGCCACGACCACGTGGGCGCCGCGGGCGGCGAGCTCGCGCGCGCACGCGGCGCCGATGCCGTTCCCGCCGCCGGTGACCACCGCGCGTCGGCCGGCGAGGGTTGGTTCTGGGCTCATCGTCGTTCTCCTCCGGGGGACAGGGCGCGTTCGACCAGGCGCATGGTGGCGTCGAAGACGTCGGGCGGCAGGCCCGGGGTACGGGACGGGCTGCCGGGGCCCGCACTGCCGGGCGCCGCACTGCCCGAGGCGGCACCGCCGTCGCGGTCCCACAGGACCCAGCGCATGCCGACGAGCTCGCCGATGCCCATGAGCGCCCAGGCCGCGACCTCGGGATCGACCTCGTCGGCGAGCTCGCCGCGCTCCTTCGCGGCGACCAGGCCGGCCACGTAGCCCCGCGCGATGGTCTCGTAGTGCATGTGCAGCACGTCCGGCGCCACGAACTCGGCCTGGCGCATGATCCGGTACAGCGCGGGGTTCTCCGCGGTGAACCGGAAGAACGCCCGGAACCCGGCGCGCTCGGCCTCCAGTCGGGCGGTCTCGACGCTGGAGGCCTCGAACATGGCCCGCCGGACCCGGCTGTTGAGGTCGCGGACGACCTCCTCGAAGATCGCCTGCTTGGAGTCGAAGTAGAGGTAGAACGTGCCCTGGCCGACCTCGGCCGCCTCGGTGATCTTCACGATCGAGGCGTCGTGGTAGCCACGCTCGGCGAAGACGTCGGTGGCCACGGCGAGCAGCCGGGCCCGGGTGCGCGTGCCGCGCTCGGTGCGGGGCGCGGCGCTCACGGCCGCACCTCCCGAAGGGCGCCCCGGCGCACCTTGTGCAGGGCGGTGCGGGGGAGGGACTCGACGAAGGTGACGCTGCGCGGGGTCTTGAAGCTGGCCAGGTGCCGGCGGGCGTGGGCGAGCAGCCCGTCGGCGTCGACGCCGGACCCGGCGGCCCGGACGACGAAGGCGTGGCCCACCTCGCCCCAGCGCGGGTCGGGGACGCCGACGACGGCGACGTCGACGACCTCCGGGTGGGTGGCCAGCGCGGCCTCGACCTCCGCGGGGGAGATGTTCTCGCCGCCGCTGATGTACATGTCGGTGAGCCGGTCGACCACGCGGAAGTAGCCGTCGGCGTCGCGCTCGACGAGGTCGCCGGTGCGCAGCCAGCCGTCCTGGACCGCCTCCGCGGTGGCGTCGGGGTCGCGGAAGTACCCGGCGAAGACGGCCGGGCCGCGCACCAGCAGCTCACCGCGCGCCGGCCCGTGGAGCAGGTGCCCGCTGACCGGATCCGCCACGGCGACGTCGACATGAGGGTAGGGCTTGCCCACCGAGCCGACGTGGTCGAGGGCGTGCGCCGAGGGCAGGGCGAGGACGTTGGGGGAGGCCTCGGTCAGGCCGTAGCCCTGGACGATCCGCACACCGCGGTCGTGCCAGGTGCGCAGCAGCGGCTCGGGCATCGGCGCGCCGCCGACGATCGCGTGGGTCAGGCCGGTCAGGTCCGCGTCCGCGAAGGCGGGCAGCTCCGCCAGGCGCTGGTACGTCGTCGGGACGCCCATCATCGTGGTGACCCGGCGGCCGGCGAGAAGCTCGAGGACGGCCGGCGGGTCGAAGTCGGACTGGAGGACGACGGTGGCGCCCGACCACCACGCCAGCAGCGGCTGGACGTTCCAGCCGCCGACGTGGAACTGGGGGAGCACCGACAGGACCACGTCCTGGCCGGTCATGCCGGTGGCGCCGGCGAGGGAGAGGTTGGTCCAGAAGCAGTTCTCGTGCGTGAGCAGCGCGCCGCGCGGCGCCCGGGCGGTGCCGGAGGTGTAGATGAGCAGCAGCGGGTCGTCGTCGCGCACGCAGCGCGCCGGTCCGGGCGGGGTCCCGTCCGGCCGGGCGGGGCCGGGCACGTGCTGCTCGACGCCGTCGGGGCCGAGCAGCTCCACCGGCGGGGCCACGTCGAGCTGGGCGAGCGCGGCGCGGGCGTCCCCGGCGAGCGCGGCCTGGACCGCGACCAGCGCCGGCCGGGCGTGGCGGAGCTGGTAGGCGAGCTCCTCGGCCGTGAGGCGCCAGGACATCGGCGCGAGGACCAGCCCCGCCTTGGCGCAGGCGAAGAGGAGCACCACGTGGTCCGTGGAGTTGCGGGTCAGCGTGGCGATGCGGTCACCGGGCACGTACCCGGCCCGGACCAGCCGCTCCGCGAGCGCCGTCGCCCGCGCGTCCAGCTCGGCGTAGGTGGTCGCGACCCCCTCGTGCTCGACGGCGACCTTGCCCGGCGTCAGGCGCGCCCGGTCGCTCGTCCAGCGGCCCAGCGTGTGACGCCCGGGCTCGTCGTCGGGAGGAGGCAGCAGGCTCACGCCAGCTCCTCGAGGCGGCGCCGCTCGGCGGCCTCCGCGGCGGTCTCGGTGTGCGAGCCGGCGGCACGGGCCGGGCCGCGGCGGCGGCCGGTGAGCCGCGACGCACCGCCCGCGATGCCGCCGGGCATGAACAGCACCACGAGGATGAACAGCACGCCGAGGATGAACGCGGGCTCGCTGAGCGGCACGTGGAGCAGCGTGGGGAGGGACTCGACGAGGTCGGAGCCGGCGAGCACGCTGAGGCGCTGGTCGAGCAGCGTGTAGACGATCGCGCCCACCACGGCGCCCCAGCGCGAGCCCACCCCGCCGAGCACCACCATGATCAGGGCCTGGATGGTGAAGTCGGCCGAGGTGATGGTCGGCACCGCCTGGGACTGCAGCAGCAGATAGACCATGCCGACCGCCGCGGCGAGCGCGCCGGCGATGACGAAGGTCAGCAGGCGGATCAGGTAGGGCGGCTGCCCGATGACCCGCACGCGCATCTCGTTCTCGCGCGTGGCCTCCACCACGTGGCCGGCCCGCGAGCGCTGCACCCAGGTGACCACCACGTACACCAGCACGAGGGTGGCGAGGGCGAGCCAGAACATGTTGCGGGTGTTGACCACGCCGACGAGCGCGTCGGGCACGTTGGTGGTGGTCAGGCCGATGCCCTCCTCGCCGCCCGTCAACCCGGAGGGGTTGCGCCGCGCCATCACGTTGCCTGCCTGGGCGAACGCGAGGGTGACCATCGCGAATGAGACGCCGGAGACCCGCAGGGACACGGCGCCGACGACCGTCGCGAGCACGATGGCGGCCACCAGGGCGAGGGCGCCGGCGACCAGGAGGGGCATGTCGGTGCGGTCGAGCAGGATCGCCAGGCCGTACGCGCCGGCCGCGAAGTACAGGGCGTGCCCGAAGCTGAGCATGCCGGCGACGCCGTAGAGCAGGTGATAGCTCAGGGCCAGCGCGGCGAAGATCATGCACAGCGCCATCAGGTGCAGGCTGCCCGGCATGTACGTCGGCCCGGGCAGGACGCCGGGCAGCGGCAGGTTGAGCAGCGGCAGGCACGCGGCGACGACGACGGCGACCGCGCCGAGGAGCCAGCCGGGCACCCGGCGGCGGGCGCGCGGGGGCTGCTGCGGCGCCGGGACGGCCCGCTCGGTCACGGGCGGCCTCGTGGAGGTGGGGGAGGTCATGCTGCCTTGGCTCCCATCAGTCCGGACGGGCGGACGAGCAGGACGACGGCGAGGGCGAGGACCGCGACGAGGTCGCCGACTCCGTTGAGGTAGTAGTTGGCGAGCTGCTGCGGGATCGCGACGAGCACCGCGGCGACGGCGGCGCCGCCGAGGGAGCCCAGGCCGCCGATCACGGTGACGATGAACGCGAAGATGAGCAGCGTCTGCCCGAGGTGGGCGGAGACGTAGCCGTAGTACTGCGACGCGAGCACACCGCCCAGGCCGGCGGCCGCGCCGCCGATGGAGAACACCAGCGTGAAGGACCGGCGCACGTCGATCCCCAGCGCGGTCACCATCGACCGGTTCTCGACCCCGGCCCGGATGATCAGGCCGTAGCGGGTGTGCTTGAGGAAGAGCACCAGGGCGGCGAGGACGGCGGCGGCGACGGCGATGGCGAGGAACCTGTTGTTGGGGATGCGGGCCCCGGCGATCTCCGTCGTCTGCGCCATCCACGCCGGCCCGGAGATGAAGATGGCGTCGGTGCCCCAGAAGCCCTCGAAGAGCGCCACGCCGACCAGGCCGAGACCCACGGTGACGAGCACCTGCTCGATGTGCCGGTTGTACAGCGGCCGGATGAGCAGCAGCTCGGTCAGGGCGGCGACGGCGGCCCCGGCCAGGGCGCCGATCACCATGGCGAGGAGGAACCCGGTCCAGGTGCTCGGGTCGAGCCGGCGGGCCACCTCCCAGCCGATGAAGGCGCCGAGGGAGAGGAAGACGCCGTGGGCGAAGTTGAGGACGCCCATCAGGCCGTAGATGAGCGACAGGCCGGAGGCGACCAGGAAGTACAGGGCTCCCAGGCCGAGGCCGGTGACCAGCAGCAGGACGACGGTGCTCACTTGGCTCCCTCCGGGGCCGGGGTGGTCTCGGCGTGGACGCCGAGGAGCCGGTGGACGGCCTCGTCGTCGTCGAGCAGGGAACGGGCGTCGCCGGTGTGGACCACGGTGCCGGCGTCGATGACGACGACGTCCTGGGCCAGGCGCTCGATGACCGGCAGGTTCTGCTCCACCAGGAGGATCGGCACGGTGCGGGCGGCCTCCTCGAGGGCCTCGGCGACCTCGGTGACGATCTTGGGGGCCAGGCCCTTGGTGGGCTCGTCCACCAGCAGCAGCCGGTTCGTGTTCAGGAGGGCCCGCGCGAGGGACAGCATCTGCTGCTGCCCGCCGGAGAGGGTGCCGGCCCGCTGGCCGGCGCGGCGCACGAGGTCGGGGAAGAGCTGCTCGACGAGCTCGCGGCGCGGCGCCGCGTCGCGCTCGGCCAGGCGCAGGTTCTCGGCGACGGTCAGGCCCGCGAAGACCTCGCGGTCCTCGGGCACGTACCCGATGCCGCGGCGCACGATCCGGTGGGTGTCCTCGCGGTCGATGCGGTGACCGTCGAACTCGACCCGGCCGGCGCGGCCGATCAGCCCCATGACGGCCTTCATCGTGGATGTCTTGCCGACGCCGTTGCGCCCCAGGACGGCGGTCACGCCCGTCCCCGGGACGGAGAACGTGACGTCCTCGACGACCAGCTGGCCGTTGATGGTGGCGGAGAGGTGCTCGACCTCGAGGATCGCGCTCACGCGGCGGCTCCCAGGTAGGCGCTCTGCACGAGCGGGTCGGCCATGATCTTCCCGGGCTCGTCCAGCGCGAGGATGGTGCCCTGGTGCAGGACCGCGACGCGGTCGACGAGCCCCATCACCACGTCGATGTGGTGCTCGACCATCAGGACGGTGCAGCCGTGGTCGCGGTGCATGCCGCGGATGACCTCGCTCAGTCCGGGCACGTCCGCCCGGGCGACCCCGGCCATCGGCTCGTCGAGCAGGATGACGCTGGGGTCCATGGCCAGCAGGACGGCGATCTCCAGCTTGCGCTTGTCGCCGTGGCTCAGGCCACCGGCCAGGACGTCGACCCGGTCGGCGAGCCCGACCTCCGCGAGGTGGTCCAGCGCGACGGAGGTGGCGTCGTCGGAGCGCCGAGGGAAGCGGAGGACCGAGAGGTTCCCGCCGAGCCGGCGCTGGGCCGCGAGACGGACGTTCTCCAGGACGCTCAGCCCCGGGAAGAGGTTGGAGGTCTGGAAGGTCCGGCCCAGTCCCGCCCGCGCGCGGCGGTGGATGCGCTCGTGGGTGATGTCCTTGCCGTCGAGCAGGATCCGGCCCGCCGTCGGGGCGTGGATCCCGGAGATCATGTTGAACAGGGTCGTCTTGCCGGCCCCGTTGGGGCCGATGACGCCGATGATCTCGCCCGAGGGGACCTCGAGGTTCACGTCGGTGAGGATCTTCGCGCCGCCGACGGCGAAGCTGAGGTTCTCGACCGTGAGTGCGGCTGAGGTGGGGGGCATGGTGGCCTCTTCCTGGGTGCGGCAGGCCCCGGCCCGAGCGTCTGGGGCCGGGGCCTGCCGTGGGTGTGCGGGCTTGCGTCGGTGAGCCGGTGAGCCGGTGAGCCGGTGAGCCGGTGAGCCGGTCAGCCGGCCTCGGGCGGCGCGACGTCCTCGGCCGCCACCTGGCTGACGAGCTCGGGCTTCCAGCCGCCGTTGCCGTCGGAGACGAGCTTGGCCTGGAACATCGGCTGGATCAGCGCGTGGTCGGACTCGCGGATCGTGTAGCTGCCCTTGGGGCCGTCGAAGCTCCAGCCCTCGAGCGCGGCGACCATGGCGTCGACGTCGTCGGCGCCGCCGGCCTCCTCGATCGCGCGGACGACCATCTGGGCGGCGGTGAAACCGTCCGGGGTGAACAGGTCCGGCGTGCCGCCGGCCCCCTCCACGTGCTCGATCATCGCGGCCTCGACGTCGTTGCCCGCCGCGCCCGGGAAGTAGTGGTTGAGGAAGTCGATCTTCTCCGACGCCGCTCCGTAGGCGTTGTACGTGGAGGTGTCGCCGAGCCCGGTCACCACGGTGATGTCGTCGAGGACGCCCTGCTGGTCCAGCGACTGCCACATGGCGCCCGAGGTGGCACCGGCCCAGGCGACGAAGACCATCTGCGGGGCGGCGTCGAGCACCTGGGCGGCGAACGGCGTGAACTCGGTGACGTCCTCGGGGACCATCACGGAGGTGACCTCCGCGCCCTGCGCCCCGAGCAGCCCCTCGACGGCGGCGAGGTTGCCCTGGCCGAACGCGTTGTCCTGCGCGAAGACGAGGACCTTCTGGCCGTCGACGTCGATGAACGAGCCCGCGGTGGCGACGTCCTGGAGGGACTGGCGACCGGAGCGGAACGTGTAGTCGTTGATGCCGGTGACCGCGTCGGCGGCGGCCGGGCCGGAGATGTAGAGCACCTTGTTCTGCTCGGCCTGCTCGGCGAGCGAGAGGGCGATGCCGGAGGAGGCGGTGCCCGTGAGGATCTTGTGCCCCTGCCCGATCGCGTCGCGCGCCGCGGCCACGGCCTTGTCGGTGTCGCCGCCGTCGTCGATGGTCTCGACGACGATCTCGCTGCCGCCCACCTCGCCCGTGCCGTCGGTGGCGTAGTCGAGGCCGGCCTCGAAGCCCTCGATGAAGGTCTTGCCGTAGGCGGCCAGCGGGCCGGTGGTCGAGGTGATGAGCGCGACGTCGATCGGGTCGCCCGACGCCTCCGCCGACTCGCTGGAGCCGCCCGACGCGGCCGGGTCGGCTCCGCCGTCGCCGGTCGAGGGTGCGCACGCGGCGACGGCCATCATGGTCGCGACGCCGAAGGTCAGCGCGAGGGACTTCTTCGTGACTCGCATGGGACCGCCTTTCTGAGGTTCTGGGACCTCCCAACCTGAGAGGTGATTCAGGTAACAGGGTCGACGGTCGTCCGGTGCTGCGTCGATGGGGAACGGGACCATAGTCCCGGGCGGCCGTGTGTTTCCGTGCCACACCCGTCCGGACGTGCCTGGAGCACGGCCGAACCGTGCCGGACGTGTGGCGCACGGCCGGACCGTGCCGGCCGTGCTCCGCGGTTCTCTCCGCACGCGGCCGTAAACCTCCCGTCACACCCGGGTGACGGAGCGGGTGCCACACTCGCTGGGCACTGGTTCGAGTCCGGACCCCCGCGCGAGGGTGCGCGGCCAGGTTCCTTCAATCTCGCCCGGGACGCCGGGCTGGCGACGGAGCTCCTCGGGCGTGGCCCGGGGACCGTGAGGCGGAACGATGAGCTCTCCACGACCACGACCCTCGGCGCCGCTGCTCGCCGCGCTGCTCGGTGCCCTGCTCGCGCTGCTGGCGCCCGCCGCGGCCGCCCGCACGGTCGACCCCGACGCCGACGGTGTCGAGGTCCCGGAGCTGACCTGGACCAGCTGCGGCACCACCCCGGCCGGCACCGAGGCCGGCGTCCAGTGCGCCACCGCCGAGCTGCCGATGGACTACGACGACCCGGACGGCGACCAGGTCCGCCTCGCGGTCGCCCGTGTGCCCGCGACCGACACCGCGAACCGGATCGGGTCCCTCTTCATCAACCTGGGCGGACCGAGCGGCACCATCGTGGACGTGCTCCAGGAGAACGGCGGGACGATCTGGCCCACGCTGAACCAGCGGTTCGACCTCGTCGGCTTCGACCCGCGCGGCGTCGGGCAGTCCACGCCGGCCATCGACTGCCAGGTCGACCCCGAGGAGCTGGGCAACTCCTCGCAGCCGTTCCCCACGCCCCTCGACATCGACGTCGACGCCTTCGTCGCGAAGCACCAGGCCTACGTGGACGCCTGCCTGGCCAACAACGGCGACATCCTCGCCCATGTCTCCACCGCGAACGTCGCGCGGGACATGGAGGTCCTGCGTGCCGCCGTCGGGGACGAGAAGCTGAGCTACCTGGGGTACTCCTACGGGACCTTCCTCGGGGCGACGTTCGCCGCCCTCTTCCCCGACGGCTACCGCGCGCTCGTGCTGGACTCCCCGGTGGACGTCCAGGAGTACATCTCCGACCCGCTCTCGAACAGCGCGGCGCAGACTGCCGCCTTCGAGCGTGCTCTCCACCGCTTCTTCGAGGCCTGCGCGGCAGACCAGGTGGCGTGCTCCGGGTTCGGCGGCGGGCAGCCGTCCTCCGCCTACGACGGACTGCTCGCCAGGGCCGACGCCACACCGATCCCCGCCCCGCGCTACACCGCGGACCCCCGGCCGGTGGACGGCGACGACATCCGCGTGGCAACCACCACGCTGCTGTACTCCAAGCAGTTCTGGGGCATCCTCGCCGCCGCCCTGGCGCAGGCCGCCGCCGGCGACGCCTCGCTGCTCCGCCTGGTCACCAACCTCAGCTACGACCGGTTGGAGGACGGGTCCTACGGGCCAGGATCGGACCAGTTCTTCACCATCGGCGCCGGTGAGCGGCAGTGGCCGCGGGGTGTCGAGACGTACCTCGACCGGGGTGCCGAGTCGTGGTCGTCATTCCCGCACTTCTGGATCAACACCGGGTACTCCGAGATCAGCTACGGCCTGTGGCCGGTGCACGACGAGGACACGTACGAGGGGCCCTTCGCCGTCGAGGAGTCCTCGCCGACGCCGCTGGTCATCGCCACCACCTACGACCCGGCGACGCCCTACCAGGGGGCGCTGCGGACGGTGCGGGCGCTCGGCAACGCGCGGCTGGTGACGATGCACGGCGACGGCCACGGGGCCTACCCGGACGGCTCGGCCTGCGTGCGCACCGCCGTCGACGCCTACCTCGTCGACCTGACCCTGCCCGCCGAGGGCCTGGTCTGCCAGCAGGAGGTGCCGTTCGCCGCGCCGCAGCCCGTGCCCGCCGAGGTGCCGGCCGTTCCGGAGCCCCTGCTGGACCTCGAGGCGCGGCTGGCCGGCATCCGGTAGGGGCCGTCCGGCAGGACCCGCACCGGTCCGGCAGGACCCGCACCGGTCCGGCAGGACCCGCACCGGTCCGGCCGGGCTCGCGCCGGACCGGGCTACGGTCGGGGCATGACGCAGATCCACGAGCTGTCCGCCCTCGACCTCGCCGCCGCGGTGCGGGCGGGGGATGTCTCCCCGGGCGAGGTCGCCGAGCACACGCTCGAACGCGCGCACCGGCTGGGGCCGGGCGTCGGGGCGTTCGTCCACGTCGCCGACGCGCGCGCCCGGGCCCAGGCCGCCGAGGCGGAGGAGCTGCTCGCCGGCGTCGGCTCCGCGGCGGGGGACGACGGCGCGCTCCCGCCCTTCCTCGGCGTGCCGGTTCCGGTGAAGGACCTGACGATGGTGGCCGGGCTGCCGTTCGAGGCCGGCTCGGCGGCCCTCGCCGGCTTCGTCGCGCCGGTCGACGACGGCGTCACCACGCTCCTCCGGGCGGCCGGCACCCTCATGGTCGGCAAGACCACGACCCCCGAGCTCGGCCTGCCGCCCTACACGGAGCCGGACGTGGCGCCCCCCGCCCGGAGCCCCTGGGACCTGGGCCGCACCGCCGGCGGCTCCAGCGGCGGGGCCGCAGCCGCGGTGGCCGCCGGGATCGTGCCGGCCGCGCACGGCAGCGACGGCGGCGGCTCGATCCGCATCCCCGCCGCCGCCTGCGGCCTCGTGGGCCTGAAGCCCTCCCGCGGCCGGGTCTCGAGAGGGCCCCACGGGGTGGACGGCTCGGGCCTGGGCACCGACGGCGTGCTGACGCGGACGGTGCGCGACACCGCCGCCTTCCTCGACGTGCTCGCCGAGCCGTGGCCCGGCGACACCTACCTCCTGCCCGCCCCGCGCGGCACCTTCCTCGGCGCGTGCGGGCGCGAGCCCGGCAGGCTGCGGGTCGGCGTGCTGACGGAGCCGATCAACATGGCCGACGCCCCGGTGCACCCCGAGGCGCTCGCGGCCGTCGACCGGGCCGTGCGCCTGCTCGAGGGCCTCGGGCACCACGTGGACCGGGCACCGCTGCCCTTCGGGGAGTCGGAGTGGGACGCCTTCATGCCGCTGTGGTCGGTCGGCGCGCTGCTCGCGCCGCTGCCGCCCGGCGGCGAGGAGAGGCTGGTCCCGCTGACCCGGTGGATGCGCGAGACCGGCCGGTCCGTCACCGGCGCCCAGTACGCCGACGCGGTGTCGGGGGGGCAGCGGCTGACACGGCAGACGGCGCTGGCGTGGTCGGCCTTCGACGTGATCCTCAGCCCGACGCTCGCCCAGCCGCCCGTCCGGATCGGCTCCATGCGCGACGACGTCGACCCGGCCGCCGACTTCCAGGCGCAGAAGGCGTTCACGCCCTGGACGTCGGCGTGGAACATCATCGGGGCGCCGGCGATCAGTCTGCCGCTGCACCGCGCGACGGTGGACGGCACCGAGCTGTCCTTCGGGGTCATGCTCGGGGCGCGCACCGGCCAGGAGGAGACCCTGCTGGCGCTCGCGGCCCAGCTCGAGGCCGCGGACCCGTGGCCCGCGTTCGCACCGGGCCTGCCCGCCTGAGGGAGCGGGCGAGCCGCCCGACGCCGCACGAGGTTGCCGATGTGGCTGCTGACAGCGACCACATCAGCACATCGAGGGCGCGCTCCTCAGTGTGCCGATGTGGCTGCTGACAGCGACCAGATCAGCACACCGAGGGAGCGCTCCTCAGTGTGCCGATGTGGCTGCTGACAGCGACCAGATCAGCACATCGAGGGCTCAGGTGGCCCGAGAGGCGCCGACGGGCCCGGTCGGGCGGGCCGGCGGGTCGGTCGGGGGAGTGGTGGGCGGGACCGTGGGGTCCGCCGGGGCCCCCGGTACGGTCCCCGGCTCAGGCACCGTCCCGGGCTCCGGGTTGCGCTCGGGCTCGGGGTCGGGCGTGGAGGGGTCCGGCGTCGACGGCGGCTCGGTGTCCGCCGTCGGGCCGTTCCCCGAGCGCAGGCGCTGCTCCTTCTCGACCTGCCAGGCCTCCCGCGCCTTGCGCGCCAGGTCGTCCAGACCCATCAGATGTTGCCCGGGACCGTCCCGGGCGTGGGACCCGGGCTCTTCGGCTCGTCGGGCGAGCTGACCTCGCCCGGCTCGCGGTCGACCGTGCGGTCGATCCTGCGGTCGGCGGCGTGGCGGCCGTGCGTGGCGGGCTCGACGACCTCGTCGTGCTGGCCGGGGATCGACCCCGGCGGCGGGCCGGGGCTGGCCGGCACCTCGTCGGGCGAGTCGGCCGACGGCGACGAGACCGACGCGCGGTCGCGCGCCGGGTCGTGGTGGACCGGGCCGGGGCTGTCGGACGTGCTCATGAGGACCTCCGAATCGTGCGCGCGGTCGCGCGCTGCCACGATCGTCGCGCCTCGCGCCCCGGGGCGCACGCCGGACGCCCGGCCCCCCGGGCAACGCCCCCGCGCCGGCCCGGTTCGTCGCCGCGGCGCGGGTGCTCCTCGGGGCGGGTGGACTCCCCAGGCCCCCGGGGTCCTCAGGCCGCCGGGACGGGGGCGCCCACGCCGAACCACTCCATCATCCGGGCCGTGATCGCGTGGTCGAACGTGTCGTCGTCGTGCCGGGCCCGGAGCCACGCGGCGAAGTCGCCGCCGGCGGCCCGGTCCATCTCCGCGCGGCACGCCGCGGGGGAGGACACGGCACGCAGGAGCATCGACTCCGCCTCGTCGGCGGTGCGGTAGACGAACGGGTAGCCCTCCGGCACGATGCCGCGCACCCACGGGCGGTCGGGGAAGATCCCGACGGCTCCTGCGACGAGCGCCTCGACGTACTCCAGGCCGTAGGACTCCTCCTCGGCCGTGGCGAGGAACGCCGTCGTCCGGGCCAGCGCGTCCCAGTAGCTCTCGCGGCTCGCGGTGAGCGGGCTGATCCAGGCCCACTCCTTGCGGGACAGGGCCATCGCCCGCTCGGTGACGAGGTGCGACTCGTGCAGGCGGGCCTCCACCCGGATCGGCGTCCGGGCGGCGACCCGCTCGACCACCCGGAGGAACAGGTCGGGACGCTTCCGGTCGGAGAGGTAGATGGCCGGGTAGAGGACCACCGGCACCGGCGGCTCCTGCCGCGGGCGGACGTGGTCGAGCCGCACGCCCAGGTTCACCCACGCGATCCGCGCGCGCTCGGCGAGGCGAGGGACCGTCCAGGAGGCGACCAGCTCGCGCACCTCGGTGGCCGTGCGCTCGGAGTTGCAGAACGTGGGGAAGAGCGCGCAGGACAGCGCGAGCGCTGCGACGTCGACGGTGCGCGTGTACCGCGAGGGGTTCCACCACACGAGGTTCATCACCTGCGGGCGCTCGCAGCGGCCCGCGAGCTCCTGCCACACCGCGACGGAGTCGATCACGTCCATGTTCACCACCACGGTGCGCGAGCCGTCGACCTGGTCGAGCGGGACGACGTCGACCGCTCCCGAGCGTCGCTCGGGCCCGATCACCTGCGCCCCGGGGAAGACGCGCAGCAGCCGGCGCACCAGCGTCGCGCCGGCGTCGTGCCCGCCGACGCCCCCGCCCTCGAGCTGGATGTCGCCGAGACGCACGGCCACGTTCATCGCTGCTCACCCTTTCCTGCGCCGGTCCGCTCGCGGCGCGTGCGGACCTCCCGCCCTGACGGCTCGCCCGCCTCCACGGCGGGGACGTCCCCCGCCTCGGTCCCGGGCCGCGTGCTGATGTCGGCCGGCGCGGCGTGCCCCGCGCCGGGGGAGGCACCGTCCGTCTCCTCGACCGCCGGTCCCGCGTCGTCGGCGAGGGAGGTGCGGATGCGCATGCCGTAGAAGGAGCGCAGCACGAAGACCACCATGATCGCGAAGAAGACCGCGGCGAGCGCCAGCACCAGGGTCTGCCGGCCCTGCGCGGTCAGCGAGACGGCCAGCTCGACGGCGAGCAGCCCGAACAGGGTCGTGAACTTGATGACCGGGTTCAGCGCCACCGAGGAGGTGTCCTTGAACGGGTCACCGACCGTGTCCCCCACGATGGTCGCGTCGTGCAGCGCCGTGCCCTTGGCGTGCAGGTCGACCTCGACGATCTTCTTGGCGTTGTCCCACGCCCCGCCCGCGTTGGCCATGAAGATCGCCTGGTACAGGCCGAAGACGGCGATCGAGATGAGGTAGCCGATGAAGAAGTAGGGCTCGACGAACGCGAAGGCCAGCGTCGCGAAGAACACCCCGAGGAACATGTTGAGCATGCCCTTCTGGGCGTACTGGGTGCAGATCTCCACCACGCGGCGCGAGTCCTCGGCGGACGCCCGGGTGGCGCCCTCGTCGATCCGGATGGTGCGGCGGATGAACTCCAGCGCCCGGTAGGCCCCGGTGGTCACGGCCTGGATGGAGGCGCCGGTGAACCAGTAGATGACCGAGCCTCCGGTGACGATCCCGAGCAGGAACGGCGGGTGCATGAGGGAGAGCTTGTCCAGGTCCCTGGTCAGGCCGTCCGTGAGCGCCATGATGATGGAGAAGATCATCGTCGTGGCGCCGACGACGGCCGTGCCGATCAGGACGGGCTTGGCGGTGGCCTTGAAGGTGTTGCCGGCGCCGTCGTTCTCCTCGAGCATCTGCTTGCCGCGCTCCCACCGGACCTCGAACCCGTGCTCGCGGCGGATCTCCTCCTCGACGCCGTCGATCTCCTCGATCATCGACAGCTCGTAGACGCTCTGGGCGTTGTCGGTGACGGGCCCGTAGGAGTCGACCGCGATGGTCACCGGGCCCAGGCTCAGGAAGCCGAACGCCACCAGCCCGAACGCGAAGACCGCGGGGGCCAGCATGAGCGCGTCCAGGCCCTGCAGGCTCACCAGGTACGCGCCGCCGGTGAGCGCGACGACGACGATCCCGAGCCAGAACGCGGAGAAGTTGCCGGCGACGAGGCCGGAGAGGATGTTCAGCGACGCCCCGCCCTGGCGCGAGCTCTTGACGATCTCGCGCACATGCCGGCTGCCGGTGGAGGTGAACGCCCGCACCAGGTCGGGGATGAGCGCTCCGGCCACGGTGCCGAAGGAGACGATGGTCGCGAGCTTCCACCACAGGCCGTCAGGGGTGCTCTGCGCCAGGACCGCCCAGGCCACCGCGAACGTCGCGGCCACCGACAGCACCGAGGTCAGCCGCATCAGGGCGGTGAGCGGTGTCTCGAAGTTGAGCCGGTCGGCGCGGAAGAACTTCGCCCGGGTGACGGCGTCGTTGACGAGGTAGGCGAGGCCGGAGGTGACGACCATGGCGATCCGCACGGTGAAGATCCACACCAGCAGGCTCGCCTGCAGCGCCGGGTCCTCCACGGCCAGCAGCACGAACGTCACCAGGGCGACGCCCGTGACGCCGTACGTCTCGAAGCCGTCGGCGCTCGGACCCACGGAGTCGCCGGCGTTGTCGCCGGTGCAGTCGGCGATCACGCCGGGGTTGCGGGCGTCGTCCTCCTTGATCTTGAACGCGATCTTCATCAGGTCCGAACCGATGTCGGCGATCTTGGTGAAGATCCCGCCGGCGATGCGCAGGACCGCCGCGCCGAGGGACTCGCCGATGGCGAACCCGATGAAGCAGGCCCCGGCGACGTCGGCGGGCAGGAGCAGCAGGATGATCAGCATCGTGCCGAGCTCGAGGCTGATGAGGACCATGCCGATCGACATGCCGGACTTCATCGGGATGCGGTGCACGGGCAGCGGCCGTCCGGCGAGGGAGGCGAACGCGGTGCGCGAGTTGGCGAGGGTGTTCACCCGGATCCCGAACCAGGCCACCGAGTAGGACCCCGCCATCCCCACGAGGCTGAACGCGACGACGATCGCCACCTTGCCCCACGGCATGGCGACCAGGACGCCGAAGTAGGTGACGATCACCGCGGCGATGAACGTCCACAGCAGGACGAGGAAGCGTCCCTGCTGGACGAGGTAGGCCTTGCACGTGGTGTAGATCAGATCGGCGATCTCGCGCATGGACGGGTGGTCCGGCAGGCGGCGCAGCTGGACGGAGGCGACCAGCCCCGAGGCGAGGCCCAGCGCGCACACCACGAGGCCGAGCCAGAGCACCGTGGTGCCGGGGATGCCGAGGACGGTGGTGGCGCCGAGGTCGGGCAGGACGAGGTCGATCTCGCCCCGGTGGTCCGGGCCCGCCCCGCCGGCGGAGGTGGCGTTCGCGCACCCGGTGAGCAGGGTGAGGAGGCCGACGGCGGTGGCCGGCACCCGCAGGCGTCGCAGCGTGCCGGGCGGGGCGCCCCCGGGGCGTCTGCCGGTCGTCGAGAGAGTCCTCGACCCCCCGCTGCTCCACGGCCCTGCGTTCACGATGACCTCGCAGTCGGTGCCTCGACGCCGGAGGTCGCCGACGTCGTCGTCCATCTCCGACGCTACGACCGGCCCGCGCCCGAGAACCGAGACCTTCGGCCCGCCGGGCGGCGTCACACGACCCTCGAGACGCCCGGCAGGCGCACGGCGAGCGCGCCGAGGCCGAAGGAGGCGACCACCGCGGTCGCCGCGACGGCCGCGAACGCGAGCTCCGGCGGCCATGCCAGCCGTTCCGAGCCGAGCGCCAGAGCCACGAGGATCGGCTGGTGCAGGACGAACGCGGCGAAGGCGGCGCGGCCCGCCCGCCGCGCGACCGGGCCCTGGTGGTCGAGCCGCCGCCGGAACACGTCGACGAGCCAGACCGGCACCGTCACGGTCAGGACGCCCTCGAGCGTCGCGGCGAGGAGCGACTGCCAGGTGCCGCCGCCCGCGAAGAGCGCCAGGTTGGACCCGGCGGCAGAGGCGGCGGCGACCATGAGCGCCGTCGCCCCGGCGGTGGCCCACGCGACCCGGCCGGCGCGGCGGGCGAGCGCGCCGTCGTGGAACCAGCCGCGCTCGGCGCCGAGCACGCCCAGGGTGAAGCCGACCACCCAGGCCGGCGCCTGGGCGACAGGCAGCCGGAACCACTCGTCACCGAGCGGCACCGCCAGGCGGACCAGGTAGCTCGCCGCCGCGACGACCACCGCCGCCGCGGCCAGGTACCGCCCGCGCAGGGCGGGAGCCGGCGGTGCATCCGAGGCGCGGTGAGGAGCCGGGACGACGCGACGAACCAGGGCGTAGGCCGCGGAGAGCAGCAGCAGCACGGCGAGGAACCACGTGGGCCCCCAGGCGGGCGGCAGCAGCTGGCCGCTCAGCGGCGGGACCCAGACCACGGTCAGCGCCAGCGCCCAGAACCCGCCGCTCCAGTCGGCGTTGGAGGAGTCGACGTACTCGACGAAGGGTGCGAGGACGATGACGAAGAACACCAGCGGGACGCCGAGCCGGACGGCGCGGTCGGCGACGAACCTGCGTGGCCCCTTGCGCCGCAGCGACGGTGGGGAGTACATGCCGGCGATCCAGAAGAAGGTCGCCATGCCGAAGAGGTTGCCGACCAGCGAGACGAGCAGGAGGAGCGTCAGGAGCGGGTCGCGCACCGGCGTCACCGTGAGGACCCAGTTGCCCACGCCGGTCCAGGCGATGATCGCGTGGGCCAGGATGACCCCGGCCACCAGCAGGGTCTTGAGGTTGTCGGCCCAGGCGTCGCGGCCGCGCTCGCCTGCGGGGCGATCGCGCTGTGCGCGGCCGGCCGCCGGGCCGCGCAGCTCCGGGCCGCGCAGGTCCGGGCCGGGCAGCTCCGGGCCGCGCCGCTCCGGGCCGCGCGGACGCGTCGCAGGGCGGGTGCCCCGCCGCTCGTGACGCGTGCCGACGCCCATCGCAGAGGCCTCCGCTCCCAGTGGAGCACGCCCGGCACGGCGCCCGACAGGGGCGAACGTCCCGGTCCGGCGGCCGGCCCCCGCCGGTCGGTGACTCAGCTGCTCGTGCGGTGGACACCAGCCTTGAGCGGAATAGACTCAACTTTGTCGCGGTTGAGATCGGCAGCACCCTTGAACCAACCCCGGAGGTCCCATGGACACCAAGCTGACCACCAAGTCGCAGGAGGCGATCGCCTCCGCGATCCAGGCCGCCTCGACCGCGGGCAACCCGCAGCTCGAGCCGGTCCACGTCCTCGCCGCCCTGCTCGAGCAGGAGGGCGGGGTCGCCGTCGCCCTGCTCGACGCCGTCGGCGCGGACCGCGCCGCGATCACGCAGCGGGTGAAGGCCGCGCTCGCCACCCTGCCCGGCGCGTCGGGAGCCTCCGTCGCCCAGCCGCAGACCTCCCGCCCGACGATGACGATGATCACCGACGCCGGGAACGAGGCCAAGGCGCTCGGCGACGAGTACGTCTCCACCGAGCACCTGCTGATCGCGCTCGCGTCCTCGACCAGCCCTGCCGGGGAGATCCTGCGCTCCGCCGGCGCTGACCGGGAGGGCCTGCTCGCCGCGCTGCCGAGCGTCCGTGGCTCCGCCAAGGTCACCTCGCCGGACCCGGAGGGGACGTTCAAGGCCCTGGAGAAGTACGGCAACGACCTCACCGCGGCGGCCCGCGACGGCAAGCTCGACCCCGTCATCGGCCGTGACGCCGAGATCCGCCGCGTCGTCCAGGTGCTGTCCCGGCGCACCAAGAACAACCCGGTCCTCATCGGCGAGCCCGGCGTCGGCAAGACCGCCGTCGTCGAGGGTCTCGCCCAGCGCATCGTCGACGGCGACGTCCCCGAGTCCCTCCGCGGCAAGCGCCTCATCGCGCTCGACCTCGCCGGCATGGTGGCCGGCGCGAAGTACCGCGGCGAGTTCGAGGAGCGCCTCAAGGCCGTACTGCAGGAGATCAAGGACTCCGACGGCGAGATTGTCACCTTCATTGACGAGCTGCACACCGTCGTCGGCGCCGGCGCGGCCGAGGGCTCCATGGACGCCGGCAACATGCTCAAGCCCATGCTCGCGCGCGGCGAGCTGCGCCTGGTCGGCGCCACCACCCTGGACGAGTACCGCGAGCGCATCGAGAAGGACCCGGCGCTCGAGCGCCGCTTCCAGCAGGTCTTCGTCGGCGAGCCCTCGGTGGAGGACACGGTCGCGATCCTGCGCGGCATCGCCCCGAAGTACGAGGCGCACCACCAGGTGACGATCTCCGACGGCGCCCTGGTGGCCGCCGCGACGCTCTCGGACCGCTACATCACCGGCCGTCAGCTGCCCGACAAGGCCATCGACCTCGTGGACGAGGCCGCCTCGCGGCTGCGCATGGAGCTCGACTCCTCCCCGGAGGAGATCGACGTGCTGCGACGGCAGGTGGACCGCCTGAAGATGGAGGAGGCCTACCTCACCGAGTCCGAGGACGCCGACGACGACGCCGCCCAGGAGCGGCTCGAGAAGCTCCGCGCCGAGCTGGCCGACCGCTCGGAGGCGCTCGCCTCGCTCACCGCGCGGTGGGAGCAGGAGAAGGCCGGCCACAACCGCGTCGGTGACCTGAAGTCCCGCCTGGACGCCCTGCGCACCGAGGCCGAGAAGGCCCAGCGCGAGGCCGACCTCGAGCGCGCCTCCCGGCTGCTCTACGGCGAGATCCCCGCGGTCGAGCGGGAGATCGCCGAGGCCGAGGCCGCCGAGGCGCAGGCCAAGGAGAGCGAGCGGCAGGCCCCGATGATCGCCGACCGCGTCTCCGCGGAGGAGGTCGCCGAGGTCGTGGGCGCGTGGACCGGCATCCCCGTGGGGCGCCTGCTCCAGGGCGAGACGGAGAAGCTGCTGCACATGGAGGACGTCATCGGCCAGCGCCTCATCGGCCAGCGCAACGCCGTGCGGTCCGTCTCGGACGCGGTCCGGCGCAGCCGTGCCGGCGTCTCCGACCCCGACCGGCCGACCGGGTCGTTCCTGTTCCTCGGGCCCACCGGCGTGGGCAAGACCGAGCTGGCGAAGTCCCTGGCGGACTTCCTCTTCGACGACGAGCGGGCGATGATCCGCATCGACATGTCGGAGTACTCCGAGAAGCACTCGGTGGCCCGGCTCGTCGGAGCCCCTCCGGGGTACGTCGGCTACGAGGAGGGCGGCCAGCTCACGGAGTCCGTGCGTCGCCGGCCCTACTCGGTGGTGCTGCTGGACGAGGTGGAGAAGGCCCACCCCGAGGTCTTCGACATCCTCCTCCAGGTGCTCGACGACGGCCGCCTCACCGACGGCCAGGGCCGCACGGTGGACTTCCGCAACACCATCCTCGTGCTGACCTCGAACCTCGGCTCGCAGTTCCTCGTGGACCAGTCGCTGCCGGAGGAGGCGAAGCGGGAGGCGGTCATGCAGGCGGTGCGGGCGAACTTCAAGCCGGAGTTCCTCAACCGCCTGGACGACATCGTCCTCTTCGACGCGCTCACGGTGGACGAGCTCGGCTCGATCGTCGACCTGCAGGTGGACCGGCTGGCCCGCCGGCTCTCCGACCGCCGGGTGCGCCTGGAGGTCACCGACGCGGCTCGCGAGTGGCTGGCGCTCGAGGGGTTCGACCCTGCGTACGGTGCCCGGCCGCTGCGCCGCCTCGTCCAGCGCGAGATCGGCGACCAGCTGGCGAAGATGCTGCTCGGCGCGCAGGTGCACGACGGCGACACCGTCGTGGTCGACCGGCCCGAGCTCGAGGCCGCCGCGGCGTTCGGCGAGGGCGGTCACGCGGAGCAGGGCCTCGTGCTCACGGTCCGGGCGGAGCAGCCGGTCGGCTGAGCCGGCGGTGGCTGCACCGCGGTGGCTGAGCCGTGGTGGCTGGACCGGGGTGCGGCGGCCGGCGTCGGGCGCTCGCCCACGCGCGCGGGCTCCCCTGCCCCGGTCCGCCCGGCAGTGGCGTGCCTTCGTCCGGCAGACCCTGACGGAGTCACGCCATCGGCCGCTGCAGGAGAGCGGCTCACCGAACCGCCCGTCCGGTTACTGGACGGCGGCCGTGGTGGCCACACGGAAGCGCGGCGATGACCACTCGCCGACCCGTTCACCCGTCCGTGGCAGGCTGGATCGGTGGACATCTTCCGATCGCTGCAGGACCTGGACTTCCCCGTCGGCGTGGTGGTGAGCGACGCGGACGGCGTCCTCAACACCTACGGCGAGACCGCGACGTCGTTCGCCTGGGCGTCGGTGACCAAGCTGCTCTCGGCGACGGCGACCCTGGTCGCCGTCGAGCGCGGCATGGTCCGCCTCGACGACCCGGCCGGCCCCGAGGGGGCCACCGTCCGCCATCTCCTCGCCCACGCCTCGGGCGTCCCGTTCGACTCGGGCGCCACGCTGTCCGCGCCCGGGCGGCGCCGCGTGTACTCCAACCTCGGGATCGAGCTCCTCGCCGAGCACGTCGAGGACGCCGTCGGACGGGACTTCGGCGTGTGGGTGGAGGAGACCGTGATCGAGCCGCTCGGCATGTCGACGGTCCTCATGGAGGGCTCGCCCGCCGCCGGGGCCACCGGCAGCGCCGACGACCTCGGCGTGCTCGGGCGCGAGCTGCTGCGGCCGACCCTTGTCGGACCAGAGCTCTTCGCCGAGGCGACCACCGTCGTCTTCGCCGGGCTCTCCGGCGTGCTCCCAGGCTTCGGACGCCAGGAGAACAACGACTGGGGGCTCGGCTTCGAGATCCGCGACCACAAGTCGCCGCACTGGACGGGGTCGACCTCCTCCCCGCGCACGTTCGGCCATTTCGGTCAGCGCGGCAGCTTCTTGTGGGTCGATCCCGACGCCGGGCTGGCCACCGCGTTCCTCGGAGCTAAGCCCTTCGGCGAGTGGGCGGCCCAGGTGTGGCCGCGGCTGACCGACGACATCCTCGCCGCCGGCGCCTCGCGGTGAGTCACCGCGCCTCGCGGTGAGGCACCGCCCCTCCCGGTGACCCGCCGCCCCAGCCGGTGAGCTGCCAGCTTCGAGGTGACGTCTCACCGGCGCGGGGCGGTGCGGCGGGTGGTCAGCGGGTCTGCAGCGTGCCCTCGGTGATGCTGCCCACCATGTTGCGTCCGGAGAGATCCAGCGCGACGCACCGGGCGAACGTGACGCCCTCGTCCCAGGCGGCGGAGTCGGGCACCACGACGGACACGGCGATGTCCGTGACGTCGGCGGAGGGCGGGATCAAGGCGTTGGCCGCGTCGACGCAGAGCGTCTCGGATGCCTCGACGACGGCGTCCTCGCCGGGGTAAGGGCCGTCGCCGAGGTCGACCTCGGCGTACACCTCGGCCTGGTGCCACTCGGCGCAGTCGATCAGCGTGACGACGGGCTGGGCGGCGTCGGCCTCGAGGGCGCACTCACCCACCGCCATGGAGCCGATCGGCACCTCGCTCCCGCTCCCCGAGCCCTCGGGGCGCTGGTCCGGGCCGACGGTGGACAGCGCGGCCGCCGTGGCGGCGAGGATGAACAGCGTCAGGGCCAGCGTGGACAGCCCGCCCACGATCATCGCGGCGATGCCGTAGCCGGTCGGACCGTTGCCGCGTCGAGCCTGCAGGAACGAGATGATCCCCAGCGCGACGCCCATCGGCCCGAGGAACACCCCGACCGGGATCCCCGCGATGCCGACGGCACGGCCCGCCGTCGTCGAGACGGGGCGCGGCGGCAGGGAGTTGTGCGGCTGGCCGGAACCGAAGTACTGCCCGAAGGGCAGTGCCGTCTGCGCGGGTCCGGGCATGTGCTGCGGACCGCCCGGTCCGCCCTGTCCCCACGAAGACGTCATGCCGGAAACCCTACCGACGCCTCTCTCGTGCGGCTCCCGCGCCGGTCACGGACCTCCGCGGTCAGTTCACCAGGTCCGTCTGCACCGGCGTCGGCCACTCGACCAGGCACACCACCGGCGTGGTGCCGGACGCCGGCACGAGGGTGACGACGTCGACGTCGGCCCCCTGTGTGTCCCTCGCCGCCGAGGCGTCCTGGCACAGCAGGCGGCCCTCCTCGTACCCGTCCTCCGGCCGGGCGGCCTCCTGGGTCAGCGCGCCCACATGGATGACCTGGGCCGTGTGCGGGTCGGCGCACGGCACGAGGCTCACGCGGCGCACCTCTCCGCTCGCGGGCAGGTTGCGCACGCAGTTGCCCTCCCGCAGGTGCGCCGACGCCATCCCGACGGGGTCGGGGACGTCGCCGTCGAGCGCCGGCCCGCGCAGCAGGCTCGCGCCTGCCGCCACGGCGACCACCGTCCAGGCGAGCCCCAGGACGAGGCCGACGACGGCGAGCGGCCGCCCGGGACGACGGCCGCGGCCGGTCCGGCGGATGCCGAGGACGCCGAGCACCGCCGCCACCGGGCCGGTGGGCAGCACCCCGGTGATCAGCGCGGCCACGCTGACCGGATCGGTGCGGGTGAGGCCGGCGGCGGGGCGGCCCGTGCGTGCGGCATACCCAGTGCTCGGGAGCGCGCGCCCGGCACGGCCGTTGCGCGCGGCGTGGCCGGGGTCCGCGGGCGGGGCATGCCAGGTGCGCGGGGCGTACGCGCCGTCGGGGAGCGCGCGCGGGCCGGGGCCGCTCCCCGTGAGCGCGTGCGGGTCGTCGCCGCTGTCCGGGACCGTGTGCGGGGCGTGCGCCGCTCCGCCCGGCGCGGCCCACGGAGCCTCCACCGGCCACGGGCCCTGGGGCCGGTCGGCCGGTGGGGGAGCGTCGGGGAGCTGGTTGCCGCTCATCTCAGTCGACGTCCACGATCACCGGCACGTGGTCGGAGGCGCCCTTGCCCTTGCGTTCGTCGCGGTCGATCCGCGCGCCCACAACGTTCGCGGCGAGCTGCGGGGACGCCTGCACGAAGTCGATCCGCATGCCCTCGTTCCGCGGGAAGCGCAGCCGCTGGTAGTCCCAGTACGTGTACTGGTCCACGTACGGCCGCGTCACCTCGATGAACCCCACGTCCTCGAACGCACGGAAGGCCTCGCGCTCGGGCGGGGAGACGTGCGTGGCGCCGTCGAAGACGGACATGTCCCAGACGTCCTCGTCCCGCGGCGCGATGTTCCAGTCGCCCACCAGCGCGATCCGCGCGTCGGGGTCGGACCGCAGCCACGTCCCCGCGGCCTCGCGCAGCGCGGCGAGCCACTGGAGCTTGTACTCGTAGTGCGGGTCGTGCAGCACCCGGCCGTTGGGCACGTACAGGCTCCACACGCGCACGCCGTCGCAGGTGACGCCGAGCGCCCGGGCCTCGGCGCCGGCCGGGTCGCCCCAGGTGGGCATGCCCTCGAAGGCGGTCTGGACGTCGGAGATTCCCACGCGGGAGGCGACGGCGACGCCGTTCCACTGGTTGAACCCGTGGTGGACCACCTCGTAACCGGCTGCCTGGAAGGCGAGGTGGGGGAACTGGTCCTCCCGGCACTTGGTCTCCTGCATGGCGAGCACGTCGGTCCCGGACCGCTCGAGGAACGCCAGCACCCGGTCGACCCTCGTCCGGATGGAGTTCACGTTCCACGTCGCCAGCCTCATGGACGAGAACGCTACCGGTGGCGGCCCCTACCCTGGCCGCATGGGAACAGCCCTCGTCACCGGCGCTACCTCGGGGATCGGACTCGAGCTGGCGTGGCAGCTCGCCGCCGCCCGGCACCACCTCGTGCTCGTCGCCCGCACCGCCGACCGGCTCGAGAAGGTCGCGCACCAGATCCGCTCGGCGGCGGGGGTGGACGTCGAGGTGCTGCCCGCCGACCTGGCGACGCCGGAGGGGTGTGACGACGTCGTGGCCCGGCTCCGCCAGGAGCGCCGGCCCGTGGGACTGCTGGTCAACAACGCGGGCTTCGGGCTGGGGCAGCACATGCTGGGCGGGGACCTGGCCCGCGAGGAGCGGGCGTTGGACGTCATGGTCCGCTCGGTGCTCGTGCTCTCGAAGGCCGCCGCCGAGGCAATGGTCGGCCGCGGCCGGGGTGCCCTCCTGAACGTCTCCTCGATGTCCGCCTTCACCACGATGGGCACCTACGCGGCCCACAAGGCGTGGGTCGTGACCTTCACCGAGGCGCTCGCGGGCGAGCTCGACGGCACGGGGGTGACCGCCACCGTGCTGTGCCCCGGGCTGGTGCGTACCGAGTTCCACGCCAACGCCGGCCTCGACGCCTCGACGTGGCCGCGCGCCGCCTGGGTCGGCGTCGACAAGGTCGCCTCGGACGCCCTGCGCGCGGTCCGGCGAGGGCAGGTCATCGTCACGCCGTCGCTGCGCTACGCCGCGGCGGGCGTGGCGCTGCGGCTCGCGCCGCGCCGGCTCGTGCGCGCGGTGGCCGGGCCCGCCACCAGCGGGCGCGCGATCGCCTGATCCCGGCTGCTGCCTCGACGGCCGTTCGTCGTCGTCCACACGTGCGCCGGATGACGCCCGGTCCACACCGCGGGGAGGTGGGACGGCGAATGTCAGCGGCCACGTCTATGTTCGAACACATGATCGAAGATGATTCGGTGGCTGGCGGGACTGGCCAGGAGGACGACGTAGGTCCAGGCCCGGAGCGGTGCCTGTGGTGTCGGCTGGGTGCCGGGTGCGGTCGGCACGGAAGCGTCGGTGCGGCGGCCGAGGGGCCTGTCGGCGCGGCGTTGTCCCGGGAGGAGGAGACTGCGGGGCTGCTCGGCGGGGCTTTGCCGGACGGTGAGCTGATGGAGCTGCTGCTGTCGGTGGACCCCGGAGAGGTCGATGACTACGCCGCGGTAGAGGTCGTCGCCGCATTCAAGCGGGTCGAGGCGGCCGCGGCGGCGGGCGCGGCGCGAGCAGCTGCCGCGCTGGCCGGGCGCGACTCGATGCACGGCCGCCTCGTGACTCGTCGTTCGGTGAAGGAGCTCGACTTCGCGGCGGACGAGCTCGCGATGCGGCTCGGGGTGACGCGCGCCGAGGCGGCCAAGCTGGTTGACCTGGGGGAGGCGTTCACCGGGGTGCTGGCCCCGACAGGCGAGGCGCTGGCGGCCGGCCAGATCGATGCGCGCAAGGCCGCGATGATCGTCACTGCGCTGTCGGGTCAGCCCGGTCCGGTGGCGTGGGGAGTGCAGGACGCGGTGCTGCCGGGGGCGCCGCGGCGCACACATCCGCAGCTGCAGCGCGACATCAACGCCGCGCTGGTCCAGGCGTCGCCGCAGGATGCGCGCGACCGGGAGCGGCGGGCGGCGGTGAAGCGGCACGTGACGCACCTGCAGCCGGGGGTGGACGGGACGGCCTCGGTCCACGTTGTCGGGCCGGCACACGAGCTCGTGGTCCTGGACGCGACCCTGCAGGCCGCTGCGGTGGCGGGGCGCGCCGCCGGCGACGCGCGATCCGCGGACCAGCTACGGTTCGACGCCCTGATCGCGATGTCGGCCGCGACGCTGGCGGCAGGACGGATCGGCCCGGCGCCTGGCCCCTCGGGGCCGACGGGCACCTTTGCCCTGTCCGACCGGGTCAAGATCAACGTCACCGTCCCGCTCGCTGTGGCACTCCCGGCGGACGTTGACCCCGAGGCAGCGCGGACGGGCTGCTGCGGGGCCTCCCTCGTGGCGGTCGGCGCTGACCGGCACGGCACCAGCGGCACCGCTGGCGTCGGGGAGGCTGGGGCCCGGGGCCAGGGTGGTGCCGGTGGGCTGGGCGGAGTCGGCGGGCTGGGCGGCGCCGGCGGGTTGGGCGAGGACGGGGGCTCGTGCGGAGCCCCGGTCCGAGCGCCGCACCCGATGGACACCTTCGGTGACGAGCCGGACGAACCGGTGGCGTACATCGACGGCGTCGGTCCGGTCACCCCGGAGGTCGCCCGCGCACTCGCAGCGGGCGGGACCTGGCGGCGGATCGTCGTCGACCCGTTCACGGATACGGTGCTGGACGTGGGGCGGACCGTCTACCGGCCCCCGGCAGATCTGGCCCGCCTGGTGCGCGAACGAGACGGCACCTGCGTGGCGCCCGGGTGCTCAGTTCCCGCCCGGTCCTGCCAGCTGGACCACACGCTGTCCTGGCTCAACGGCGGCCCCACCGCGGCGTGGAACCTGGCGTCCATGTGCGAGCGGGATCACTCAGGGAAGTCCAGCGGGGCTTTTCGGGTCGAGCAGCCCGCCCCCGGCGAGCTGATCTGGACCACCCCCAGCGGGCATCGGTACCGCCGGACTCCTGACGGGCGAGTGACTGCCCTGCCTCGAGAGGGATGGGAGTGCGCCGACGAACCGCCGTTCTGACCGATCCCGGTGCTGGCCCGGCTCTTCGGCGCCGTTAGGCTGGCGGCCGTGAGCACCCCCAACGACACCCCGCGCGCCCACCTGGCGCAGCTGGTCCGCGAGCTGGCCGTCGTCCGCGGCGAGGTGACGCTCGCCTCCGGCCTGACCTCCGACTTCTACGTGGACATGCGCCGCGCGACCCTGCACCACGCGGCCGCTCCGCTGATCGGGCACGTGATGCTGGACATGCTCGAGGAGGCCGGCTTCGGTGCCGGTGAGATCGACGCCGTCGGCGGGTTGACCATGGGGGCGGACCCTGTGGCGACGGCGATCCTCCACGCCGCCGCGTCGCGCGGCCTGGACGTCGACGCCTTCGTCGTGCGCAAGGAGGCCAAGGGCCACGGCATGCGCCGGCGGGTCGAGGGGCCCGACGTCGCAGGCCGACGGGTCGTCGTGCTCGAGGACACCTCCACCACCGGAGGCAGCCCGCTGACGGCCATCGAGGCGCTGCGCGAGGCGGGCGCGGAGGTCGCGGCCGTCGCGGTCGTCGTCGACCGTGACACCGGCGCGCGCGAGGCCATCGAGTCCGCGGCAGGCGTGCCCTACCTGGCCGCCCTCGGGCTCGCCGACCTCGGCCTGGACTGACGCGGGGCGGCACGCCACGGCGAGCCCAGGTCCCGGCACGCCTGGCGCTCGGCGCACTGGGCCGCGCCGGGCCGCGCCGGGCCGCGCCGGGCCGCGTTGTGCTGGCGGGCTGGGCCGCGTTGTGCCGGCGGGCTGGGCCGCGTTGTGCCGACGGGCTGGGTCGCGCGGTCCCGTGTCAGACGAGGTCGACCAGGTCCGCGATGGACGCTCGCACCTCGCTGGGACGGAAGGGGTACTTCTCGACGTCGGACTCCGTCGTCGAGCCGGTCAGCACGAGGTAGGTGCGCAGCCCGGCCTCCATGCCGGCCAGGATGTCGGTGTCCATGCGGTCCCCGACCATCGCCGTGTTCTCCGAGTGGGCGTCGATGCGGTTGAGGGCGGCCCGGATCATCACCGGGTTCGGCTTCCCGATGAAGTAAGGATTGCGCCCGGTCGCCTTGGTGATCATGGCGGCGACGGCGCCCGTCGCCGGGAGCGGCCCCTCGCTGGAGGGGCCGGTCGGGTCGGGGTTCGTCGCGATGAAGCGCGCACCGTCGCGGATCAGCCGGATGGCCCGGGTTATCGCGGAGAAGGAGTAGGTACGGGTCTCGCCGAGAATCACGTAGTCGGGGTTCGTGTCGGTGAGGATGTAGCCGCTCTCGTGCAGCGCCGTCGTCAGGCCGGCCTCGCCGATCACGTAGGCCCGTCCGCCCGGCATCTGCTGGGACACGAACGTCGCCGTGGCGAGCGCCGACGTCCAGATGCGCTCCTCCGGGACGCTGAAGCCGGAGGCTGCGAGGCGGGCCGAGAGGTCCCGCGGGGTGAAGATCGAGTTGTTGGTCAGCACCAGGTACGGACGCTCGAGCTCGGTGAGCCGCGCGATGAAGTCGGCGGCACCGGGCAGCGCCAGCCCCTCGTGGACGAGCACCCCGTCCATGTCCGTCAACCAGTTCTCGATCTGCCCGCTCATCGCATCTCCCGGTCCGCTCGGTCCGGGCGTCGCACCCGGGCCTTCCAGGGCCTGACCTTACCGAGCGTGGCTGGAACGGCCCCAGGGCGGTCGGCGGCGCCTGCACGGCCGAAGACGGAGCCGCGCGTCAACTGATGCAACCGTGGCAGCTGCGGAACGAAGCCGATTTCCCCGCAGGAAGAGTTCACGTCGCGCTACCGTTCACCGGACCGCCGAGGGAGGAAAATGATGAGTGGTGCCGGAACGCCGGACCCGACGGCGCAGCCGCCGTCCGGCTACGGGGCCTACGTGCCCGGTCGCAGCGGCCGGCCCGCGGGGGAGCACGGCCCGGCGGCGTCGTACGACCCCGTCGGCCCACTCGCGGGGGAGTCCTACGGGTACGCCGCGCAGCAGCACCACTACGGCTACGCCGGGCAGCAGTTCCCCGGCGCCGGTCCGTTCGCGGGTTCCGGCCGTGCCCAGCAGGTGACGCAGCTGCGGCGCGGACCGGACGGCACAGCGGTGCTCCGGCCGAGCCGGAGCCAGCTGTGGCGCTCGGCCGGTGCCATCTCGCCGGTCTTCCTGGCCGCGGCCGCGTTCTCGGTCCTGCGCCGGGGACTGCCCGGCCTGGCGGTCGTGGGCGTCCTGCTGGCGCTGTGCGCGCTGGTCCTGGCACTGCACCTGCGCCGGTCGAGGATCGTGGTCACCCCGCTTCGCCTGGAACGCACTCGCCTCCTCGGCAGAACTTCCTTCGCCCTCGCGGACGTGGGGCAGGTGCTGCTGTTCCCGTTCCGGCCGGTCGGCGGCGCGGACCGCGGCACCTACCTCACCACGCTGGTGCGCGACCGCGCCGGCCGCCGGCTCCTGCTGGTCCGCTCGGACATTTGGGACCCGCAGGACGTGGCGGCGCTCGCCGGCTCGCTCGGCATCACCCCCACCCGCACTGAGCGCCCGCTCTCGCCCCGCGAGGTCGAGGCTGCCTTCCCCGGCACGATCCCGTTCGCCCAGCGGCACCCGATGCCGGTCGCCCTTCTCATCACGGCCGCGGTGGTGGTCGTGGCGGGCGTCGCCGTCGTCCTCATGAACCAGTGACAGCTCATGAACCAGTGACGGCCGCCAAGGCCGACGGGACGAGCGCCGACGGAGTGGGGGAGGTCGGCGTCGGGCCGTGGCCCGGAGGCCCGGACGCCTGGCCCGACGACCCGCGTTACGACCCCGAGCTCCTGCGCGACGGCGACCGCCGTAACGTGGTCGACCGCTACCGGTACTGGACCGTCGAGGCGATCGTCGCGGACATCGACACCCGGCGGCACCCGTTGCACGTCGCGATCGAGAACTTCGCGCACGACATGAACATCGGCTCCGTGGTGCGCACGGCCAACGCCTTCGCCGTCGCCGAGGTGCACATCGTCGGGCGGCGCCGCTGGAACCGGCGCGGCGCCATGGTCACCGACCGGTACCAGCATCTGCGCCACCACGGCGACGTCGCCGCCCTGCTCGCCTGGGCCGCCGAGCGCGGGCTGCCGGTGCTCGGCATCGACAACGTTCCCGGCTCCGTGCCGATCGAGGGGCGTGAGCTGCCCCGCGAGGCGCTCATGGTGTTCGGGTCGGAGTCCACCGGGCTGTCCGCCGAGGCGCGGGCCGGCTGCGAGGCGATCCTCCACATCAGCCAGCACGGCTCCACCCGCTCCATCAACGCCGGCGCGGCGGCCGCCGTCGCCATGCACGCCTGGATGCTCCAGCACGCCCGGCCGACCGACTCGGCGGGGAACCCGATCTGAGCCACGGTGTGCGGGCGCTCACCCGGGACGACAGGCTCTCTGAGCCCGTGGTGTGAGGGCGCTCACCCGGGACGACAGGCTTAGGTAACGGCCGGGGGAGATGGAATGATCGAGCCCGTACCGATTCGTCGAGCACAGGAGACCCACGTGCCCATCGCAACCCCCGAGTCCTACGCCGAGATGATCGACCGCGCGAAGGCCGGCCGCTTCGCGTACCCCGCCATCAACATCACCTCGTCGCAGACGATCACCGCGGCGCTGCGCGGCTTCGCCGAGGCCGAGAGCGACGGCATCCTCCAGGTCTCCGTCGGTGGCGGCGAGTACGCCTCCGGCTCCACCGTGAAGGACCGCGTCGCGGGCACGCGCGCGCTGGCCGCCTACGCCAAGGAGGTCGCGAACGGCTACGGGATCACCGTCGCGCTCCACACCGACCACTGCGTCAAGGAGAACCTCGACTCCTGGGTGAAGCCGCTCCTCGCCCTGGAGGCCGAGGAGGTCGCCGCCGGCCAGCTCCCCACCTTCCAGTCGCACATGTTCGACGGCTCCACCGTGCCGCTGGACGAGAACCTCGTCATCGCCGAGGAGCTCCTCGAGCTCTCCCAGAAGGCGCGCACGATCCTCGAGATCGAGATCGGCGTCGTCGGCGGCGAGGAGGACGGCCACGAGGCCGAGATCAACGAGAAGCTCTACACCACGCCCGAGGACGGCCTCGCCACCGTGCGCGCCCTCGGCACGGGCGAGAAGGGCCGTTACCTCACCGCCCTGACCTTCGGCAACGTCCACGGCGTCTACAAGCCCGGCGCTGTCAAGCTGCGCCCGGAGCTCCTGGGCCAGATCCAGGAGGTCGTGGGCAAGGAGGTCGGCAAGGACAGCCCGTTCGACCTCGTCTTCCACGGCGGCTCGGGCTCGACCGCCGAGGAGATCGCTCTCGCCGTCGACAACGGCGTCATCAAGATGAACATCGACACCGACACGCAGTACGCCTTCACCCGCCCGGTGGTGGACCACATGTTCAAGAACTACGACGGCGTGCTGAAGATCGACGGCGAGGTCGGCAACAAGAAGCAGTACGACCCCCGCGCCTGGGGCAAGGCCGCTGAGGCCGGCATGGCCCAGCGCGTCGTCGAGGCGTGCCAGCAGCTGCGCTCGGCCGGCCAGAAGATGGCCTGACGCCAGAGGCGAAGGGCGAGGGCCCGGCATCCCGCGAGGGAGCCGGGCCCTTCGCTCACCTCCGCGGGAGGAGAGCCGTCACGGCCGCGCGACGACGGCGGGGCGCAGGTCAGGCGGCCGGGTCGGGCTCCGGGGTCGACTCGGCCGGGAAGCCGGGGTCGGCGTCGAGCACGTCGACGACCTCGCCGATACGGGTGACCTCGAGGAGGAACCGCACGACGTCGGGCGGCTGGATGAGCGTCAGGCGCCCGGGCGTGCGGTGGGCGAGGCGGGCCAGCATCGAGACCCCGGAGGAGTCCATGAACGTGACGTGGCGCGCGTCGATCTCGACGGGCAGGCCGACCCGCTCCGCGTCGGTCACCGCCTCCGACAGGTCCGCGCCGAGGGTGGCGTCGACCTCGCCCGAGAGGACGAGTCGTGTCCGTTCCCGTGAGACCATCACGTGGACCGACCCGGTCTCGGACGTCACCGGGGTGGTGCCGGCACCCTTCTCCGGGCGGGGTGGTTCCTGCGTCACCTCGTGCACCGCTCATCCTCTCGCCGCATGACGGTCAACATGTGCGTCCCGCCGGTTCGCGGGGCATCGTAGGGAACGCTAGACGATCGGAGACGCTGATGGGCAATTCCGCCCCACCGACCGCAGGTGTCGGAGAGGACGACGCCCTCGTTCTGCCTGCCCCCGAACCGACGGGTGACCTGCTGGCCGCCAACGCAGCCCTGACCGTGCTGCGCCAGCTCCCCGACGGCGTGATCGTCGTCGCCCAGCACGCCGACGGGTCCTGGCGGGTGCTGATGGCGAACGACGCCGCCGTGGAGCTGTCGGGCATCAGCCGCACCCGCCTCCTCCAGGGCGGATCGGAGCTTCTCCGGCTCACCGGCATCGACGAGAAGGGCGCCCGCGAGCTCGCGGAGGCGTTCGCCGGCGGCCGCGCGACGCGGGTGACGGCCCTGGTGGGCAGGGCGGACGGCAGGCGGCTGTGGGCCGAGCTCGACCTGAGCCCGCTGGACGTGCCGGCCTCGGACTGGAAGCTGTGGGCCGCGGTCGTCCGCGACGTCTCGGCCCAGGTCGAGAACGCCAAGCTCGAGCAGGTCCGCCTCGACATCGAACGTCGGGCACGGCTGGCCCTGAGCATCGTCGCCCGGGTCTCGGACCTCCTCCAGGAGCCCGACTCCGCCGACGTGCTGCGTGCCATCGCCGACCTCGTCACCCGCCAGGTGGTGGCGTGGAGCGGCTTCTTCGTCCTCGGGCGCGAGCTCGAGGAGGTCGAGGCGATCGTCGACCACCCCGACGTCCGCCGTCGCCGCGTCTCCGCCGAGGATCTCGCCCAGGACCCCGTGCTCGACCTCCTCGAGGGCACCACGATGCGCACGGTGCGGCTCGAGCCGGGCGAGACCGGGGTGCCGGGCACCGTCACCGCCGAGCTCCTGGAGCGGCTGCGCCCCCGGCTTGACGAGATGCCCAGCGCCGAGGGCAGCGTCCTGGTCCTGCCGGTCCTCGGGCGTCAGCGCACGCTCGCGCTGTTCGTCGCCCTCCCGCACCGCGGGCCCACGGCCGCGCGCATCTCCGGCGTGCCGGACCTCGGGGTGGGGGAGGAGGCGATCGCGATCCTGCCCGACGAGGTCGGGACCGTCCTCGAGCTGGTGGCGCGCCGGGTCGGCATGGCCATGGACAACGCCCAGCTGTACGTGCGCGAGCACACCCTGGCCGAGACGCTCCAGCGCTCGATGCTGCCCGAGCAGGCGGACGTGCCGGGCCTGGACGTCTGGACGTACTACGCGCCCAACGTCGAGCACGCCCAGGTGGGCGGCGACTGGTACGACGTGGTGCACCTCGACGAGGAGACCGTCGCGGTGGTCATCGGCGACGTCGTCGGTCACGACGTGGAGGCGGCCGCCGCCATGGGGCAGCTCCGCTCCGTCGTGCGCGCCTACGCCCAGGAGCTGGTGGACCCGGGCACCGTGCTGGGTCGGGTGGACAGCCTCGTCACGGGCATGCGCATCCCCCGCACCGCCTCCCTGGTCTACGCCACCCTGTCCCGGCGGGGCGAGGACGCGTGGGACCTGGCCTACTCCCGCGCTGGCCACCTGCCCGCCCTGCTGGTCCGCGGCGAGGAGGTCACCACGCTCGACGGCGCGGGCGGCCCTCTCATCGGGTTCGGCGGAAGCGGCCGCGCCACCGCCCGGGCCGAGGTGCTGCCCGGTGACGTCCTCGTCTTCTACACCGACGGCCTGGTCGAGCGACGCGACCGTGGCATGCGCGAGGGCCTCGAGGCGCTGGTCGAGCTCTCCTCCGCCGTGCACGCCCCCGACGCGGCCGGCGTGGGGGAGGAGCTCCTCCAGCTGGCCGACGCGCCCGAGGACGACGTCGCCGTCGTCGTCATCCGCGTCCCCGGCGGCCATGACGAGAACCACGACGGCGCAGCCCCCCGTCGTCGTCGCTGGCAGCTGCCGGCCGACGCCGCCTCCATCGGTCGCGCCCGCCACGCCGTGCGCCGGGCCTGCGAGGCCTGGGGCATCACCGACGTCGGCGCGGCCGAGCTCGTCATCTCGGAGCTGATGGCCAACGCGGTCATGCACGGCTGGGGGCGGATCGGGCTGCGGCTGCAGGCCACCGGCGACGGCCTGCGCATGGAGGTCGAGGACGCGAACCCGGCACCTCCGGTGACCCGTGAGCACCACGCCTCGCGCGTCGGTGGGTTCGGCATGCACATCGTCGACCGGCTGGCGGACTGGGGATGGCGGCCCGCCGGCGGCGGGAAGGTTGTCTGGGCGCGCCTGCGCCTGGAGCCCGGCAAGGTCGAGGGTGTCAGGTCAGAGAACGGCAGGCCGGGGAACCCGGGCGCGGAGGCGTCGGGGGACTGACCCCTCCGACGCTCGCGTCGGCAGGCCCCGGCCGGCCCAGCCTGGGCTCTCGCGGTCCACCCGACCGAGGCGGGTCAGGCGGAGAGCTTGCCCCTCTGGACGTTGCACCGGTGCTGGTCGTCGATGCGGAACATGTCGAGCGCCCCGCACACCTCGAGCACGAACAGCTCCCGCTCGCTCGCCCCGCGCAGCACCGTCGCCCCGCCGCGCCTGGCGGACGCGTCCGCCAACGCCATGAGGAAGGCCGCACCGGTCGAGTCCATGAACGTCACCCGGCACAGGTCCAGAACGAGCAGCTGACGGCGCAGGCCGCTGACCCGGGCGGTGACCTCGGGGAACCGCTCTCGTTCGGCGAGATCGAGATCTCCCTCTATGGTCACGGCCGCCGAGGTTGCGGATGCCGAGATCTCGATCATGCGTGTCTTCCTCCGGGGGTGCCGCGGCGCTTCGGACGGGCGGCTTCGGACGTGTCCGACGGTAACCCGGGACGAACGCGGGCGCACCCCGGCGTCACAATTCAGACAAATCGGGACGACGACCGCGATCCAGTACACGGCGCGGACACGGACACGGACACGGCCCGCGCACGGGCACGGCCCCCGGAGACGGCCACGGCCCGGACGCGGGCCGGAGCGCGTGGCGTCCGGCCCGGTCGTGGACGAAAGGGCTCGTTCCGCGGGCGCGCTGTAGCCTCGTGGGGGCGCCGACCGGCGTCGGGAGCAGCGAGAGGATTCAGCGAGATGCCAGCCGTGGTGGTCGTCGGGGCGCAGTGGGGCGACGAGGGCAAGGGCAAGGCGACCGACCAGCTCAGCTCGCGCGTCGACTACGTCGTGAAGTTCAACGGCGGGAACAACGCCGGTCACACGGTGGTGGTCGGGGACGAGAAGTACGCGCTGCACCTCCTGCCCTCGGGGATCCTCTCGCCCGGGTGCGTGCCCGTGATCGGCAACGGCGTCGTCGTGGACCTCGAGGTCCTCTTCCAGGAGATCGACGGCCTCGAGGCGCGCGGCGTGGACACCTCCAAGCTGCTCGTCTCGGCAAACGCGCACATCATCCCGTCCTACAACCGCACGCTCGACAAGGTCACCGAGCGCTTCCTCGGCAAGCGGCAGATCGGCACCACCGGCCGCGGGATCGGGCCGACGTACGCGGACAAGATGAGCCGGGTGGGCCTGCGGATCCAGGACCTCTTCGACGCCTCGATCCTGCGCCAGAAGGTCGAGGGCGCCCTCGCGCAGAAGAACCAGCTCCTCGTGAAGGTCTTCAACCGCCGGGCGGTCGACGTCGACGAGATCACCGAGGAGCTGCTCTCCTACGCCGAGCGCGTGCGCCCGATGGTCGCCGACTCCTCCCTCGTGCTCAACCGGGCCCTCGACGAGGGGCAGACCATCGTCTTCGAGGCCGGGCAGGCCACGATGCTCGACGTCGACCACGGCACCTACCCGTTCGTCACCTCCTCCTCCGCGACGGCGGCCGGGGCCTGCACCGGCTCCGGCATCGGGCCCACGCGCATCGACCGGGTGGTCGGCGTCCTCAAGGCCTACACCACCCGCGTGGGCGAGGGTCCGTTCCCCACCGAGCTGCACGACGACATGGGCGAGCGGCTGCGCTCGGTCGGCGGGGAGTACGGCACCACGACCGGGCGGCCGCGCCGCACGGGCTGGTACGACGCCGTCGTCGCCCGCTACGCCTCGCGGGTCAACGGGCTCACCGACCTGGTCATGACCAAGCTCGACGTCCTCACCGGCCTCGAGAGGATCCCGGTCTGCGTCGCCTACGACGTCGACGGCGTCCGCCACGACGAGATGCCGGCCGACCAGTCCTCGTTCCACCACGCGGTTCCGATCTACGAGGAGCTCGAGGGCTGGACCGAGGACATCAGCGGCGCCCGCACCTTCGAGGACCTGCCGCCGAGCGCCCAGCGCTACGTGCTCGCGATCGAGGAGATGAGCGGGTGCCGGATCTCCTCGGTCGGCGTCGGGCCCGACCGGGACGCCACCATCGTCCGCCACGACCTTCTTGACTGAGATCGGCTGAGACGAGCGCGTCCCTCAGCGCGTGGAGGCGCCGCCGGTTCGCCGGCGGCGCCTCGTCGTCGGCTCCAGCGCCGCGCGCGCCGGGCCGGCGCGGGTTAGCCTGCGTCAGGCGGGGCTGCCGGTCTCCCGCGGTCCGTCGGCGGCGCCGTCGGCCTCCGGGAAGTCGTCGTGCAGCTCGACGACCTCGCTCAGGTGGGTGAGCTCGAGCAGGAACCGCACCGACTCGGACGCCCCGATCACACGCACGGGCGCGCTGAGCCGCTGCGTCAGGCGGGCGAGGACGGCGAGCACGGAGGAGTCCATGAAGGTGACGTTCCGGACGTCGACGTCGAGCGGCCCGTTGAGCCGGGTGATCTCGGTGGTGCAGGTCGCCAGCTCGTCGTTCATGCTCGCGTCGACCTCACCGGCCAGGACGAGGCGTGTGCGCTCGCCCGTGGTCAGCACGGCGGCGGAGCCGGACCATGCCTGCTGCTCCTCGCCGGTCGAGGCGAGGACGACGGTCGGCTCGAGCGACATCCCGTCCGGCGGGGTCAGCGCGGGAGGCACCGACTCCGCGAACGACGTCGCCCCCTGACCGCGGGCGGCCGAGGACGCACGGTCGGAACCGATGCTCAAAGTTCGGTCGTCCATGGGTCACTCCCGGAGAATTCACACCGACTGGCCTCGATGTCGCGCGGTGGTCGCACTGTTTACAGTGTAAGGGCATGGGTGCCCCCGGGGGAACGGGTGATCGCCAGGCGTTCGCGGGGGCCCAGGGCCGCCGGGCGGGGCCCGGGAGCGCCGCCTAGACTGGGAGCTCGGGCACGCTCCCAACAGAGACGACACCACCCATGAAGGACACGGCTCCCACCGACCTGGGTTCCCGGCCGCGGCTCAGCCGCGAGCGCATCGTCCTCGAGGCGCTGCGCGTCGTCGACGACGAGGGCCTGCAGGCGCTGAGCATGCGCCGCCTCGGATCGCTGCTGGGGGTGGAGGCGATGTCCCTCTACCGGTACGTCAACGGCCGGGAGGACCTCCTCGAGGCGATCGTGGAACACCTCACCGACGGGCTGCGCCTCACGCCCCAGACGCCCGTGTCGGCCGTCGACGGCTGGCAGGCCTACCTGCAGTGGCTCGCGCATGAGGTCCGCCGCGTGGCGCACGCCCACCCGCAGGTCTTCCCCCTCATCGCCACCCGGCACCCGGCCGCCCCCTGGCTGCGTCCGCCTCTGCGCAGCCTCGACGTGGTGGAGGACTTCCTCGCCGTGCTGACCCGGCAGGGCTTCGGTGACGAGGCGGCCGCGGCGGCGTACCGGGCGTTCTCCAGCTTCCTCATCGGCCACCTGCTCCTGGAGGCGAGCCAGCTCGGCGGCTCCACGGTGCCCGGCGAGCCGCTCGACGAGGGGGACCCGAACGCCAGCAGCTCCGACCTCGAGCTCGCGGACTACCCGACCATCAGGCGGCTCGAGCCGGAGCTGTCGCAGGACCGCTCCGACGAGGAGTTCGAGAGCGCGCTGGAGGAGCTGCTGGACCGGATCGCCCGGACCCAGCGCGGCTGACGCTCAGTCCGCCGTCGGGGCGTGGCGCTCCAGGAAGTCGTAGAGCTCGACGTCGTCCACCCCGGGGAACGTCCCGGCGGGCAAGGGGCTCAGGACGTGGGCGTGCATCGCCGCGCTCGGCCAGGACCTGTCCTGCCAGCGGGCGGCCACGGCCTCCGCGGGCCGCCGGCAGCACGACTCGTCCGGGCACGAGGACGCAGCCCGCCGGGTCGTCTCGCGTCCACGGAACCATTTCGCGTGGGCGAAGGGCACGCCGAGGGTGATGGAGAACTCGCTGTCCCGGCCCGACCCGGTCTGCGTGCTGCACCAGTAGGTGCCCGCGGGGGTGTCCGTGTACTGGAAGTACTCCGTGGAGCGGTTGCGCCGCGCGAACGCCGAGCGGGCGGCCCAGCGCCGGCACAGGGGCTGGCCCTCGATCGCGCCCGTGGCGTCGGCCGGCAGGGGCACGCCGTCGTTGGCGTAGCCGCGGTACATCGCGCCGTCGTCGTTGGCCCGGATGAAGTGGGTGGGGATGCCCATCAGCGCGGTGGCGAGGTTGGTGAAGCGCTGCGCCGCCGAGTGGTGCGTGATGCCGAACGCGTCGCGGAAGTCCTCCATCGCCAGGTCCTTCTCCGCCTTCTTGCCCTCGAGGAAGGTCTGGGCCGCGAACCGCGGGACCAGGCAGCACGCCGTGAAGTAGGCGATCTGCTGGCGCTGACGGAGGAAGTCACCGTAGGAGGCGGGACGTTGGTGCCCGAACAGCCGGTGGGCCATCGCCTGCAGCGCGAGCGAGCGCAGCCCGTACCCGCCAGGGATCGACGCGGGCGGCAGGTAGATCCGCCCGTTCTCCAGGTCGGTGACGGTGCGGGTGGAGTGCGGCAGGTCGTCGACGTGGATGATCGTGAACCCGAGCCGCTCGGCCATCTGCGCCACCATGTGGTGCGTCAGCGCCCCGCCCGTGTACCCGACCGCGCGGACCTGCTCCTCGGCGAGCGTCTCGATCTCGGGCACGTAGTTGTCGTGCGACTGCATCTCCAGGCGCAGCTCGGTGTTGATCCGGCGCGCCTCCTCGGGCGTCGCGATCGTCGCCCGCGCCCGGCGCTCCAGCTCGGCGTGCAGGGCCACGAGCGACTCCAGCGCGTCCAGCGGCAGCCGACGACCCGGACGCACCGCGGGCGCGCCCAGAGAGGCGAACAGCGGACCCCGCTGCGCCTGCTCGAGGGCGATCTCCAGGGCGGCGCGGCGGTCCGGCGGCGGAGCGGGCGTGAGGAGGTCCGCGGCGGTGGTCCCGAGGGTCTCCGCGATGGCCGTGAGGAGGGAGAGCCGCGGCTCCCGGCGTCCGTTCTCCACCAGGGAGAGCTGGCTGGTCGTGGAGCCGACGGCGGACGCGAGCTCGCGCAGCGTCATGCCCCGCGCGGTACGGGCGTGGCGGATGCGACGCCCGAGAACGAGCGGATCTGCTGCCGGTCTGGTTGTCTGGTCGGAGTTCTCCAGCGACATGGATTGACAGTAGCGAAACTTTCGCACTTTTTACATCTATCTTGGCTTGAGAGGAGTCCTCCGATGGGCGCAGAGTGGAAACAGGGCGTGGAGCAGCGCCCGCAGGACACCTCGGAGGACAGCAGGATGACGATGACGGACACCGCGCGCGCCACTGTGAAGATCGACGGCCTGGAGATCGACGACCCCGCCCTGTACGGCTGGGTCCAGGAGACCGCCGCACTCACCAAGCCCGAGCGCATCTACGTCTGCGACGGCTCCCAGGAGGAGTACGACCGTTTCGCGGCCGAGCTGGTCGAGGCCGGCACCTTCATCAGGCTGAACGAGGAGAAGCGGCCGAACAGCTACCTCGCGCGCTCCGAGCCCTCCGACGTCGCCCGCGTGGAGTCCCGCACGTTCATCTGCTCGGAGAAGGAGATCGACGCCGGCCCGACGAACAACTGGGCCGAGCCGGGCGCCATGCGCGCCGAGCTGCGCGGCGTCTTCGACGGCTCCATGCGTGGCCGCACCATGTACGTGGTGCCTTTCTCGATGGGCCCGGTCGGCGGCCCGATCTCCCGCGTGGGCGTCGAGCTGACCGACTCCCCGTACGTCGTCGTCTCCATGCGCGTCATGACCCGCATGGGTGCCGAGGCCCTCGCGCAGATCGACGCCGGTGCCGACTGGGTGCCGGCCGTGCACTCGGTGGGCTACCCGCTCGTGGACGCCCAGGGGAACGCCCGCGACGACGTCGCCTGGCCGTGCAACGACGAGAAGTACATCGTGCACTTCCCCGAGACCCGCGAGATCTGGTCCTACGGCTCTGGCTACGGCGGCAACGCCCTGCTGGGCAAGAAGTGCTACGCCCTGCGCATCGCCTCCGTCCTGGGGCGGGACGAGGGCTGGATGGCCGAGCACATGCTGATCCTCAAGCTGACCGGCCCGGACGAGCGCGTCTACCACCTCGCTGCCGCGTTCCCCTCCGCCTGCGGCAAGACGAACCTCGCCATGCTCCGCCCGACCATCCCGGGCTGGAAGGTCGAGACGATCGGCGACGACATCGCCTGGATGCGCCCCGGCCCGGACGGGCGCCTGTACGCCATCAACCCCGAGGCCGGCTTCTTCGGCGTCGCCCCGGGGACCGGTGAGTCCACCAACCCGACGGCGATCGCGGCCCTGGGTCACGACGTCATCTTCACCAACGTCGCCCTGACCGACGACGGCGACGTGTGGTGGGAGGGCCTGACCGACGAGGTGCCCGACCACCTCGTCGACTGGCGCGGCAACGACTGGACGCCGGAGAGCGAGACGCCGGCCGCCCACCCGAACTCGCGCTTCACCGTCCGGGCCGACCAGGCGCCCTCGATCGCCCCGGAGTGGGAGGCCCTCGGCGGCGTGCCGATCGACGTCATCCTCTTCGGCGGCCGCCGCGCCTCCAACGTCCCGCTGGTCTCCGAGGCCTACGACTGGGAGCACGGCGTGTTCATCGGCGCCACGGTGTCCTCCGAGCAGACCGCCGCGGCCGAGGGTGCCGTCGGCGCGCTCCGGCGCGACCCGTTCGCGATGCTCCCGTTCTGCGGCTACAACATGGCCGACTACTGGGGCCACTGGCTCGAGATGGGGGAGAAGCTCGGCGACAAGGCGCCGCGCATCTTCCAGGTGAACTGGTTCCGCAAGGGTTCCGACGGGTCGTACCTCTGGCCGGGCTTCGGCGAGAACTCGCGCGTGCTGGAGTGGGCGCTGCGCCGCGTCAACGGTGAGATCGACGCCGTCGACGCCCCGACCGGCCGCCTGCCGCGCGCCGAGGACCTCAACCTGGACGGGCTGGATGTCACCGACACCCAACTGCGCGAGCTCTTCGCCGTCGACCCGGAGAGCTGGTCCGCCGAGGCCGACCTCACCGAGGAGTACTTCAGCCAGTTCGGCGCGCGCCTGCCCGACGCGATGACCGACCAGCTCGCCGCGCTGCGCGAGCGACTCGGGAAGTAGCAGAACCGACCGCGCCCCTACCTGCTGCGGGCGGGCGGGGGCGCGGCCGGTGACGGCGCCTCGTCGGGTGTGTGCGGGCGAGCGCGAGACCGTCGCAGCGCGCAACGAGGTCGAGGAGATGGTCGCGATCCGCGCCATCTCCTCGACCTCGCTGCGTCTGATCGTCGCCCGCCGGTTGGTGGGCCCGCCGGTCTGTCAGCGGCGGGTGAGCCGCAGCGTCCAGGCCTCCGGGCCGCTCTCGAGGTAGCGCACATCGAAGGCGCCGGGCTCACGCTGCTCGATCTGGGCCAGCAGCGGCTTCGGGTCGTGCGGGGCCACGAGGTCGAGCGCGAAGCCGGGGGCGATCGCGCCCAGCGCCCCGAAGACGGTGGCGTGACGGATGGCGTGCGGCACTGCCCGCACGTCCAGCGCCGGGACGGACTCGTCGTGCCCGCAGCCGCAGGCGCAGCCACCGCCCGCGTCGGCCTTCGTGCTGGTGATCGTGACGTCCTCGACGGCCATGGTGGTGCCCTTCGTTCGGTAGGAATGCTCCCTCACCAGATTAGGCGAGGACAATTCCGTGAAAAAGACGATCGGTCGCCGGTGGCATGCCGGCGTCGGGGCAGGCAGGTGCCCGGCGGGTGGGCGGGGCGGGAGGAGCGGGCCGCGGGTGGTTACCCTCTGCGCGTGAGGATCCTGCTGATCGGCTCCGGTGCGCGCGAGCACGCCCTGGCCCGTGCCCTGACCCTGGACCCGGCGACCGAGCTGGTGGTCGCCCCCGGCAACCCGGGCACGGCGCACCTCGGGCGTGCGCTGCCCCTCGACATCCTCGACGGCGCCGCGGTGGCGGCGGCGGCGCGCGAGACCGGTGCCGACCTCGTCGTCGTCGGGCCGGAGGCGCCGCTCGTCGCGGGGGTGGTCGACGCCGTGCGCGAGGCCGGGGTCCCGTGCTTCGGGCCCACCCGCGCGGCGGCGCGCCTCGAGGGGTCCAAGGCCTTCGCGAAGGAGGTCATGGCCGCGGCCGAGGTGCCGACGGCGCTGGCTCACGTCTGCACGACGCTCGAGGAGGTCGCCGCCGCGGTCGACGCGTTCGGGCCGCCCTACGTCATCAAGGACGACGGCCTGGCCGCCGGCAAGGGCGTCGTCGTCACCGACGACCGGGACGCCGCCCTCGCCCACGCCCGGGCGTGCCTCACCAAGGACGGCGGCGACGCGGTGACGCACGGCGCCCCGGCCGTCGTCGTCGAGGAGTTCCTCGACGGCCCCGAGATCTCCCTGTTCTGCCTCTCGGACGGAACCGACGTCCTGCCGCTCGAGCCGGCGCAGGACTTCAAGCGCCTGGCCGACGGCGACGCCGGCCCCAACACCGGCGGGATGGGCGCCTACTCGCCGCTGCCGTGGGCGCCGCAGGACCTCACCGAGCAGGTGCTCGAGCGCGTGGCGCGCCCCGTCGTGCGCGAGATGGCCCGGCTCGGCACGCCGTTCACGGGCGTGCTCTACTGCGGGCTCGCGCTCACCTCGCGCGGCCTGCGCGTCATCGAGTTCAACGTCCGGTTCGGCGACCCCGAGACCCAGGTGGTCCTGGCCCGGCTCGCGTCCCCGCTCGGGGAGCTTCTCCACGCGGCCGCCACCGGGCGGCTGGGCGAGGTGGAGCCGCCGCGGTGGAGCTCCGACGCCGCCGTGACCGTCGTCGTCGCGGCCCACGGCTACCCCGGGCAGGTCCGCAAGGGCGACCCCATCTCCGGGGTCGACGCGGCCGAGGAGCTTCCGGGCGTCCACGTGCTGCACGCCGGCACCGCGCTGGACGGCGAGGGGACCCTGGTCAGCTCCGGCGGCCGGGTGCTGAGCGTCGTCGGCGTCGGGGCCGACCTCCCCGCCGCCCGCGACGCGGCCTACGCCGGCGTCGGGCGCATCGACCTGCCGGGCTCCCAGCACCGCACGGACATCGCCGCGGGCCGCTGACGACGACGACGGCGGCCGGCCACCCGCGAGGGTGACCGGCCGCCGTCGTGCCCGGGCGCTACCGCCCGGCGGGTGACGCTGGTGTCAGGACTGCTTCTCCTCCGAGCGGTCCCCGGACCACAGGGTGTGGAAGACGCCCTCGCCGTCGACGCGCTGGTAGGTGTGCGCGCCGAAGAAGTCGCGCTGGCCCTGGATGAGCGCGGCGGGCAGGCGCTCGGCCCGGATCCCGTCGTAGTAGCTCAGCGACGAGGCGAACACCGGCGTCGGGACGCCGTTGAGCGCCGCCTGGGAGACGATGCGCCGCCACGCGGCCACGCCGTTGCCCACGGCCTCGGTGAAGTACGGGTCGGCCAGCAGCAGCGGCAGGTCAGGCGTGCGCTCGTAGGCCTCGGTGATGCGGTTGAGGAAACGGGCGCGGATGATGCAGCCACCGCGCCAGATCCGGGCCATGGCGCCACGGTCGATGCCCCAGCCGTTCTCCTCGCTGGCCGCGGTGATCTGGTCGAACCCCTGCGAGTAGGCCACCACCTTCGAGGCGTACAGGGCCTGGCGCACGTCCTCGACGAAGGCGTCGCGGTCCGTGACGTTCCAGGTGCCGGCCTCCGCGGGCAGGACGCCGCGGGCGGCCTCGCGCTGGGGGACGGAGCCGGAGAGGGCGCGGGCGAACGTGGCCTCGGCGATGCCGGTAACCGGCACGCCCAGGTCGAGCGCGTTCTGCACGGTCCAGCGGCCGGTGCCCTTCTGCTCGGCGCGGTCGAGCACGATGTCGACGAACGCCTTGCCGGTCTGCGGGTCCTTGTGCCTGAGCACGTCCGCGGAGATCTCGATGAGGAAGGACTCGAGGTCGCCCTTGTTCCACTCGGCGAAGATGTCGCCGATCTCCTCGGCGGAGGCGCCGAGGCCCTGCCGGAGGAGGTCGTAGGCCTCGGCGATGAGCTGCATGTCGGCGTACTCGATGCCGTTGTGCACCATCTTCACGAAGTGGCCGGCGCCGTCGGGCCCGACGTACGTGCAGCAGGGCACGCCGTCGACCTTGGCGGAGATGTCCTCGAGCATGGGGCCGAGGCGGTCGTAGGACTCCTTGGTGCCGCCGGGCATGATGGACGGCCCGTTCAGGGCGCCCTCCTCGCCGCCGGAGACGCCGGAGCCGACGAAGTGCAGGCCCCGCTCCCGCAGCGCGTTCTCGCGCCGGATGGTGTCGGGGAAGTGCGCGTTGCCGGCGTCGACGATGATGTCGCCGGGCTCCATGTGCTCGGCGAGCTGGTCGATGACGGCGTCGGTGCCGGCGCCGGCCTTGACCATGATCACGGCGACGCGCGGCTTCGAGAGGGACGCGACGAAGTCCTCGACCGACTCGGAGGGGACGAACACGCCGTCGTCGCCGTGGTCGGCGACGAGCTTCTCGGTCTTGGCGTAGGAGCGGTTGTGGACGGCCACCTTGTAGCCGTGGCGGGCGAAGTTCCGGGCCAGGTTCGAGCCCATGACCGCCAGGCCGGTCACGCCGATGTCGGCGGTGCCGACGGGCTTCTCGCTTGCCATGCTTTCTTCCTCCAGTAGCCGGGGGCGCGGGTCTGTGACGCCAGAACGGTACGCGCTCGCCCCTTGCTGTGGCTTCCCCGTGCCACCAGTTGCCGCGCCTACGCGGGGTCGGCACGCACCACGAACGGCGGCTCGACCAGCTGGTCGTGGGGGTCCAGCGCCGTCATCGCGTGCGGCGTGCCGTCCGGGAGGAGGGCGGCGATCGGTGTGAGCCGGGCCTCGGCGCCGTCGATCTCGACCAGCACCAGGTGCGCCTGCGCGGCCCACGCGGTGGTGCCGGCGCCGGTGAAGTCCCCGGGCACGCCCTCGCGGAGCTGGCCGCCCGCGCCGGAGATCACGTAGGTCCGGCCGTCCATCTCGCTGACCTGGAAGTTGTGCTCGTGACCGGCCAGCACCAGCCGCACCCCGGCCGCGTCGAAGTACGGCAGCAGGTCCCGGCGCATCTCCTCGTCGTTGGTGTGCGACGGTCCCGCGCAGTACACGGGGTGGTGCGAGAAGGGCACGACCCACCGCCGGTGGGGGCCGGCGAAGGAGGCACGGAGGAACTCGCTGTGGTCGGCCGCCTGGAAGTACCGGTGCACCGCGGGGTCCTCGCCGTCGTGCGAGGTGTCGAGGCAGACGAGCTCGAGGTCCCGGCCGTAGCGCAGCCGGTAGAAGAGCCCCGGTCCGACGGACGCCCGGCCGGCCTCGTCGCGGAACCGCTCGTGGACGTGGAAGTTGTCCTCCATCTGCCTGCGGTCGTCGCTGCTCTCGGTGTCGGCGGTGTCGTGGTTCCCGATCGCGGGGAAGACGGGCACCCGGGCGATCGCGTAGCGGTACGGCTGGAAGAAGCTCGAGTACCACTCGTCGTCCTCGCCGCCGCCCTCCTCGTCGACCTGCCCCTGCTCGCCGCGGTAGATGTTGTCGCCGAGGGAGACGACGAAGCGGACGTCGTGGGCCTCGACGAGCCGGTCGAGGACCTCCGCGACCCGCCGCTGCCGGCGGCTGGACTCGGAGTCCGAGCGGATCCCGACGCCGAAGTCCCCGATCGCGACGAAGCGGACGGGCGGCGTCTCCGCCTCCGGGTCCGGCCAGGTGCGGAAGCGCAGGTCGTAGCTGCGCCCGGCCGCGGCGAGGTCGTACCCGCCGCGGCCGCTGGGCACCCAGTCCCGACGCTCCCCGGCGGCCCACTCCCGGCCGTCGACGACGACGCGGTAGCGGTACTCGGTGTCGGGCTGGAGCCCGGTGAGCCACACCCACGTGCGATCCGCCGTCGAGGCCTCGGCGACGACGGAGCCGCCGGCGAGCACCTGGACCGTGGCCGGGCCGAACGGCTCGGCGCCGCTGCCGATGGAGGTGCGCCGCCCTACCAGCGCGGGGAGCTCCTCGTCGTCGGCGATCCGCCAGCGACCGCCCTCCGGGCGGCGGAAGGCGAAGCCGCCCCAGGCGATCAGCACGCGGTCGTGGGACAGGTCGACCAGGTGGACGAACTCCTCGACGTGCAGCTCCTCGGCCATGGCGCACATCATGTACCGCCCGGTGGGACGGCACCCCCCGACCGGCCGCGGCTCCTGCGAGGATGAGCGCCATGAGCACCCACGACGGCTCGGCCCCCTACCTCGCGGGCTGGACGCACACCTACTCCGGCAAGGTTCGTGACCTCTACGTCCCCGCGGACGCCAGGGCCGCCGCGGGCGGCGACGTCGTCCTCGTCGTGGCGTCCGACCGCATCAGCGCCTACGACCACGTGCTGCCCACGACCATCCCCGACAAGGGGAAGATCCTCACGGCCATGAGCCTGTGGTGGTTCGACCAGCTCGCCGACATCGTCCCCAACCACGTGGTCTCCACCGACGTCCCGGCCGAGGTGGCCGGCCGGGCGATGGTGTGCCGCCAGCTGCGCATGTACCCGATCGAGTGCGTGGTCCGCGGCTACCTCACCGGCTCCGGCCTCCAGGAGTACCGCGCGACCTCCGCCGTCGCCGCCCAGCCGCTGCCCCCGGGGCTGCGGGACGGGGACCGCCTGCCCGAGCCGCTGTTCACCCCGGCGGCCAAGGCCGAGGTGGGCGAGCACGACGAGAACATCACGTTCGAGGAGATGGCCTCCCGGGTGGGCGCCGACCTCGCCGCCCAGCTGCGGGACCGCACCCTGGCGGTCTACGACAGGGCCGCCGCGATCGCCGCCGACCGCGGCATCATCCTGGCCGACACCAAGCTCGAGTTCGGCGCGTCGCCGCTGCCGGGGGAGCCGGCCGTGGTCCTCGGCGACGAGGTCCTCACCCCCGACTCCTCGCGCTTCTGGCCGGCGGACGACTGGGAGCCGGGCCGCGCCCAGGTCAGCTACGACAAGCAGTTCGTCCGCGACTGGCTCACCTCGCCCGAGTCGGGCTGGGACCGTCAGGCGGACGTGCCCCCGCCGCCGCTGCCCGACGAGGTGGTCCGGCGCACCCGCGACCGGTACGTCGAGGCGTACGAGCAGCTCACGGGAAGCTCCTTCGCCGCCTGAGCGACCCGCCCGTCCGCGGCACGCCGCGACGGCCGCGGAGCGGCGACACACCGACGACACGCGGTGGAACCTACGAAACCGTAGGTTTCGGGTGTCGCCCTCACGGCATCCGTGCCACACTGACGAACGGTGACCACGTCAGGTCTCCAGTACGGCCCCCGGTCGTGCCCCCTCCAGACCCCAGGTGGCGGCCATGAGCCAGACCCTCGACCACTCCTCGCCCACCCCCGGACCAGCAGTGCGCCAGGCCGGCGAACGCCGCGACGACGACAGCCCCCGCCGTCGCCCCGGGGCCGCCCGTGAGCGGCAGCTCAGCGACTTCACGGCGCTGACCGCGATCGTCCAGCAGGCCGGCCTGATGCGGCGCCGCTACGGCTACTACTGGTCCAAGCTGATCGGGCTCACCCTCGCCGGGCTGGCACTGGCGGCCGTGTTCGTCTGGATCGGGAACTCGTGGTGGCAGATGGTGACCGCCGTCGTCCTCGCGCTCCTGATGACCCAGATCGCCTTCCTCGGCCACGACGCCGCACACCGGCAGATCTTCGTGTCCGGGAAGTGGAACGAGTGGGTCTCCCTCATCGTCATCAACCTCTTCGCCGGCATGGGCCACGGCTGGTGGAACCGCAAGCACAACAAGCACCACGCCGCCCCGAACAAGCTCGACGCCGACCCCGACATCGCGCCGGGCGTCCTCGCGTTCACCCCGCAGGCCGCGCAGGCCCGCACCAACCCGGTGACCCGCTGGCTGGCGACCAAGCAGGGGTACTTCTTCTACCCGCTGCTGCTCCTCGAGGGCGTCAACCTCCACGTCCAGGGCGTCAAGCGCGTGGTCTCCCGCGGTGAGGTCAAGCGCCGCTGGGTGGAGCTGTCCTTCATCACCGTGCGCCTCGTCAGCTACTTCGCGCTGGTCTTCCTCGTCCTGTCCCCGGGCAAGGCGGCCGCGTTCATCGGTATCCAGCTGGCCGTCTTCGGGATGTACATGGGCCTGTCCTTCGCCCCCAACCACATCGGCATGCCCATCGTCCCGCCCGACGTCAAGATCGACTTCCTCCGGCGCCAGGTGCTGATGAGCCGCAACGTCACCGGCGGCCGCTGGGTCGACACCTTCATGGGCGGCCTGAACTTCCAGGTGGAGCACCACCTCTTCCCGTCCATGGCGCGCCCGCACCTGCGCAAGGTGGCGCCGATCGTCCGCGAGTACTGCGAGAAGCTCGGGGTCCGCTACACGGAGACCTCCATCGGGCAGTCCTACGTGGCCGTCACGAAGTACATCAACAACGTCGGCCGCGCCGGCCTGGACGTGTGGGCCTGCCCCCTGGCCACCCAGTACCGCGTCTGACCCCTGCGGAGGGCGGTCCTCGGCGTCCGGCGAGCCGGCCTCGCCGTCGTCCGGCGGGCGGGTCGCGACCGTCGTCGGGCGTGCCTGCCGCGGTAGCGTCGGACGGTGACGACCGACGACGCCGGCCGGCCCTGGCTGGTCGTGATCGACCCCCAGCGCATCTTCGCCGAGCCGCCGAGCCCCTGGGCCGCCCCAGACTTCGACGCGATCGTCGAGCCGGTCCGCCGCCTCGCCGCGGCGCACGCCGGCCGGGTGGTGGTGACCCGGTTCGTGGCCCCCGCGCGGCCGGCCGGCTCCTGGGCGGAGTACTACCGCCTGTGGCCCTTCGCCCGCGTGCCCGACGCCGACCCCCTCTACGAGGTGGTCCCGGCGCTGCGTGACCTGCCCGCCGCCGTCGTCACCGAACCCACCTTCGGCAAGTGGACCGAGGGTCTGCGCGCGGTCACCGGCCCCACGCCCCGCCTGCTGCTCGCCGGCGCCGCCACCGACTGCTGCGTGCTCTCGACCGCCCTCGCCGCGGCCGACGGTGGCGCCGAGGTCGAGGTCGTGACGGACGCCTGCGCCGGGTCGAGCGAGGAGAACCACCGCCGGGCCCTGGACGCGATGGCCCTCTACGCCCCGCAGATCCGCCTCACCACGACCGACGAGGTGCTCGCATGACCCCCGTCCCCGCGCTGCGGACCGACGGCGGCGAGGCGCCCGTGCGGGTGCTGCTGGACGTCGACCCCGGCCACGACGACGCCCTCGCCATCCTCGTCGCCGCCGGTCTGCCGGGCGTCGAGATCGCCGCGATCACCACGGTCGGCGGCAACCAGACCCTGGAGAAGGTCACCCGCAACGCGCTCGCGGTCGCCACGGTCGCCGGCCTGGAGGGCACCGTGGTGGCGGCCGGCTGCGACCGGCCCCTGGTGACGGGCGCGGTGATCACCGATCCCGAGACCCACGGGGCGAGCGGACTCGACGGGCCGGTGCTGCCCGAGCCGACGCTGCCGCTGGACCCGCGGCACGGGGTCGACGTCATCGTCGAGACGGTCATGGCGGCCGAGCCCGGCACCCTGACGCTGGTGCCCACCGGGCCGCTGACCAACATCGCCACCGCTCTGCGGCGCGAGCCGGCCATCGCGGAGCGGGTGGCGGAGGTGGTGCTCATGGGCGGCGGGTACACCAAGGGCAACGTCACGCCGGCCGCCGAGTTCAACATCTACACCGACCCCGAGGCGGCGCACGTCGTGTTCTCGGCCCCGTGGCGGGTGACCATGGTCGGCCTCGACCTGACGCACCAGGCGCTCGCCACCCCCGACGTCCACGAGCGGTTCCGGGCCATGGGGACGCGGGCCGGCGGGTTCGTCGTCGACATGCTGAACTTCTTCGGGCCCGCGTACCGCGCCAAGCAGGGCTTCGACTCCCCGCCCGTCCACGACGTCTGCGCCCTCGTGCGGGCGGTCGCCCCGGACCTCGTCACCGTCCGTCCCGGCCACGTGGACGTCGAGCTGCACGGGCAGCACACCCGCGGCATGACGGTGACCGACCTGCAGGGCCGCCAGGGGCGTGATCTCGACCACCTCGTGGCCACCGACCTCGACGTGCGGCGGTTCTGGGACCTGGTCACGGGCGCCGTCGCCCGCCTGCCCTGACGCGTGAAACCGCCGGCGCGAGGGATAGCGGGCGGCCCGGCGGACGCCGCCCGGGCGGCGGACGCCCCCGGCAGGACCGCGCCCGCAGCGGCTACCCTGGCATCGCCGTCGTCCACCCCGAGGAGTTCACACATGGGACGCATCGTCGTCGAGGTCATGCCCAAGCCGGAGATCCTCGACCCCCAGGGCAAGGCGGTCGCCGGGGCGCTGCCCCGTCTCGGCCTGGAGCAGTTCACCGGGGTGCGTCAGGGCAAGCGCTTCGAGCTGAGCGTCGAGGGCGAGGTCACCGACGAGCTGCTCGCCGCGGCGCGGCAGGCGGCCGAGACCGCCCTGTCGAACCCGATCATCGAGGACGTCGTGGGCGTCTACGACGCGGACGGGGCCCGCTGATGTCCGCCGCGGGCGCCCGGATCGGCGTCGTCACCTTCCCCGGCACCCTCGACGACCGCGACGCCGCCCGCGCGGTGCGTCTCGCGGGCGCCGAGCCGGTCTCGCTCTGGCACGCGGACGCGGACCTGCACGGCGTCGACGCGGTCATCCTGCCCGGCGGCTTCTCCTACGGCGACTACCTGCGCTGCGGCGCCATCGCTCGCTTCGCCCCCGTGATGACCGAGGTGGTCGACGCGGCCCGCGGCGGCCTGCCGGTGCTCGGCATCTGCAACGGCTTCCAGATCCTGTGCGAGGCGCACCTGCTGCCCGGCGCGCTGATCCGCAACGACCACCAGCGCTTCATCTGCCGCGACCAGCAGCTGCGCGTGGTCAACGACTCCACGGCCTGGACCTCGGACCTCAAGGCCGGCCAGGTCATCACCGTCCCGCTCAAGAACGGCGAGGGCGGCTTCGTCGCCGACGACGCCACGCTCGACCGCCTCGAGGGCGAGGGGCAGGTCGTCTTCCGCTACGAGGGGCTCAACCCCAACGGGTCGCTGCGCGACATCGCCGGCGTGAGCAACGAGCGCGGCAACGTCGTGGGCCTCATGCCGCACCCGGAGCACGCCGTCGAGCCGGGCTTCGGCCCGGACATGGGCGGGGCGCCGCGCGCCGGGACCGACGGCCTGAAGCTGTTCACCTCGGTGATCGGCTCCCTCGTCAACGCCTGACCGGGCCGGTCACGCGGACCGCTGACCGGAGTTCGTGGCGCGCACGGGGGGCCGGTCCAGCACCTCCGCCAGCGGCGTCGCGTCCAGCCCGTGCGCCGCGGCGACCGGCGCGCACACGACCGTCCCGTCATGGGTGTTCAGCCCCCGGGCGAGCGCCGGGTCCGCGCGCATGGCGTCGCGCCACCCGCGCCCGGCGAGCTCGAGAGCGTAGGGCACCGTGACGTTGGTCAGGGCGTAGGTCGAGGTGTGCGGCACGGCGCCCGGCATGTTGGCCACGCAGTAGTACACGACGTCGTGCACCCGGTACGTGGGGTCGCTGTGCGTGGTGGGCCGCGCGCCCTCGAAGCACCCGCCCTGGTCGATCGCGATGTCGACCACCACGGCCCCCGGCCTCATCCGGCTCACCTGCTCGTCCGTGACCAGCTTCGGCGCCCGCGCCCCGCGCACGAGGACCGCGCCGATGACGAGGTCGGCGTCCGCGATCGCCCGGTCGATCTCGTAGGCGTTGGACGCGACGGTCTGGCAGTGGCCCTGGTAGATCGCGTCGGCGTGGCGGAGCTTGGCGAGGTCCTTGTCCAGCAGCAGCACCTCCGCCTGCATGCCGATCGCGATCGCGGCCGCATTCATCCCGGCCACCCCGGCGCCGATGACGACCACCTTCGCGGCGTAGACGCCCGAGACGCCGCCCAGGAGCACCCCGCGCCCGCCCTCGGAGCTCAGCAGGGTGTGGGCGCCCACCATGGGCGCCAGCCGGCCGGCGACCTCGCTCATGGGCGCCAGCAGCGGCAGGCTGCCGTCGGGCAGCTCGACCGTCTCGTAGGCGACCGCCGTGACCTTGCGGGTGAGCAGCTCCTCCGTCAGGCGCCGGTCCGCCGCCAGGTGGAGGAACGTGAAGAGGGTCTGCCCCTCCCGCATGCGGTGGTACTCCTCCGGCACCGGCTCCTTGACCTTCAGGACCAGGTCGGCGGCCTCCCACGTCTCGTCCGGGCCCGGCAGCACCGTGGCGCCCGCGGCGGTGTAGTCCCCGTCGGGGATCGCGGAGCCCGTGCCGGCGCCGGCCTCGACGTACACCTCGTGCCCCGCCCGGACCAGCTGGTCGACGCCGGAAGGGGTCATGGCGACGCGCAGCTCGGTGTCCTTGACCTCGCGGGGAACGGAGATCCGCATGGTGACCACGTCCTTGTGGTGGTGGGCGGCGACCGGTGGTCGCCCTGCGCACGGCAGTCTACGGTCGCCAACCGTCCTTCGTCGGCCGCATCTGCGTGCAAGAATTCCCGCAGGCGGGCGCCCCCGGCCCCGAGAAGGAGCAACGATGACCGATCTCGACACGTCCCTGAGCGGTGAGTGGGTCTTCGACCCCAGCCACACACGGATCGGCTTCTCCGCACGGCACGCGATGGTGACCAAGGTCCGAGGGGCGTTCAACGACGTCGACGGTCGCATCCACGTCGAGGCGGGAGACCCCTCGAAGTCCTCCGTCGTGGTGACGCTGAAGGCCGCCAGCGTCGACACCCGCAACGCCCAGCGTGACGAGCACCTGCGCAGCCCTGACTTCTTCGACGCCGAGCGGTTCCCGGACATCGTCTTCCGCAGCACCACCATCGACGAGGTCGAGGACAACGCCTACATGGTGGTGGGGGACCTGACGATCCGCGACGTGACCAAGCAGGTCGCCATCCCGCTGGAGGCCACGGGCGTGCACCGTGACGCCGAGGGCAGGCTGCGCGCGGGCTTCGAGGGCACGCGGCGGGTCAACCGCCGTGACTGGGGCCTGGAGTGGCAGGTCGCGCTCGACACCGGCGGTGTGCTCGTCTCGGAGAAGATCAACCTCGAGTTCGAGATCTCCGCGGTGAAGGTGGAGGACTGACGGCGCTACCGCGCTGACCGACACCTCACGACGGAGGCCGCACGGATGTGACGCGTGCGCGAGGGCGACCCGTCACACCGGACGCTCGGTGAGCTGCCCGCCGGCCAGCTGCCAGCGGCGGGTCGCGCGCACCCCGGCGAGCATGCGCCGGTCGTGCGTGACGAGCAGGACGGTGCCCGGGAAAGACTCGATCGCCTGCTCGAGCTGGAGGATCGCGGGCAGGTCGAGATGGTTGGTCGGCTCGTCGAGCACCAGCAGGTTCGTGCCGCGCGCCTGCAGCAGCGCCAGGGCCGCCCGGGTCCGCTCGCCGGGGGAGAGGGACGCCGCCGGGCGCACGGCGTGCTCGCCGCCGAGCCCGAACTTCGCGAGCAGGGTGCGCACGTCCGCCTCGCTCCAGTCCGGCAGCAGCCGACCGAAGGTCGCGGCCACCGGCACCGGCTCGTCGAACATCGCCCGCGCCTGGTCGACCTCGCCGACGGCGACGCCGGCTCCCAGCGCCGCCCGCCCCTCGTCGGGCGCGAGCCGCTCCAGCAGCAGGGCGAGCAGCGTGGACTTGCCCGAGCCGTTCGCGCCGGTGACGACCACGCGGTCGCCGTAGCCGACCTGCGTGGTGACCGGCCCGAGCGTGAAGCCGCCGCGGCGCACGACCGCGCCGTCGAGCACCGCCACCACCGTGCCCGAGCGGGGCGCCCGGGCGATCGACATCTGCAGCTCCCACTCCTTGCGGGGCTCCTCGACCTGCTCCCTCTCGAGGCGTTCGATCGCCCGCCGCGACTGGCTGACCTTGGCGGCCTGCTTCTCCGAGACGGCGACGGCGTGGGCCTTGATGTGCTTGTCCGGCTCCCGGGCGGCCTTCTTGCGGGCGTTGCGCACGCCCTTGTCCACCCAGGACTTCTGCGTCTGCACGCGGTCCTTGAGGCCCGCGACCTTGCCCGCGTACTCCTCGTAGGCCTCCCGGGCCCGGAGCCGGGCCAGCTCGCGCTCGGCGAGGTAGGCGTCGTACCCGCCGTCGTAGACGGCGACCTGCTGCTGGGCGAGGTCCAGCTCGATGATCCCGGTGACCGTGCGGGCGAGGAACTCCCGGTCGTGGCTGACGACGACGAGCGGCGCGCGGGTCTCGGCGACGAACCGCTCGAGACGGTCCAGGCCCGCCAGGTCGAGGTCGTTGGTCGGCTCGTCGAGCAGGAGGACGTCGAACCGGGAGAGCACGAGGGCGGCGAGGCCGACGCGGGCGGCCTCCCCGCCGGAGAGCGTGGTGGTCAGCGCGTCGAGCGGGACGCCCAGCCCGACGTCCGCCGCCGCGGCCGCGGCCCGGTCGTCCAGGTCGGCGCCGCCGAGGGCCAGCCAACGCTCGAGGGCGACGGCGTAGGCGTCGGCCACCGCGGCGTCGTCGTGCCGCTCGGCCATCGCCGTCGCGGCGCGGTCGAGCTCCGCCGTCGCCGCACCGACCCCGGTCCGCCGGTGCAGCAGCTCCAGCACGGTCTCGCCCGGGCGCCGCTCCGGCTCCTGCGCGAGGTAGCCGACGCTCGCGTGCGGGGGCGCGAGCGTGGCGCTGCCCTCGAGGTCGGCCTGCGAGGGCAGGCCGGCCAGCGCGGTGAGCAGGGTGGACTTGCCGGCGCCGTTCGCGCCGACGAGCCCCCACACGTCACCGGGGGCGATGGTCACGGTGAGGTCGGAGAAGAGCCGGCGCACCCCGTGGGACGCGCCGAACCCCGAGACGTGCAGGGAGGCCGGCATGGAGCGAGCGTACGTTCCTGCCGGCCCCGCCCGTGCCGCGTGCCCCGCCCCGGGTGACAGCGGTCAGCGGGCGGGCGGGCGACGCCTGAGGCCGGCGGGTCGCCGCTGCCTACAGGTGGCGGTCGGCGTAGACCCGGAGCGCGTCCCGCACGAAGGCCGCCCCCTCGGCGCCGCCGTAGTTCGCGCCGAACCGGGGGTCGGCGACGTACATCTCGCCGAGACCGACGACGTACTCCCTCGCCGGCCCGCCGGAGCCGTTGCGCGGCGTGCCGGGGATGCCGGCGAGCCACTCGACGTGACGCCGCGCGAGTGCCTGCGCCTCGTCGCCGTCGGGGGCGAGCCCACCGGCCGCGGCGGCCGTCCAGCCGGCGCCCAGCCCCGCGGCGCGGTTCTGCCACGCCCGGCGCTCGTCCTCGCTCATTCCGCGCCACCAGTGGTCGCCCGCCGCGTACGCGTCCGCGCCCCAGCGCTCCTCCACCTCGGCCTTGTACCGGGTGTGGTCGAAACCGTCGAACATCTCCTCCGCCACGAGCGGTTCACCTCTCTCCTTCTTCTCGATGGTGCTTCTGACCGAGGCGAGCTGGCGCTCCACCCGGTCCCGCTGCTGTTCCAGCAGCGCCAGGTGGGTGCGCAGGGCCTCGGCGACGCCCTGCCCGCCGGCGAGGACCTCCCCGATGGTGGGCAGGCCGAGCCCGAGCTCGCGCAGCAGCAGGATGCGCTGCAGCCGCACGAGCGCGTCCTCGTCGTAGTACCGCAGGCCGCCGTGACCAGTGCGGGAGGGCTCCAGCAGTCCGATCTGCCCGTAGTGGCGCAGCGTCCGGCTGGTCGTGCCGGTGATCCGGGTGACCTGGTGGATCGTCCACTCCACGGTGTCCTCCGTCCGTCGCGGGCAGGACCAGCCTGGCAGTTGACGCTGCGTCAAGCGCAAGACCCTGCGGCGCCGGATTCTTACCTGCCTCTGAGCGCTGCCGCCCGGCGCGACGGACGCTGCCGCTCGCCCGCCAGCCGGGTCAGGCGGCGGGCGACCAGCACCGCGAAGACGGCCCACGGCACCAGCGACGCGAGGGCAAACGCCAGGCCGACGACGCCGAAGTTCGACGGCACGGCCATGAGGGCCGCCGCGACCAGGCCCCAGACCGCGGTGGCGCGGGTGAACACCGTGCTGCGGTACATCAGCAGGGCCAGGACGAGCAGCGTCACGAGGTTGAAGAAGTAGTAGACGTCGAACGCGGTGCCCGTCCACGTCGCCACCATGCCGTCGCCGGTGGCGAGCAGCGCCGTCTGCTCGGCCGGGTCGGCGGTCGCATAGGCCTGCGCGAGCGTCAGCATCTCGACCGGGCGCGGGGAGGACATGTACGCCGCCATGCCGAGCGTGCCGAACGCCAGCGCCACCACGACGGCGGACCGGCTGACCCGCCAGAGCGGGACGGCGAGCGCGAGGTAGATCAGGTAGGCGAGGAGGTTGCTCACGATGTACAGCGCGTCGAGCGAGAGCACCCCCAGGAGCGGGGCGTCGGCGAGCAGCTCGAAGAACCCCACTGTCGTCTCCGGGGGCGGCCACAGCAGGTAGACGACGATCTGCACGACGATCAGGACCACGCTCGCCAGCGCCGCCCAGGCGCCGACGACGACCAGACCGCGCCACTGCCGCACGTCGTCCTGGACGATCCGCCTGTCGACGACGGCGGTCATGGCTCCTCCGTCCGCTCCCTCGCGCGGCGCGCACCCTCAGCCGTGGAGATCGCTCTCTCGGCGCTGGAGATCATCGTCACGCGCGGCCGGTGACGGCGCCCAGGTACGAAAGTCCCGGCGCGTGCCGCGTCCACAGGTGTATCGGCGCAGTTGTGCGTATGTGCACAACCCTGTGGGTAACGCCGGTGGATAAGTCCGGCGGCACGACGGTGGAACGCCGCCGACCGCGCCGGGAGCGAGCGTCCACGGGCGTGGTACGAGGACGCGGCCCCAGCCCTCGTGCCGCCGGAACCGGGCCCGTCAGCGGGCGACGACCGTGCCCGTCAGGTGGACCGCTCCCGAGCGCGGGCTCCAGACCGCGAAGGTCGTGCCGGTGCCGGTGCCGGTGCCGGTGCCGGTGACCGCGCCCGCGCCCGTGCCGGTCCCGACGGGGGACGCCGCGAACGCGACCGTGGCCGGCAGGAGAACCGGCTTGGCGAACTCCACCGACCAGGTGAACGGCGCCTGCCGCAGCGCGGGCGGCGCGGCGGCCAGCGCCCGCGCGGCCGTGTACATCCCGTGCGCGATGGGCCGGCGGAACCCGAAGAGCCGCGCGCCCACCCGCGAGACGTGGATCGGGTTGCGGTCCCCGGACACCTCCGCGTAGCGCACCCCGACGTCGCCGGCGAGGCGCCAGACCGCCGTCGGCACCGTCGGCGGATCGGGCCGGTCGCCGCGCTCGCGGGCGGGCGCCACGGCCAGCCCGCGCGGCGGGCGGCCCTTGGCCAGGTAGGTGGACACCCCCCGCCACGCCAGCCGGCCGGACGCGTCGGTCACCTCGACCACGAGGTCGACCGTCGTCCCTCTCGCGTGCTCGCGGGCGTCCTGCGCCCACGCCCGGACCGTGACGGCGTCGTCGAGCGTGAGCTGCCGCTGGCAGTCCACACGGTTGCCCACGTGGACCAGACCGAGCACCGGGAGCGGGAAGTCCTCGCGCACCATCACGGCCATCGCCAGCGGGAAGGCGAGCACGTGGACGTACCCGGCCGGGAGCGCGTCCGTCCCGGGCTCGCCCACGAGGTGCTGGTACTCCGACAGCCCGGCGGGGTCGCCGCGGACCCCGTCGACGCGCAGGACGACCTGGGGCAGACCGCGCGCGACCGGCCGCGCCATCACCATGGTGCGCAGGCGGCCCAGGGCCTTCGCGTAGAGCCGCCGGAGGGACGGCATCGCGTGCACGACCTCCTCGCGGTAGCCCGACGGCGGGCCGCCGGCGGGCTCGGTGTGCGCCAGGTCGGCGCCCGCGCGGCGGACGATCGGCGTACCCTTGCGCGGGCCCGCCGTCACTGCCCCACCAGCATCTGGCCGCACACCCGAAGGGTCTGCCCGTTGATGCCCCCGGCCTGCGGGGAGGCGAGGAATGCGATCGCCTCGGCGACGTCCACCGGCTTGCCGCCCTGCTGCAGCGAGCTGCCCCAGCGGGCGATCTGCCGCGGCACCGGCGGGATCTTCGCCGTCATGTCCGTCTCGATGAAGCCCGGCGCGACGGCGTTGACCGTGCCGCCCGACCGGCCGACCGGCCCGGCGAGCGCGCGGGTCATGCCGATGATCCCGGCCTTCGCGGCGGCGTAGTTGGTCTGGCCGCGGTTTCCCGCGATCCCCGAGGTCGACGCGAGCGAGATGATCCGGGGCGCGGCGCCGTCCCCGCCCAGGACGCCAGGCTCCGCGAACGTCTCGTTCATCCGCAGCGGGGCGGCGATGTTGACGGCGAGCAGGTCGTCGAAGCGGTCCGCCGTCATGTTGGCGAGCAGCTTGTCCCGCAGGATGCCGGCGTTGTGCACCACGATGTCCAGGTGCCCGTAGCGGGTGCGAGCGACGGCGAGGATGCGCTCGGCGGCGTCCTCCGCGGTGATGTCGAGCTGCAGCGCCACACCGGCCACCTCGTTCATGACGGCGCTGAGCGCGTCCCCGGCGGCGGGCACGTCCACGCCGAGGACGTGGGCGCCGTCGCGGGCCAGCACCCGGGCGACGGCCGCGCCGATGCCGCGGGCGGCGCCCGTGACGACGGCGACCGCCCCGGCCAGCGGGCGTTCCCAGTCGGCGGGCTCGCTGCCGCCGTCGGTGCCGACCTGCAGGAGCTGGCCGTCGACGAACGCCGAGCGGGCGGAGAGGAGGAACCGCAGCCCGCCGCGCACGGACGGCGCCCCGACGCCCACGTCGTCGCCCAGCACGAGCCCGTTCGCGGTGGCGCCCGCCCGGAGCTCCTTGGCCACGGACCGGACGAGGCCGTCCACGCCGAGCCGTGCGGCGGCGAGCGCCGCCGGAACGTCGGTGCCGGCGTCGCCGGAAGGGCTCGCGACGGCGGCCGGCGCGGTGCGCGAGAGGGTCACGACCCGCCCGCCCGGGGCGAGCCCGCGCAGCACCGAGCCGAGCTCGAGGGTCGGTGTCGCAAGGTCGGTGGGATGCGTCACGCCGGTCAGGACGACGACGACGGCGCCCCACCGCTCGTGGTCGCTCAGGCGCGGGTCGCGCCGCACGTCCAGGTCCCAGGCGAGCAGGTCCTGCGCGACGGTGTCCGCCTCGGCGGCGGCGCCGGCGTCCGAGAGGACGAGGACCGGTCCGGGCGTCAGGGGCCTGTCGACGGCGGAGGGGTCGGTCCGCCGTAGGCGTGCGGGCCGGGGCAGGCCGAGCTTCTTGGCGACCGTGGCGGGCAGGCCGCCGTTGACCAGCTCGAGGTAGGTGTCGCTCACGCCGCCTCCAGGATCATCGTGACGGCCTGGCCGCCCGCCGCACAGACCGAGATGAGGCCGCGCGCCTTCTGCCCGGGCCGGACCTCGGAGCCGCCGCGCTCGCAGAGGAGCTTGGCCAGGGTGCCGGCGATGCGGCCGCCGGTGGCGGCGAAGGGGTGGCCCGCGGCGAGCGAGGAGCCCGTGACGTTCAGGCGGGCGCGGTCCACGCTGCCGAGGGCGCCGTCGAGGCCGAGGCGGGTCCGGCAGAAGTCCTCGTCCTCGAGCGCGGCCAGGGTCGCGAGCACGGTGGCCGCGAAGGCCTCGTGGATCTCCACGAGGTCGAAGTCGGCCAGGCTCATGCCGTTGCGCCGCAGCAGCGTGGGGATCGCGTAGGCGCCGGCCATGAGCAGACCCTCCTGGCCGCCGACGAAGTCGGTCGCCGCCACCTGGGCGTCGACGACGTGCGCGAGCACGGGGAGCCCACGCTCGGCGGCCCACTCGTCGGAGGCGAGGAGCACCGCGGAGGCGCCGTCGGACAGCGGCGTGGAGTTCCCCGCGGTCATCGAGGGTGCCGGGCCGCCCGGGGCGGCGTTCTTGCCGAAGACCGGCTTGAGCTTGGCGAGCTTCTCCAGCGAGGTGTCCGCGCGCAGCGACTCGTCGCGGGTCAGGCGCCGGTACGGGGTCATGAGGTCCTCGAAGAAGCCGCGCTCGTACGCGGCGGCGAGGTTCTGGTGGGAGGCGAGCGCCAGGGCGTCCTGGTCCTCCCGGGTGATGCCCCAGCGCGCGGTGGTCAGCGCCTGGTGCTCGCCCATGCTGAGCCCGGTGCGCGGCTCGGCCACGTCGGGTGCCACGGGGGCGAGGTCGCGCGGGCGCAGCGACGCGAAGGCCTTGACGCGGTCCGGCAGGGTCTTGGCCCGGCTGGCCTGGATCAGCGCCTTGCGGAGCCGGTCGGAGACGACGATCGGGGCGTCCGACGTCGAGTCCACGCCGCCGCCGACGCCGACCTGGGCCTGGCCCAGCGCGATCTTGTTGGCGACGCCGATGATCGCCTCGAGGCCGGTGCCGCAGGCGCGCTGCACGTCGTAGGCGGGCGTGCGGGGGTCGAGGGAGGAGCCCAGGACGCTCTCGCGGGTGAGGTTGAAGTCCCGCGAGTGCTTCAGCACCGCCCCGGCCGCGACCTCGTCGAGCCGCTCGCCGGCCAGGCCGAAGCGGGCCACGAGGCCCTCGAGGGTGGCGGTGAGCATGTCCTTGTTGGAGGCGCCGGCGTAGGCGCTGCCGGCCCGCGCGAACGGGATCCGGTTGGACCCGATGATCGCGGCGCGGGCGCCGGGGGTGGTGGGGGTGGAGGTCACGTCGTCGTCCTCTTCCTGCTCGGCGGAAGGATGTCTGCCGGCCCGCTCGGGACCAAGGTCTCTGGGCGGAACGGTCATTGCGATACTCAGAGTACCTGATACCGTCGGTATCGTGATGTCAGTCACCTCCCCGGGCGATGCCCCGGACATCGACGCCGCCCCGGACGGTCGCGCCACCCGGTGGGCGGACCACCGGGCGGCCCGGCGTGACGAGCTCGTCCGCGCGGCCCGCCGCGCCGTGCACCACCGCGGGCCGGACCTGTCCATGGACGACCTCGCCACGGAGATCGGGACCTCGAAGTCGATCCTCTACCGGTACTTCGTCGACAAGACCGGCCTCCAGGTGGCGGTGGGGCAGGCGGTCCTCGGCCGCATGCGGGACGCGCTCGAGGAGGCGGCCGCGCGGGCCGGCGGACCGCGGGAGCGGATCTCCGCCATGGTCGGCGTCTACCTGGAGATGGTCGACGCCTCCCCGCACGTCTACGCCTTCGTGACCCGGCCCGAGGCAACCGCGGGCGAGGTGCGCGGGTTCGTCGCCGAGGTGGCCGACCTCGTCGCCGAGGCCGTGCTGCCGGCCCTGCGGGGCGAGGACCGCGACGCCGGCCCGGTGGAGGAGTCGACGCTGGTCGCCGCCCGCCTGTGGGCCGCCGGCGTGGTCGGTCTCGTCCGCGGTGCCGTCGACCTCTGGCTGGGGGACCGCCCCGACGAGGCCGACGCCGCCGACGCGCGCGGCGTCGGCCGGGTGCCGCGCCAGGCGCTGGCCATGCACCTGTCCGACTGGCTCTGGGACGGCGCCGTCGGCGTCCTGCGCAGGGCACGGCAGAGCCGGGGCGGCTGACCCCACGACCGGCCGACCACCACGACCGGCCGACCACCACGACCACCACAGACCGAGCACGACGACGTGAGACGGAGACCCCGATGACCACGACCTCGCCCGCCCGCCGCCCCGGCCCCGTCACCCCCGCGGCGCCGTCGGCACCGGTGCCCAGCCCGGGCGCTGTCCGCACCCCGGCCGAGCGCCTCGACGTCAACGCCCTTGGGCGCCTGCTCGACGGGCGCTGGTGGGAGCTGCGCCGCCGGGCCCGTGACCTCGCCCTCGACCCCGAGCTGCAGAAGATCGAGGGGCTGCCGACGGCGGAGCACCGCGAGCGCGTTCTGCGCCAGCTGCACCGGCTCGTGGAGACCGGCGAGGTGCTGCGCGCCTTCCCGGCCGAGCTCGGCGGCCAGGACGACCCGGGCGGGAACATCGCCGGCTTCGAGGAGCTCGCGGTGGCGGACCCCTCGCTGCAGATCAAGGGCGGCGTCCAGTGGGGGCTGTTCGGCGCCGCCGTGCTGCACCTCGGCAGCGAGGAGCACCACCGCCGCTTCCTGCCCGGGATCATGGACCTGTCCGTGCCCGGCTGCTTCGCGATGACGGAGATCGGTCACGGCTCCGACGTCTCCTCGATCGCCACCACGGCGACGTATGACGCGCAGACCGAGGAGTTCGTGGTCCACACGCCGATCACGGCCGCGCGCAAGGAGTACATCGGCAACGCCGCCCTGCACGGGCGCGCCGCCGTCGTCTTCGCCCAGCTAATCACGCGGGGCGTCAACCACGGGGTCCACGCCTTCTACGTCCCGCTGCGCGAGGACGACGGCGACGGCGGGCTGCGCTTCCTGCCGGGCGTGGCGGGGGAGGACGACGGCCACAAGGGCGGCCTCAACGGCGTCGACAACGGCCGCTTGTGGTTCGACCACGTGCGGGTGCCGCGGACCAACCTGCTCAACCGGTACGGCGACGTCGCGGCGGACGGCACCTACTCCTCGCCGATCGAGAGCCCCGGCCGGCGGTTCTTCACCATGCTCGGCACGCTCGTCCAGGGCCGGGTGTCCCTCTCCGGCGCCGCCGTCGGCGTCTCGAAGATGGCGCTCGCGATCGCGGTCCGCTACGGCGACGAACGGCGGCAGTTCACCGGCGCCGACGAGCACGCCGAGGTGGTGCTGCTGGACTACCAGCAGCACCAGCGCCGCCTGCTGCCCCTGCTCGCCCGGACGTACGCCGCCACGTTCGCGCAGGCCGAGCTCCTCGAGCGCTTCCACGGCATCTTCGCCGGGCACCACGACACCGACGAGGACCGCCAGGACCTCGAGACGCTCGCCGCGGCCGCCAAGCCGCTGACGACCTGGCTGGCGCTCGAGACGCTCCAGGAGGCGCGCGAGGCCTGCGGCGGCGCCGGCTTCATGGCCGAGAACCGGCTCGTGGGCCTGCGTCAGGACATGGACGTCTACGTCACGTTCGAGGGCGACAACAACGTGCTGCTCCAGCTCGTCGGCAAGCGGCTGCTCACCGACTACGGCAAGGAGATGGCGAAGGTCGACATCGCCGGCGCCGCCCGGTACGTCGCCGCCCGCGCCGCGGACATGACGCTGCACCGCACTCCGCTGCGCCGCGCCGCGCAGTCCATCCGGGACACCGGCTCCCGGGCCCGCTCGGCCGGGCACTTGCGTGCGGCCGACACCCAGCGCGAGCTGCTCGAGGACCGCGTCGAGGCCATGGTCGAGGAGATCGCCGGCGCGCTGCGGCCCGCCCGCAAGGCCTCGCCCGTGGAGGCGGCCGCGCTGTTCAACGCCCACCAGCACGATCTCATCGAGGCCGCACGCGCCCACGCGGAGCTGCTGCAGTGGGAGGCCTTCACCGCCGCCCTGCCCCAGGTGCGCGACGAGCGGACCCGCGAGGTGCTCACCACCCTGCGCGACCTGTTCGGCCTGACCCTGATCGAGAAGAACCTGGCCTGGTACCTCATGAACGGGCGCATCTCCGCCCAGCGGGCCCGGACGGTGACGAGCTACGTCGACCGGCTGCTGGTGCGGCTGCGCCCGCACGCGGTGGACCTCGTCGACGCCTTCGGATACTCCGCAGGCCACCTGCGCGCGACCATCGCCACCGGCGTGGAGAAGGAGCGCCAGGACGAGGCCCGCGAGTACTTCCGGCGGCGCCGCGCGGTCGGGCAGGAGCCGATCAACGAGAAGGTGCTGCACGCCGGGCAGCAGCGTGCGGGGCTCGCGGAGCCTGCCTCGGCGGACTGAGGGTCACCCTCGGCCCGGCCGGCGCACGCCTCGGTCGGTCCCCGCCGAGCAGCTGCCTGGGCGCGGGGCGCCGAGTCGGAGGTGAGCCATAAGTGCTCCTGAGCAGATCGAGTGGGCCTGGAACCACTTCGTCTGCCCAGGAGCACTTACCGGTGGGGGCGTGCGGCCGCCGCCGGTGCTGCGGCCGCTGCCGCCGCCGCTGCTGCCGCCGCCGCTGGCAGCGCTGGCGCAGTCGCCGGCGACGTGGACCGGCAGGATGGAGGCATGGGACGGGCGGAGGTCGACGTGTGGCTGCTCCCGCGGCCCACAGTCCTGCCGCCGCTCGCCTGGCTCGACGACGCCGAACGGACCCGGGCGGCCACGCTCCCGCCCGGACGGGCGGCCGAGTTCGTCGCGGGACGCCGGCTGCTGCGTGCGGTGCTCGGCCAGCGGCTCGGTCTTCCCCCGGACCAGGTGCCCCTCGTTGCCCGCTGCCCCCGGTGCGGCGACCCGCACGGGCAGGTACGGGTGCTCGCGGGCGCCCCGTGGCACGTCAGCGTCAGCAGGTCCGGGCCGCTGGTCGCGGTGGCGACGGCGGAGCTGCCGGTCGGGGTGGACGTCGAGTCGGTCGCTGCCGTCGGCGCGGCGCCGGTGGCCGACGTCGTCCTCTCGGCGGCCGAGCGGGAACGGCACTCGCGCTTGCGGGCGGGGGAGCGGCCCGCGGACCTGGCCCGGACGTGGGCGCGCAAGGAGGCCGTGCTCAAGGCGCTCGGTGCCGGCCTCGAGCTCGCCCCCTCGTCTTTCACCCTGACCGTCCCCGTGACCACGGTGGGCGCACCCCTCGACGCCCCCGCCGTGGGTGCGTCCGACGGCGGCGTTGCCGTCGCCGTCGCCGACCTGGGGGACGGTGAAGTGGGTGCGGTGGGTGCGGTGGCGGTCGTCGGCGTCGCCGGCCTCGCGGTGCGCGTCCACGACGGTGCGGCCGTGCTCGCCGGGGCCGGCTCAGGCCCGGCCGGCAGCGGGGAGGACGTTCGCCCCTGGTCGTGAGCCCGCGCCGCACGCACCATGGTGCGGGGAGGTGGTGCCATGGCCCGGCACGTCCCGCGGGAGATCGCCCCCGGGGTCCACATGCTCACCCTCGGGCGGGGCGTCGCGGCCTCGAACGCCTACCTCGTGCGCTCGGGCGGCGGCACCTGGGTGCTGGTCGACGCCGGCTGGCGCGCCAGCGCACCGGCGATCGAGGCGGCGGCCGGGCGGTTGCTCGGGCCGGACGTGAGGCCGACGGCGATCCTCCTGACCCACCTGCACCCCGACCACTCCGGCGCGGCTGGGGCGCTCGCCCGCAGCTGGGAGGTGCCGGTCTACGCCCACGCCGACGAGGTCGTGATGGCGGCGGGACGGTACCTGCCGGAGCGCTCGATGCCGCTGGACAGGTGGGTGGTCGTCCCGCTGATGAACGTGCTGCCCGCGCGGCGGCGTGCGGCCGTCGAGGCGGCCGGCGACATCACCGACGTCGTGCGCCCGCTGGCCGCCTCCGGTGCGGTGCCAGGGCTGCCGGACTGGGAGTACGTCCCCACGCCCGGTCACACCCCCGGCCACGTCGCGTACCTGCGCCGGGGCGACGGCGTCCTGATCTCCGGCGACGCGGTGCTGACCGTGGACCTGAGCTCCGTGGTGGGGGCTGTCACCGGCCGACGGCGCCTCGCGGGGCCGCCCTGGCTGACCACGTGGGACCGTGCGGCGGCGCAGCGGTCGGTGGAGGCGCTCGCGGCCCTGAACCCCCGGGTGCTGGCGCCGGGGCACGGGCGACCGCTGGCCCTCGGGACCGCCCGCGCCCTGCAGGCGCTGGCTCGAGGGGCGGCGGTCACGGCGCCGCGGGCGGCCGGACGACGCGCCGGGCTGGCGCCCGGACCGGTGCTCCGGGCGCTCCGGCGAAGGGCCGGCTCGGACGGGTGCTGCTGAGGGTGCGGCCGACCCGTGCTGCCGACCCCGTGGTGCCGACGCGGGCGGCCGGCCCCGTGCTGCCGACCCCGGGCGGCTGACCCGCGCTGCCGACTCGCAGCGTGACCGACCTACAGGGCGGGCAGCTCGGCCGAGTCGAGCCAGCGGGTGAGCAGGGCCGCCGACCGGGCGGCGAGCGGCTCGCCGCCCGCGCGTGCGGCGTGCTCCTCCACCAGGTCCCGGAAGTCGTCGGTGTCCACGGCGCCGTAGCGGTGCCGGGCGGTCCAGTCGCGCACGAGGTCGAAGAACGTCTCGTCGCCGAGGGCGGAGCGCAGGGCGTGCAGGGTGAGCGCTCCGCGCTTGTACACGCGGTCGTCGAAGATGTTCTCCGGCCCCGGGTCGGCGAGCACGAGGTCCTGCGCGAGCGTGGTCAGCCGGGCGTGCCAGGTGCGGGCGAGGTCGGCGGCGCTCGCCTCACCGGCTGCCTCGGACCACAGCCACTCGGCGTAGCAGGCGAACCCCTCGTTGAGCCAGATGTGCTGCCAGGAGCTCACCGAGACGGAGTTGCCGAACCACTGGTGGGCGAGCTCGTGCGGGACGAGCCGCTCGCCGTCGTCGTCCGTGAGGTGGTTCGCCCCGAAGATCGAGACGCCCTGCGCCTCCACCGGGATCTCGAGGTCGTCGGCCGTGACCACGAGCGCGTAGCCGGCGAACGGGTACGGGCCGAACAGCCTGGTGAAGGTCCGCATGATCTTCCCGTGGTGGGCCAGCCGCCGCCGGGCCAGCTTCTTCAGCGACGGCGGCAGCACCGCGCGCTGGGGCACGGGGGAGGCACCCAGGGACAGCTCCTCGTACGGGCCGACCTGCACGGTGGCCAGGTAGGCCGAGGTGGGGTGACGCTCCTCGTAGACCCACGTGGTGGTCGCGGCCCGGACCCGCCGGCCCGTCAGCTCGCCGTGGGCGAGCACGAAGTAGGGGGAGTCGACGGTCAGGCACGTGCGGTACGTCGCCTTGTCGGCCGGGTGGTCGTTGCACGGGAACCACGACGACGCCCCGGTGGGCTGGCTGGCGACCAGCGCCCCGTCCTCGAGCTCCTCCCAGCCGAGCGGGCCCCACGGGCTGGGCACCGGCCTGGGGTTGCCGCTGTAGCGCACGCTCACCTGCAGCTCGGCCCCGGCGGCTGCGTCCTCGGCCAGCTTGACCACGAGCTTGCGGGCGCGGTGGCGGTACCGCCCCAGCCGGGCGCCGGCCACGGCGACGCTCTCCACCGTGAAGCCGTTGAGGTCCAGGGAGATCTCGGAGAGCTGCTCGAGGGTGCGCAGCCGCAGGGTCGCGGTGCCGGAGAGCCGGTTCGCGGCCACCCGGTAGGTCAGGTCGAGGTCGTAGTGCTCGACGTGGAACGCGTCGCTGCCGTGCGCGGGCCGGTACGGGTCGCGCGCCCTCACGAGGTGGCCCGCCCGTCGGCGGAAGCGGCGCCCGCCGCGGCGGTCTCGCGCCACGGGGAGATCGGGTTGCCCACCCACCGGGTGCCCGCGGGCACGGCCTCCCCGCGCATGACGAGCGAGGACGGGCCGACGACGCTGTGCTCGCCGAGCGAGGCCGCGGGGAGGATCACCCCGTGCGGGCCGAGGGTGGCGCCGTCGCCGAGCGTGACGGTGTCCAGGCTCATGATGCGGTCGTGGAAGAGGTGCGTCTGGACCACGCAGCCCGGGCCCACGGAGGCGCCGTCGCCCAGCCGGACGAGATCCGCCTCGGGCAGCCAGTACGTCTGGCACCACACGCCGCGCCCGATGCGCGCCCCCATCCCCCGCAGCCACCACACCAGGGCGACGGTACCGGCGACGGCGTCCGCCAGCAGCGGGGCCGCGACGTACTCGGTGAAGGTGTCGGCCAGCTCCCCGCGCCACACGAACGAGCTCCACAGCGGGTGCTCGCCCGCCCGGATGCGCCCCACGAGCAGCCACTTCGCCACGATGGTGACGATCCCGGCGACCGCCCCGGTCGCCAGCAGCACGACGCCGCCCAGCGCGGCCGCGGCCCCCCAGCCGAGCGCGAGGACGAGCGCCTGCAGGCCGAGGAACGCGGCCAGCGCCAGGGTGCCCAGCACGAGCACCGGCACCACCCGGCAGGCCTCGACGAACGCCCGCGCCCGGCGCAGCCGCGCGGGCGGGGAGTAGGTGCGCTCGCCGTCGTCCAGCGTGGCGGCCCGCGGCAGCAGGACCGGCGGGCTGCCGATGTAGCTCGACCCGGCCCGGACCTTGTGCGGGGCGGCGGAGAGCACGGCGACGAGGCCGTTCTTCGGCACGGTGCGTCCCGGTGCGGTCATGCCCGAGTTGCCGAGGAAGGCCCGGCGGCCGACCTTCGCGCGGGCCACCCGCAGCCATCCGCCGCCCAGCTCGTAGCCGCCGACCATGGTGTCGTCGGCGAGGAACGCCCCGTCCTTGATCCGCATCATCTTCGGGATCCCGACGACGGTGGAGGCCTCGACGTCCCGGCCCACCTGCGCGCCGAGCAGCCGCAGCCAGGCGGGCGTGAGCACGGAGGAGTAGATCGGGAAGAGCACGGTGCGGGCCGAGTCCATGACACGCTCGGTGCACCACGCCTGCCAGCCGACGCGGGAGTGCACGGGGTGGTAGCCGTCGCGCAGCCCGAGGCCGAGCAGCCGGACCACCACGACGACCACCGCGGCGTAACCGACGAACGCCAGAACCGTGGCCGCCAGCCCCGCAGCCAGCGCGGGCGCGACGGCGGAGCCGAAGGTCGGCGCCTCGCGCACAGCCAGGCCGACCACGACCATCGCGGCGGCGACGACGAGGACCGGCAGCGCGCCGGTCACGGCCCCGGCGACGCCGAAGGCGAACGTCCAGCGTCCGGGCCTCGCGGGCCGCTCGGCCGGCCACGGGTGGCGGGCCGCGTGGACGCGGCGGGCTGGCGAGCCGGCCCAGTACGCGTCCTCGTCGGTGCGGCCGTGGACCGCGGAGCCGGCCGCGACGTCCGTGCCGGCGCCCACCCGGGCGCCGGGGTAGAGCACGCTGCGCGCGCCGACCGTCGCGCCGGGGCCGACGGTGACGCGGCCGACGTGGACGACGTCGCCGTCAACCCAGTGGCCGGAGAGGTCCACCTCCGGCTCGACGGCGCAGCCGCGGCCGAGCGTGAGCATCCCGGTGACGGGCGGGGCGGCGTGCAGCTCGACCTCGCGGCCCACCTTCGCCCCCAGCGCCCGGGCGTACAGGCCGATGTAGGGCGCGGTCGCGGGGGTCACGGCGCCGAAGCCGTCGGCGAACCGCTCGGCCGCCCACAGCCGGAGGTGCACGCCGCCGCCGCGGGGGTAGGTGCCGGGTCGCAGCCCGGCGAGCAGCACCCGCGCCACGAGGGCGCTGAGGCCCATCCGGCCCACCGGCGAGACGGTGAGCACCCAGCCCGCGAGGACCCACCACCAGGGCACCGGGGCCGCCCACGGCACCCCCCACGCGGCGGCGAGGACGTTGTTGACGGCGGCCAGCGCCGTGAGCCAGCGCAGCGCGACGGCGGTGCGCAGGGGCACGAGGGCGAGCAGCTGCACGAGCTGGCTCCGGGCCGGGACCGGCCGGACGGTGCGCCGGGCGGCACCCGCCGGGCCGGGGCGGCCGGCCGCACCGGTGGGGGCGCCTTCGGGGCCCCTTCCGCCGGTGCCCGCGCCGTCGCCGGTACCCGCCTCACGCGCACGGGCGACGTCCGGCCAGCGCTCGTCGAGGTACGCCGCGAGCGCGCCGACGGTCGGGTGCCCGTAGACCTGCGCGACCGTGACCTCGGGGTACAGCGAGCGCACCGCCGAGACGAGCTGGGCCGCGGTCAGCGAGCTGCCGCCGCGGGCGAAGAAGTCGTCTGCGGGGTCGGTGGGGCGCACCCCGATGACCCGCTGCCACTGCTCGCCCACCCAGGCCGCGGTCCCGGTCAGCGTGGACGCCTGCTCCTGCAGGCCGGGCAGCGGCCAGGGCAGCGCGTCGCGGTCGACCTTGCCGGAGGTCCGGGTCGGGATGTGGTCGACGACGGCGAGCAGCGGGACCATCGACTCCGGCAGCGCCTCGCGCAGGGCGTCCGCCAGGGCGGTGGTGTCCGCCCCGTCGGGGTCGGCGGGCACGACGTAGCCGACCAGGAGCGTGCTGCCGGACTCGGTGCGCCGCACCGCGGAGGCCGCCGCGGCCACCCCGTCGAGGCCCAGCAGCGCCGCGTCGACCTCGCCGAGCTCGATGCGCCGCCCGTTGACCTTGACCTGGTCGTCGGCGCGCCCGACGAAGAGCAGGCCCGCCTCGTCACGCACCACGAGGTCGCCGGAGCGGTACGCGCGCTCCCAGCCGAGCGTGGGCATGGGCGCGAACTTGGTGGCGTCGAGCTCCGGGTCGAGGTACCGGGCCAGGCCCACCCCGCCGATGATCAGCTCGCCGGTGGCGCCGTCCGGCACCTCCCGGCCGTCCGGGCCGACGACGGCGAGGTCCCAGCCGTCGATCGGCAGCCCGATCCGCACGGGCTCGCCGGGGAGGAGCTGGGCGCCGCACGCGATGACGGTCGCCTCGGTGGGGCCGTAGGTGTTCCACAGCTCGCGCCCCGGGCGCCACAGGCGGGTGGCGAGCTCGGGCGGGACCGCCTCGCCGCCGAAGATCAGCAGCCGCACCGAGTCGAGGGTCTCCACCGGCCACATCCCGGCCAGGGTGGGCACGGTCGAGACGACGGTGAGGTCCCGCTCCACCAGCCAGGGGCCGAGGTCGGTGCCGGAGCGCACGAGCGCGCGCGGCGCGGGGACGAGGGTGGCGCCGTTGCGCCAGGCGAGCCACATCTCCTCGCAGGAGGCGTCGAAGGCGACGGACAGGCCGGCGAGGACGCGGTCGTCGGGGCCGAGCGGGGCGTGCTGGAGGAAGAGCCGGTGCTCGGCGTCGACGAGGGCGGCGGCGCTGCGGTGGGAGACGGCCACGCCCTTGGGCCTGCCCGTGGAGCCGGAGGTGAAGATGATCCAGGCGTCGTCGTCGAGCTCCGGCGCGGGCGGGGCCTGGGCGGGGAACGGGCCGGGCGGGTTCGCCGGGGTGCCGTCGGGACGGGCGAGGGCTCCGTCGTCGCCGACGACGAGGCGGACCTGCGCCTCGCCGAACACCAGGTCGGCCCGCTCGTCGGGGTCGTCGGCGTCGACCGGGACGTAGGCCGCGCCGGCGTGCAGGACGGCGAGGATGGACAGGTAGAGGTCGACCGTGCCCGAGGTGACGCGCACGCCCACCCGGTCCCCGCGGCCCACCCCGGCGGCGGCGAGGCGCGCCGCCCGCGCGTGCACGTTCTGCGCCAGGGCCGCGTAGGTCAGCTCCTCGTCGCCGTCGTCCATCGCGATCGCGTCCGGGTGCGCCGCCACGGTGGCCGCGAAGACGTCGACCAGGGTCCGCGGGGCGGGGGCTCGGTCCGCCCGGCGCAGCGGGTTCGCGGTGATGGTCTCGTACGGCACGGCGGTCCTAGCGTCAGTGGGGTTCGGCCGCCGCCGCGCGGGTGGTGCGCCGGGCGCGGCCCGCGGTGATCGTCTCACGCCCGGCGCGGCAGACCCCGGGCGCGCGGCCGCTGCGGGCTCGGTTGCGGCGAGCATCACCCCGGGCGAGGCTCACCCCATGGCAACCACGCAGGAGGTGGACGTCGTCGTGATCGGCGGCGGGTCCACCGGGGAGAACGCCGCCGACTACGCGCACCGCGGCGGGCTGGAGGTGGTGCTCGTCGAGTCCGGCCTGGTGGGCGGGGAGTGCTCCTACTACGCCTGCATGCCGTCCAAGGCGCTGCTGCGCCCCGGGCAGGCGGTCGCCGCCGCACGCCGCGTCGACGGCGCGGCCCAGGCGGTGACGGGCACCCTCGACCCCGCCGCGGTGCTGCGCCGGCGGACGACCTTCACCCACGGCTGGGACGACTCCAGCCAGGTCGAGTGGGCGGACGGTGCCGGGCTGGAGCTGGTCCGCGGCGCCGGCCGGGTCGCGGGGGAGCGGCAGGTGACGATCACCCTGCCCGACGGCGGCGAGCGGGTCCTCAGGGCCCGCCACGGCGTCGTCATCGCCACCGGCTCGGAGCCGGCGACCCCGCCCGTGGAGGGGCTGGGCACCACCCGGCACTGGACCACGCGCGACGCGACGAGCGCCCGCGAGGTGCCGGGCCGGCTGATCGTGCTGGGTGCCGGCGTCGCCGGCTCGGAGCTCTCCCAGGCGTACGCCCGGCTCGGCGCCCAGGTCGTGCTGCTGGCTCGCAGCCGGGTGCTGGGCGCGTTCCCCGAGCCCGTGGCCGAGCTCGTCGGGTCAGGGCTCGCGGACGCCGGCGTGGACGTGCGCAGCGGCGTGAGCGCGGTCGCCGTGGACCGGCCGGACGGGCCGGACGGCGAGGTGCGGGTCGAGCTCGACGACGGCACCACCCTGGCTGCCGACGAGCTCCTCGTCGCCGCCGGCCGGCGTCCCCGGACCGCCGGCCTGGGCCTCACCACCCTGGGGGTCGGCGACGGCGAGGCCCTGGAGGTCGACGACTCCGGCCGCGTCCTCGCCGTCGCCGGGGGCTGGCTCTACGCCGCGGGGGACGTCACCGGGCGCGCGCCGCTCACCCACCAGGGCAAGTACGCGGGCCGGGTGGTCGGCGACGCCCTCGCCGCGCGGGCGGCCGGCCACCTGCCCGGTCCGGCGGAGCCGTGGAGCCGCTACGCCGCGACCGCCGACCACGTGGCCGTCCCGCAGGTGGTCTTCACCGACCCGCAGGTGGCGCAGGTGGGGCTGCGCGCGGACGAGGCCCGTGGCCGCGGCAGGCCGGTGCGCGTGGTCCATCAGGACCTCGGCGAGATCGCGGGCGCGTCGCTGCTCGCCGACGACTACGCCGGCTGGGCGGAGCTGGTTCTCGACGACGAGCGCGACGTGGTCCTGGGCGCCACGTTCGTCGGCCAGGGCGTCTCCGAACTGCTGCACGCCGCCACCATCGCCGTCGTCGGCGAGGTCCCGCTCGCGCGGCTGTGGCACGCGGTGCCCGCCTACCCGACGACGAGCGAGGTCTGGCTGCGCCTGCTCGAGACGGACCGCGCTCGCTGACGAGCTCGTGACGTCCGGCAGGTCGCCCGGGGGAGGGCGTCGTCCTGACGCGAGGTCCGCGTCGCGGAAAGGCCGGCACCGCGGCGGGGATGCCTCGGTGGCTGCCGCGCCGCGGTACCGGGTGCGGAGGACGGCGGCGGCGCGGCCGCCGCCGTCGCCAGGCGTCGGGCGCCCGGTCCCTCCTCAGTCGTCGAGCGTGAAGCGGAGCACCTCCCCGACGTTCGCCATGGCGGACTTGTTCGAGACGTACACGTGGTCGCCGTCGAGGGCGAGACCGCCGGGCAGCGTCAGGTTGGTGGTGAGGACCTTGCGGTCGTCGGTGTCGTCGCCGTCGACCCAGTGCAGCGCACCCTTCGGGTCACCGGAGGCCAGGCCGTTCGTGGCGATCTCGAGCACCAGCAGGTCCTCGTCGTCGGTGAACGCGAGGTCGATCACGTTCGTGAACCCGTCGGCGAAGACCTCTGGGTCCTCCCCGCGCTCGAAGCGCCAGACCGTCGCGGTCCCCTTGACGAACGGGAAGCCCGTGAGCTGGCTGACGTAGTACGCGTCGTCCGGACCCTTGACCACGGTGGTCGGCACGGCGTCGGGCCTGATGCGGCCCATGGGCGAGCTGACCGCGGCCTCCTTCGGGAAGACGAAGGTCGTGGAGATGTCGCCGTCGTTGTCGACGTGGAGCAGCGCGTTGCCGCCCGCGTCGACCACCACGTGCCCGCGTCGGTCGGAGACGAGCGAGTTCGGGTTGGTGTCGAAGTCGTCCTTCTCGGGGTTCGTGGTGCGCTCGTAGTCGCCGATGTCGGCCACCTTCGTGGCGGTGCCGCGCCTGAGGTCGAACCTGTGCACCGTGGCGAGCTTGTCCGCCAGGTCCCGGTAGGCGGCCGGCATCCGGTCGCGCACGGCCGGGTCGGCGCCGAGCCCGATGGTGGCGAAGAGGCGGTTCCGGTCGAAGTCGACGTCGGAGGGCCCGATCGCCGCGCTGCCGTCCGCCCTGGCGGCGATCGACGGGAGGCCCTTGACGACGTCCGTGGTGGTCCTCAGCCGCCCGGTGTGGCCGCGCATGTGGAGCTCGGTGATCTCTCCGGTCGCGCCGAGGCAGACGACGTCCCCCTCCGGGCCGGGGAAGCAGGGTGCGCGTCCGTCCCTGCCACGGCCCTCGCCGGCCTGGGCGACGAAGACGTCGCCGCTGCGGTCGACGGTGATGCCCCGGGGGTTGTCGAGGGTCCTCACCAGGACCGTGCGGTCCTCGAGCGTGACCTCGTCGTGGTCGTCGTCGTGGCCGTCCGCGACGCTCGGGCCGACTCCGACGAGGGGAACGATCAGGAGCGCCGCTGCGGCGCCCGGCAGAGCCAGTCGGGTGGGTCTCACGACGTGCACCTCCGACCGCGGGTCGACCCTGGCTGGCGCGCCGGGCGGGTCGGGAGGGATGGGAGGCGCGCGTCGTCGCGGCCTGCGGCGAAAAAAGTATCGGAGCGCGGCGCGGGAGGGGTCAATGGGGGTGGCGCGCGCGGGGGCAGGTGAGGGGGGTGCCGGGCCTCCGTTAGGGGGCTCCCCACGCGGCGGGGGGTTGTGCTGCGAGTGGTCCCGCTCACGCCCACGGTGGGCCCGGACGGCACGCACTCCGGCCGGGCGTCTACCCTTCGCGGGTCCACGCCCCTCCGCCCGCTGGAGCCCGCATGCCTCCCCGCCCCGCCGCCGCGCCCACGACCACCCGACGGATCGCCGTCGTCGGTTCCTCGGGGGGCAACCTGTACAGCCACGGCGGCGACGACCCGGTGGCGCTCGTCGAGCAGGTGCGGCGCCAGGCGGCCGCGGCCGGCATGGAGGTGACGGCGGTCCAGCTGGTCGCGGTCGGCACGTCGATGGACGGCGCCGGGCAGGACACCCCGGCCCGCCTCTACACGCTGCAGGACGGCACCGTCGCGGTCACGGCCACGGGAACCCTCGCCGAGGTGAACGAGGCGGCCCGCGCCCTGGACGCCGAGCTCGCCCGGACCGTCGCCGGTGGCGGCCTCGACGCGCTGGTGCTCGTCAGCGCCGATCCCGAGGGCGTCAACGCCGCCGTCACGCGCGCCGCGGTCGAGGCCAGCCTCCCCGCTGCCGGCACCGGCGGCACCTCCATCGCCGCCGCGCAGGCGCTCGGGCTGCGGCTCGTCGCCGCCTCCGGGACCACCGGGTCCACCAGCACCACGCGAGCGGTCTCCTACGTGGCCGGCCTCGCCCGTCACTGGGGCGTGCGCTACCGCCCCGTGCTCGGGACGGCCGAGACCTCCGACGGCGGGGGCTCGCCCTGGCGGCGCATCTCGCTGCGCGGCATCATGGTCGGCTCCCTGCCCGCCTTCATCGCGCTCGCGCTCCTGCTCGCCATCGGCAAGATCCCCGGCCTGGAGGCCCTGGGACCCGTCTTCGACGCGCTCATCGCGGGCCTGCCGGTCGTCGTGGCCGCCGTGGCGGCCCGGCGGGTGTCCGGGCTCGGCGAGGTCGGGCTGGTCGCGGGCGCCGTCGCCGGCGTGCTGTCCACGGAGGGCGGCATCGTCGGCGGGCTCGTCGGCGGCATCCTGGCCGGTGTCGTCGTGGCGTACCTGCTGCGCTGGACGCTCGCGCACCGCTTCCCCGTCACGACGGCGAACATCGTGGCCGGCGGCGTCTCCGGGCTGGTCGGCGGGCTGGTGGTGTTCCTGCTGCTCGCCCCGGTGACCAACGCCGTCGGCGAGGGCGTCAAGGGCGGGATCGAGGCGCTCGTGGCCTTCAACCCGCTGCTCGCCGGCGCGGTGGCCGGGCTGGTGATGTGGCCGGCCATCATGGGCGGGGTGTACCACGCGGCGATCCTGCCGCTCGTGCTCCTGGAGATGGGCGAGAAGGGGCACAGCTTCTTCGGCGCCGTCGACATGGTGTCCCTGGTGATGGTCAGCCTGGGGATCACCCTCGCCAACGTCGTGCGCCCCCGGACCTCCGGGGAGCGGGCGCTCGCGGCGTCCGGGGCCGCTGTCAACTTCGGCTTCGGCACGTTCGTGGAGGCCTCCTACCCGTTCATCTTCGCGGACCGGAAGGTCTTCGCCGTCGCGCTCGGCTCGTCCGCCCTCGGCGGCCTCGTGGTGGGCGCCACCGGGGCCGAGGCCACCGCCTACCTGCCGGCCGTCGTCGCCCCCTTCGTGGCCACCGACACGGTGGGCATGGTGCTCTCCATGGTCGTCGGCTGCGTCGTGCCGTTCCTCGCGGTCCTCGCCCTCAACGAGCGGGCCAGGCGTGCGGAGCGGGCGCCGCGCGCGGCCGGAGCCTCCGTCGAGGTGCCCGCGGCCTGAGCGTCGGCGCGGCGCCCGCGGCCTGAGCGTCAGTCGATCAGGTCGGCCAGCAGGTCGCCCCAGTCCAGGAGGTGCCGGTCGGACAGGCCCTCGCGGCGCACCCGGTCGTGGGCCTCGGCGCCCAGCTGCTCCGCGTAGGCCGGCTCCGCGAGGAGCCGCGAGACGTGCCGCATCAGCCCGTCGAGGTCGGTCGGATCCGGCACGAGCAGCCCGTTCTCCTCGTGGGTGATCTGGTCCTGGATGCCACCGACCGCCGTGGCGACCACCGGACGCCCCTTCCACAGCGCCTCGGCGACGCTGAGCCCGAACCCCTCCGCCAGGCTCTTCTGCACCACCACCGTGGCCCGGCGCTGGACGGCGTTGACCAGCAGCGCGTCGCCGGGGCGGGTCGTGGGCAGGCAGGCGAGGTGGGTCCGCCTCCGTACGTCCTCGCCCAGCCCGCGCCAGATCTCCAGGCAGTCGCTCAGGACCTCCGCGCCCTCGGCGTCGCGCTCGTCGACCTCGGCCCCGGCCAGCAGGAGGTGGACGTCCTCGGGCAGCTCCTCGAACGCCTCGTCGAAGGCCACGAGCAGCCCGTTCATGTCCTTGAGCCGGTCCCAGCGGGAGAGCTGGAGGACCACGCGGGCCGAGGCGGGCACGGGCCCGCCGGCGAGCATGACGTCCTCCGCCTCGGCGCCGGCCGGCCCGTCGTCCCCGTGGATGCCCCGGCTGCGGAGGAGCTCCTCGACCTGCTGGCGGTCGAGGTCGCGGTTCTTCGGTGAGAGCGGGTCGATGGAGGGTGAGATGACGCGGACACCGTCCGGCGCCAGGAACCCGGGCCGGTACACCGCGCGCGTCAGCACCACCCGTTCGGCCTGGTCGAGGTAGGGCTCGACGAACGCCCACGCCCGCTCCGAGATCTCCCCGGGCACGTCCGCGCCCACGTGGCAGCGCCACACCACGTGCACCCCGTGGCGCCGCAGCTCGGGGGCCAGGCCCGCGGTCGCCGGGTCGTGCAGGACGACGACGTCGCCCGGGCTCAGCTGGTCCGCCACCTCGGCGAGGTTCGCGGCCAGGCACCGCTCGTAGGCGCCGCGCTCGTCGGGCCCGATCCCGTCGCCGTGGCGGGCCCGTCCGTGCAGCGCGTGACCCAGCCGGGTGGCGAGGGCGAAGAAGTCGGCGTCGCCGTCGAGCGTGAACCAGCCGACACGGACCCTGGCGCCGGCGGCGTAGGGAAGGATCGCGTGGAGCAGCTCGCCGACCCCTCCGGTGTCCGTGGCGGAGACGTTCCACACCGTGCGCTCGCCCAGGACCCGGCGAATACGCCCGGCGCCCGCCTCCAGGCGCCGGGCGGAGACCTCGTCCAGGGCCGCGGCGAGCCTCGAGAGCGGGTTCGGAACGATGTCGACCGTCCTCATGCCCCGATCAAACTCCGCCCGGCCACGCGGCGAAAGCCGAACCGCGGGGTCAGCGGCGGAAGATGCCGTCACAGGCGGGCGACGTCCGTCACCAGCGGTTCACGACGTCCTCGGCGAAGCCGACCAGGCCGTCGACGGCCCGGCGGGTGCCGCCGTCGTCCACCACCCAGCCCGACCACGTCCCGAAGCACTGGTGCGTCTGGGAGGAGATCACGCCCAGGCGCATGCTGGAGACGCGCTCGTGGAAGGGCTGGAGCCGCACCTGCACGCGCGGGCCGGTGACGAACCACGGGGCCGTCCGGTCGCTGACGTCGTACGCCCACGAGAGGTCCTCGCCCAGGTAGTGCACCCGCCCGTCGAGGGTGAGGGCGTTCTCGGTCGCGCCGGTCCCGTCGGTCCACTTGCCGCCGAGCTGGAGGCCCGTGACGACGCCGTCGACGACGCCGGAGCCCGTGCCCCAGTTCCACGTCACCGAGTAGGGCCAGCGCCCGCGCCCGAAGTCCTGCACCGCCCAGGACGGCGCCTCGGCGTCGACGGCGATCTCGACGTCGTCGACCCACAGCGTGCCGGAGACCGGCAGGGCCACGTCCTTGACCGTGTACTGGAACTGGCGCTCGTTCCACGGCACCACGACGGCGAGGCACTCGTGGCCGGGCGGGGCCTCGACGGTCAGGTCGAACCGCACCCGCGGGGTCACGCCCCGGAGCCGGGCACCCGGGCGCTGGCCGTCCCCGTCGACCGGGTCGAGCGCGATCGCGACCCGTCCCGCCCGGGCGCGGACCGGGCCCCCGCCGCAGGAGCTGGGCATGCGCACGTCCCGCCCGAGCGGCGCGGTGGCCCAGCAGTCGACCTCCTCGCCCGTGGCGCGGTCGAGCACCCAGACCTGGTGCACGCCCGCGTAGTTGAGGGAGGAGACGTTCACGCTGACGACGTGGCTGGGCGTGATGACGCACCAGTACTCCCACCGTTTCGTGCGGCTCCACATCGTCGCCCGCCCCAGCGGGTCCCCGAGCATGCCGCGCTGGTCGGCACGCACCCGGAGGTTCGCCCGGTGCAGCGGCCGCCGCGACCAGCCCACCGCCGCGGGGTTGAGCGCACCGGACGGCAGGCACAGGTCCACCGGCGCGGTGATCTCGGGCAGCACCCGCCCAACGTAACCCGACAACCGGCGTGGATCGTGCGGGATACGTTGGTCACATTTCGCGCCGGCACGCGCGCTTCCCACGGCCGCGCGGGCGGGCGCCGGGCGGGCCTGCCGGTGCGCCGCGCCCTGCCCCCGCGCCGGCCCGCCCCCGCCGAGCAAGCGGTCCTGTGCCCAGCAATAAGGTTCAAACACGGTTGGCCGGCACAAGGCTTCTTGCTCGGGCCGACGGACGACGTCGCGCGCCCGCGGCCCGCCCCGAGCCTGCCGGTGCGGAGCGTTCTCCGTCTGGACGCCGGAGGGACCGTGTTCGCGACGTAGGTAGCCTGTGCGGGCAGGAAGTGGGACGAGAACGCGGAGGAGACATGACTGACGTGGCCGAGCACCTGCCGGACACCGTCGAGCACGCCGCATCGACGCCGGACGTCGCGCTGCCGTTCCGTGAGCTCGGGCTCAAGCCCGACGAGTACCGGCGCATCGTCGACCTCCTCGGGCGGCGCCCGACCGCGGCCGAGCTCGCGATGTACTCGGTGATGTGGTCCGAGCACTGCTCGTACAAGTCCTCCAAGACCCATCTGCGCCAGTTCGGCGAGAAGACCACCGACGCCATGCGCGAGCACCTGCTCGTCGGCATCGGCGAGAACGCCGGCGTCGTCGACATCGGTCAGGGCTGGGCCGTGACCTTCAAGGTCGAGTCCCACAACCACCCGAGCTACGTCGAGCCGTACCAGGGCGCGGCCACCGGCGTCGGCGGCATCGTCCGCGACATCATCTCCATGGGCGCCCGCCCGGTGGCGGTCATGGACCAGCTCCGCTTCGGCGCCGTCGACCACCCGGACACGGCCCGCGTGGTGCACGGCGTCGTCGCCGGCGTCGGCGGCTACGGCAACTGCCTCGGCCTGCCCAACATCGGCGGCGAGACCGAGTTCGACCCCTCCTACCAGGGCAACCCGCTTGTCAACGCGCTGTGCCTCGGTGTGCTGCGCCACGAGGACATCCACCTCGCCAACGCCTCCGGCGCCGGCAACAAGGTGGTGCTCTTCGGTGCCCGCACCGGCGGCGACGGCATCGGGGGCGCCTCCATCCTCGCCTCGGAGACCTTCGAGGGCGGGATGCCGAGCAAGCGCCCCAGCGTGCAGGTGGGCGACCCCTTCATGGAGAAGGTCCTCATCGAGTGCTGCCTCGAGCTGTACGCGGCCGACGTCGTCGAGGGCATCCAGGACCTGGGGGCCGCCGGGATCTCCTGCGCCACCTCGGAGCTGGCCTCCAACGGCGACGGCGGCATGCACGTCGACCTCGAGAAGGTGCTGCTGCGCGACCCGACCCTGACCGCCGGCGAGATCCTCATGAGCGAGTCGCAGGAGCGGATGATGGCCGTCGTCGCTCCCGACAAGCTCGACCGGTTCCTCGAGATCACCGCGAAGTGGGACGTCGAGACGGCCGTCATCGGCGAGGTCACCGGCACCGGCCGGCTCACGATCGACCACCACGGCCACCGCATCGTCGACGTCGACCCGCGCACCGTCGCCCACGAGGGCCCGGTCTACGACCGCCCGTACGCCCGCCCCGCGTGGCAGGACGAGCTCAACGACGACGCCGCCTCCGCCCGGCACCTGCCCCGCCCCGCCGACGGCGAGACCCTGCGCGAGCAGGTCCTGCAGCTGGTCGCCTCCCCGAACCTCGCGTCCAAGTCGTGGGTCACGGACCAGTACGACCGCTACGTCCAGGGCAACACCGCGCTGGCGCAGCCCGACGACGCCGGCGTGGTCCGCGTCGACGAGACCACCGGCCTCGGGGTCGCGCTGTCCACCGACGCCAACGGCCGCTTCACCAAGCTCGACCCGCGCACCGGTGCGAGGCAGGCGCTCGCGGAGGCGTACCGCAACGTCGCCACCGTCGGCGCCCGTCCCCTCGCGGTGACCGACTGCCTCAACTTCGGCTCGCCCGAGGACCCCGACTCGATGTGGCAGCTCGTCGAGGCCGTCACCGGTCTGGCCGACGCCTGCCGGGAGCTCGGCGTGCCCGTCACCGGCGGCAACGTCTCGCTGTACAACGGCACGGGCGAGCCCGGCCGGATCGACTCCTCCATCAACCCCACCCCCGTGGTGGGCGTGCTCGGCGTCCTCGACGACGTCGCCCGCGCCACGCCGTCGGGCTGGACCGAGGAGGGCCTCGCCGTCTACCTCCTCGGCACGACAGCGCTCGAGCTGGACGGCTCGGCCTGGGCCGACGTCGTGCACCACCACCTCGGCGGCCTGCCGCCGCGGGTGGACCTCGACGCCGAGCGTGCGCTGGCCGAGGTGCTCCTCGCGGCCGCGGACGGGACCGCCCGCGCCGCGCACGACCTGTCCACCGGGGGGCTGGCCCAGGCCCTCGTCGACGCCGTCACCCGCTTCGGCGTCGGCGCCGACCTGGACCTGACCGGGGTCGCCGAGCGTGACGGCGTCGACCTCGCCACCCTGCTGTTCGCCGAGTCCGGGGCGCGGGCGATCGTCGCCGTCGCCCCCGCGGACGCGGCCCGCCTGGAGCAGCTCGCCGCCGACCACGGCGTGCCCGCCGCGCTGCTCGGCACCACCGGCTCGGCCGCGCTCGCCGTCGCCGGCGCCTTCACCCTGCCCGTGGACGAGCTCCGGCAGGCCTCGTCCGCCACCCTGCCCGCCTACTTCGGCTGACCGCCGGGCACTCACGAGAGAGATCACCATGCTGCCTGAGCTTCAGGATGTCTACGACCGGGTCATCCGCCGCAACCACGGCGAGCCGGAGTTCCACCAGGCCGTCCGCGAGGTCTTCGAGTCCCTCGACCCCGTGATCGAGAAGCACCCCGAGTACCGCGAGCACGCCATCATCAGCCGGATCGTGGAGCCCGAGCGCCAGATCATGTTCCGGGTTCCCTGGGTCGACGACTCCGGCAGCGTCCAGGTCAACCGCGGCTTCCGGGTGCAGTTCAACTCCGCGCTCGGCCCGTACAAGGGCGGCCTGCGCTTCCACCCGAGCGTGAACCTGGGGATCATCAAGTTCCTCGGCTTCGAGCAGATCTTCAAGAACTCCCTCACCGGCCGCGGCATCGGCGGCGGCAAGGGCGGCTCCGACTTCGACCCGCACGGCCGCAGCGACGGCGAGATCATGCGGTTCTGCCAGGCGTTCATGAGCGAGCTGCACCGCCACATCGGCGAGCACACCGACGTCCCCGCCGGGGACATCGGCGTCGGCGGGCGCGAGATCGGCTACCTCTACGGCCAGTACAAGCGCCTGACCAACCGGGCCGAGATGGGCGTCCTCACCGGCAAGGGCGTGCCGTGGGGCGGCTCCCGCGGCCGCACCGAGGCCACCGGGTACGGCGTCGTGATCTTCGCCGACCGCATGCTGCAGACGGCCGGGCAGGCGATGGAGGGCCAGCGGGTCGTCGTCTCCGGCAGCGGCAACGTGGCCATCTACGCCGTCGAGAAGGCGCAGGAGCTCGGCGCCACCGTGGTGACCGTCTCCGACTCCTCCGGCTACGTCGTCGACGAGGCGGGCATCGACCTCGAGCTGCTCAAGCAGGTCAAGGAGGTCGAGCGCGGCCGCGTGTCCGACTACGTCGAGCGCCGCCCCGGCTCCCGCCTGGTGCAGGGCGGGCGCGTGTGGGACGTGCCGTGCACCGTCGCGCTCCCGTGCGCCACCCAGAACGAGCTCGACCACCACGGCGCGGAGGCCCTCGTGAAGAACGGGGTCGCTGTCGTCGCCGAGGGGGCGAACATGCCCAGCACGCCGGACGCCGTCGAGATCTTCCAGTCCTCGCACGTGCTCTTCGGGCCCGGCAAGGCCGCGAACGCCGGCGGCGTGGCGACCTCCGCGCTGGAGATGGCGCAGAACGCCTCCCGGGAGCCGCTGACCTTCTCCGAGGTGACCAGCAAGCTCGAGGGCATCATGGAGCGCATCCACTTCAAGTGCGCCACGACGGCGGAGGAGTACGGCCGCCCCGGCGACTACGTGCTGGGCGCCAACATCGCCGGCTTCCGCAAGGTCGCCGACGCGATGCTCGAGCAGGGCGTGGTCTGACCCCTCCGCGCGGCGGGGTCCGACCCGTCAGCGCAGAGGCGGTCCGACCGGTCGGCGGGGCGTGAGCTGACCCCTCACGCCTCGGGGTTCTCCTCGGGCTCGAAGGTGTTCGGCTCGCCGGCGCCCAGCCCGACGCCGGTCTCCGGGTTCGGGGCGCCGGCCTGCTCGGTGCGGTCCGCGGTGCTCCCGCCGGTGCCTCCCGGCTGCTCCGGCTCGTCGGCCATGCCCATCGCCTCGTCCTGGTCAGGGGTGCTCATGGTGATCGGCCCTCCACGTCGTCTCCTGGTGACTTCCGGATCCCCCGAGTGTGTGCGCGACGCCCCCGGGCGGCAACCGCTCTCGGTGCCGGCCGGGCGCTGCCGTCTCAGCAGGACCTGAGGACGCGTACGGCGACCGGGCGAGCACCTGGGCGCCACCTGGTGCGCGGGTGTGGGTCGTGGGCGCTAGAGTCCCGGACGGACCGGGACAAGAACGTCCCGGCCGAGTTCGAGGGGGAATTCATGCGCCTTTCCTTACCGTCCCGTGCGGGCGTGACGCTGGCGGCCTCGGCCGCCCTGCTCGCCTCCACCGTGGCCCTCGCCCAGGCGGCGCCGGCCGCGGACGAGCCGACGTCGACCTACGTCCCGATCGACCTCTCCGACGGCCGACTCATGAGCTACGCCGTCAACCTCAAGGTGGCGAACCCGGGCCAGACCCGGCTCGCCGAGCGTGCCGTCGAGCAGGCCGGCGGCGTGGTCGTGCAGTCCTGGCCCCAGATCGGGGTCGTGATCGCCCACTCCACCAGCGCCGACTTCCTCGCCGAGCTGCCCACCGGTGCAGGCTCCCCGATCGAGTCGGCCGGCCCGACCCGCACCGCCGAGGTGTCCGAGGGGACCCCGGGTGCCTCGCAGGACGCGACGCCCGGAGACCGTGGCGCCGCCCCCTACAAGCGCCAGGCCCAGCTGCGCGGGTTCGCCGTCGGCGACGTCACCAGCGCCGAGGGGGCGACGGAGGCCCGCGAGGGCAACCTGTGGAACCTCGACATGATCCACGCCTACGAGGCGCACGAGGTCAGCGAGGGCAGCGACGGCGTGCTCGTCGGCGTGCTGGACTCCGGTATCGACGCCGCCCACCCCGACCTGGCCCCGACCGTCGACGCCAACAGCTCAGTGGGCTGCACCGCCGCCGGGCAGCCGGACACCTCGCCCGAGGCGTGGGGCGTGAGCAACAGCGGCCACGGGACCCATGTGGCCGGGACGATCGCCGCCGCGCGCGACGGCTCGGGCGTCGTCGGTGTGGCTCCCAACGTGCGCATGGCCTCCGTCAAGGTGGTCAACGACGACGGCTACATCTACCCGGAGTACGCCGTCTGCGGATTCGTCTGGGCCGCCGACCACGGCATGGACGTGACCAACAACAGCTACTACGTGGACCCGTTCGAGTTCTGGTGCGGCGACCAGCCGCTCCAGGCCCCCGCCATGGAGGCCGTCCGCCGCGCGGTGGACTACGCCACCGAGCGGGGCGTCGTCCACGCGGCGGCGGCCGGCAACTCCCGGTACGACCTCGCGAACAAGACCACCAACGCCTCGAGCCCGAACGACGGCCCCGCCGTCCAGCGTCAGATCAACAGCACCTGCAAGGACATGCCGACCGAGCTCGACGGCGTGGTGACCGTCTCGGCCCTCGGCCAGGACGGCAACAAGGCCAGCTTCTCGAACTTCGGCGCCGGCGTCGTCGACGTCTCCGCCCCGGGTGCGCGCATCCTCTCCACCTGGCCCGGCGGCGGCTACGCCACCGCGAGCGGCACCTCGATGGCGTCCCCGCACGTGGCCGGGGTGCTCGCCCTGCTGAAGTCGACGCACCCGGAAGCGACCCCGGCGCAGCTCATCGCCCTGCTCGAGGCGCAGGCCGACGACACCGCCTGCCCCGCGGGCGTGGCGCTGTGCGTCGGGACCGCGGAGGACAACGGGTTCTACGGCGAGGGCATCGTGAACGCCCTCGACGCGGTCTCCGGCATCAGGGACTGACCGAGGACCCGCTGCACTGACCGGCCGGCACTGCCGGCGCAGAGCGGTCGAGGGGGCGGCGCGGGGCGACCCGCGCCGCCCCTTCTTCTGCCGCCCGTTCTCGGCTGGCCGCCGCCTCCGAGCCCGGTGACGGGCGCGCCGGTGCGTGCGTCAGCGACCCTGTGCGCGACGATGAGCGGGATGAGACTCGAGATCACGGTGCAGGACGTCGAGGGCGTGCGCGCCGCGCAGACCGGAGGAGCGGACCGGGTCGAGCTGTGCCAGGCGCTCGCACTGGGCGGGCTGACCCCGAGCTCCGGCGCGACGCAGCTGGCGGCACTCGTCGGGCCGGAGGTGCACGTCCTCGTCAGGCCCCGTGAGGGCGGGTTCGCGTGCACCGCGACCGAGATCTCGGTCATGGTCCGCGACGTCGAGGCGCTCCTCGACGCCGGGGCCGCCGGCGTCGTCGTCGGCGCGCTGACGGCGGACGGCGACGCGCTGGACCGGCACGCGATGAAGGCCCTCGTCCGCGCCGCGGAGGGACACCCGGTGGCGGTGCACCGGTGCGTCGACGTCCTGCTCGGGATCTTCCGGCGCGACCCCGCCGCGCTGGTCGACGAGCTCGCCGGCCTCGGCGTGAGCCGGATGCTCACGTCCGGCGGGGCGCCCCGCGCGCTCGAGGGCCTGGCCGTGCTCACCGCCCTCGCCGAGGCAGCCGAGGGCAGGATCGAGATCACCGCCGGCGGCGGCGTCCGGCCCGAGCACGTCCCCGCACTCGCCGGGGCCGGGGTCGACGCGATCCACCTCTCGGCGCGCGCCGAGGCCACGGACGCCGGGCCCGCGGGACCCGGCGGAGGCCACGACGCCTACGCCACCACCGATGCCGCCCTGGTGGCGGCGGCGCGCTCCGCCCTCGACGCGCTCGCCTAGTCGGGGGACTGCTCCCGCTGGCCGCCGGCACGGTCCGCCGGGAGTGCGGACGCGAGTGTCGACGGTGCGCGCCGGCAGCCGTCCTAGGCTGGCCCCATGCTCTTCGCCTTCTCCGTCGCCCCCACGACCGCCGACACCCCGGACGGCTCGGTGAGCGCCGCCGTCGCCGAGGCGGTGCGCATCGTGCGCGAGTCGGGGCTCCCGAACGAGACCACGGCCATGTTCACGACGCTCGAGGGCGAGTGGGACGAGTGCATGGACGTCATCAGGCGCGCCACCGAGGCCGTCGCGGCCACGAGCCCGCGGGTGAGCCTGGTGGTCAAGGCGGACATCCGGCCGGGCTACACCGGTCAGCTCACGGAGAAGGTCAGGCGGGTGGAGGACCTGCTGGGCTGACGGGCTCGTGGCGCCGTCGCAGCGCGTCGACGAGCGCCACGACGAACGCGACGGCCAGGAGACCGAGCGTGACGCGCAGCCCGACGCTGAGCGCCGGCCCGTAGCCGCCCGCGAGGCCGCCGGGGCTGCGGCCGCGCGTGGTGAAGAAGACGGAGGCGATGACCGCGACGCCGACCGACGCCCCGATGCGCTGCGTGGTCTGCAGCAGGCCGCCCGCGGTGCCGCCCTGCGCCACCGGGACCTCGGCGAGCGTGAGCGTCTGGTTCGGGGAGATCACCACGCCGTTGCCCAGCCCGGCGAGCGCCAGCCAGGCGGACATCATGACGGCCGCCCGGGTCCCGTCGGTCGACCCGACGACGACGTCGACGCCGACGATCCCGGCGGCCATCACCACGATCCCGGCCACCACCGTCCACCGGCCGAACCGCTGCACCAGGTGGCCGCTGCGCGCCGCGGAGACGGCGCCCAGCAGCGCGAACGGCGTCTGCACCAGGCCGGCCTGCAGCGCCGTGAGCCCCAGCCCGGTCTGCAGGTAGAGGGTGCTGACCAGGAAGATGCCGGTGAACCCGGCGAAGTAGGCGGTGCCGACGACGGCGCCGAAGCTGAACGACGGCGTGCGCACCAGCGAGGACGGCACCACCGGCGACCGTCCGGCACGCTCGGTCCACCGTTCCCAGACGACGAGGAGCCCCACCACCGCCAGCCCGACGGGCACCAGCCACCACGGCGTCCGGTCCGGTCCCTCGGCGGCCACGATGAAGGGCAGCATCACGCAGACCACGCTCGCGGCGATGAGTGCGAGGCCGACGACGTCGATCCCCAGCCCGCCGGCACGCCGCCCGCCCGCACGCCGTCCGCCGGCACGCCGCCCGTCCGCACGCGGCAGGTACCGCAGCGCGAGCGGGACGAGGACCGCGCCGATGGGGACGTTGACCAGGAAGACGGACCGCCAGCCCTCGGTCGCCCCGAAGAGTGCGATCAGCGCCCCGCCGAGCAGGGGACCGGTGGCCGTGGAGATCCCGATCGCGGCGCCGTAGAAGCCGAAGGCACGCCCTCGTTCGTGGCCGTGGAAGAGGTGCTGGATCAGGCCGATCACCTGCGGGTTGAGAACCCCGGCGCTGAGCCCCTGCAGCAGGCGCATGACGGCCAGCATCTCCGCCGACTTCGCCAGGCCGCAGGCGGCCGAGAAGACGACGAACCCGACCAGACCCGCCACGAACGCGCCGCGGCGGCCGAGCACGTCGCCCAGCCGGCCGGCCGGGACGAGGGCGAGACCGAACGCGAGCGTGTAGCCAGCCACGATCCACTGCAGCTCGCTCGGCCCGGCTCCGAGGGAAGCCTCGATCGACGGCAGCGCGACGTTGACGATGGAGACGTCCAGCAACGTCATGAACCCCGCCCCCATGCAGACGGCGAAGGCGCGCCAGCGGGCTCTCTCGACGTCGGGGGAGGGCACGGCCGCGGGTGAGCTCACCGCACAGGTCTAGCAGCCCGTGGGGGCGAACGAAACGGCGGGCGGGACCGGCCAGGTGCAAGGGGCAGACGCCGTCCTCGCCTGGCGCTAGGTTCGCCGTACCGAACCGGACTGACCCGAAGGAGTGTCATGTCAACAGGAATCCGAGCGCGATCCATCAGGCGAACCGCCGCCGTCACGGGTGCCGTGCTGGCCGGTCTCGCCCTGGGGGCCGCGTCCGCGGCCGTGGCGTCACCGGCGAGCGACCCTCGTCCGGGCGACGTCGAGGTCCAGCTCCTGGCCGTCAACGACTACCACGGACATCTCGAGGCGGACCTGCCCGGGACCGTGGGAACCGTCAAGGCCGGCGGCAGCGAGTTCCTCGCCACCCACCTCGAGCGGCTCCGCGAGGGCCACCTCAACAGCGTCACCGTCGCGGCGGGCGACCTCATCGGCGGCAGCCCGTTCCTCTCCGGGCTGTTCCACGACGAGCCCTCGGTGGAGTCGCTCAACGCCATGGACCTCGATGTCGCCAGCGTCGGCAACCACGAGTTCGACGAAGGGGTCAGCGAGCTGCTCCGGATGCAGAACGGGGGCTGCCACACCGACGGGTGCTACTTCGAGGACGCGCCGTACCCCGGAGCCGACTTCCGGTGGCTCGCCGCGAACGTGAAGAACGCCGAGGACGAGACCCCGCTGCCGCCGTACGAGATCAAGAAGTTCCAGGGAGCCAAGGTCGCCTTCATCGGCATGACGCTCGAGGGCACCGCTGCCCTCGTCGCCCAGTCCGGCATCGAGGGCTGGCGGTTCGACGACGAGGTCGAGACCGCGAACGCCCTCGTGCCCGAGCTCAAGGCCCAGGGCGTCGAGGCGATGGTCGTGCTCCTGCACGAGGGCGGCGCGCAGACCGGCACCTACGACCAGTGCGTCGGCATCTCCGGGCCGGTCGTCGAGATCGCGGAGAAGCTGGATCCCGCCATCGACGCCGTCATCACCGGCCACACGCACCAGCCGTACAACTGTGTGATCGACGACCCGGCCGGGGAGCCGCGGCGCGTCACCAGCGCATTCTCGTTCGGCCGGATCATCTCGGAGATCAACCTGACCATCGACCGGACGACCAAGGACGTCCGGCGCGACGCCGTCACGGCGGTGAACCACGTCGTCACCCAGGACGTGCCCAGGGCCCCCGAGCAGACCGCGATCCTGCAGAAGTGGAGTGCGCTCGCGGACGTGGTCGGTGACCGGAAGGTCGGCACCATCACGGCCGACATCACCCGGCAGTACGAGGCCGGCGGGTCCGACAACCGCGGGGCCGAGTCCGACGCCGGGAACATGATCGCCGACGCGCAGCTGGCGGCCACGGAGGCGAACGGCGCCCAGATCGCGCTGATGAACCCGGGCGGCATCCGGGCGGACCTTCTCTACGCGTCGTCCGCGCGCGGCGAGGGCGACGGCGTCGTCACCTACCGCGAGGCGTTCACCATGCAGCCCTTCGGGAACCTGCTCAGCACCATTCCCATGACCGGCGACCAGATCCGCCGCGTCCTGCTCCAGCAGTGCCAGCCGCGGTACCTCCACCTCGGGGTGTCGGAAGGCTTCACCTACGACGTCACCCGCGAGCTCAACGGCCGCGTCTGCACCCCGGGCAGCATCTCGGTGAGCAACCTGGAGCTGAACGGCGTCCCGATCGACATGAACGCCACCTACATGGTGACGGTGAACAACTTCCTCGCCGACGGCGGGGACAGCTTCACCGTGTTCAGGGAAGTCCCGGTGAGCTCGAGGATCGGTGCGGGCGTCGACCTCGACGCCCTCATCGCCTACCTCGGGGCGAACCCTGACCTGGCGCCGCCCGGGACGGACCGCGTGACCGAGCTGGTCCCGGTGGGCGCAGCCGGCTGACCGGGCGGCCTCACGGTCTTCTCGCGGAGAGCCCATTGATCCAGGGCTGACGGCCCGGCCGACGGTGACGCCGGCCGGGCCGTTCTCCGTCGTGCGGCCGCCGTGTGATGCCGGCCGGTCCGCCGTGGTGCAGCCCGCCGTGACGCCGCCGGACCTGGTGGGACGAGCTGGCAGCGGCTGCCCAGGAGAACGGTCGGTGAACAACCGGAGTGTTCAGTGCGATTTCGCGGATTCTGGACGGATCTCGCCGCTAGGCTTCGGCTGCCACGCCCCTCCCTAGGCACCCCTCCGAAGCAAGAGGAATCGATGTCTCACGACCGAGCGCGACGCCGCGCATCCAGAATCGCCCGTCCAGCCGCTGCGCTGGGCGTTCTTTCGTTGTCGGCACTCGGGCTGACCGTCCCGGCCTCCGCCGACGTCACCGAGCCCACGGACTCCACCACCACGACCGCGCCGGCCGAGTCGACCGCGCCCGCCGCGGTCGATCCGGCGCCGGCGACCGACGACGTCGCGGACGACGCCACGGCCGACGCTCCCGTGGCCGGGGTGCCGGCCGACGAGGTGCCGGCGGAGGAAGCTCCTGGGGAGGCCTCCGACGTGCCCGCCGAGGAGGCTCCGGCCGCCCCGGTCGAGACCGAGGCCCCGGCAGCCCCGGCTCCGGCGGAGGCCGACGAGGTCGCCGACGAGGCAGTCGCCCCGGCAACCGTCGGGCCGGACGGGGTGACGATCGACCTCCTCGGGATCACCGACTTCCACGGTGCGCTGAAGCAGGCGCCCGTCCTCGCGGGGATGATCAACACGATTCGCGTCGAGAACCCCGACGCGGTCTTCGTCTCGGCCGGCGACAACATCGGCGGCTCCACCTACGAGTCCGCGATCCAGCAGGATGCGCCCACCATCGACGTTCTCGACGCCATGGGCCTCGAGGCGTCCGCCGTCGGGAACCACGAGTTCGACCAGGGGTACGCCGACCTCGCGGGCCGCGTGGACGCCCGGGCGGACTGGACGTACCTCGGCGCAAACGTGGACGGAGAGAACCCTGAGCTGGCGAACGTCCGGTTCGTGACGGTCAACGGCATCGAGGTCGCATTCGTCGGATCCGTCACCGAGGAGACGCCGCGCATCGTTTCCGCCGACGGCATCGTGGGCCTGACCTTCGCGGACCCGGTCGCCCGCACCAACGCGATCGCCGCCCAGCTGTCCGACAACAACCCCGACAACGGCGAGGCGGACGTCGTCGTGGCGCTCGTCCACGAGGGCACCGGCCTCGTCGCCGGGGCGCTCAGCGCCGACGTCGACGCCGCGTTCACCGGCCACACGCACGAGACGCTGACCGCTCAGACGCCCTCAGGCGCGCCGGTCGTCCAGGCGGGGGCCTCGGGCTCGCACCTCGGGCGCATCACGCTGACGGTCTCGTCCGACGGTGCGGTGTCCGCCACCGGCACCAACGTCGCGGTCCCCGCCGACGGCGCCCGGGACGCCGACGTCCAGAAGATTGTCGACGACGCGATCGCTCAGGCGAAGGTGCTCGGGCAGGAGCAGGTCGGCAGCGTCACCGCGCCCTTCAACCGGGGCACCAACACCGCCGTCTCCGACGGTTCCAACCGTGGCGTCGAGTCCCCGCTCGGGAACCTCCTGGGCGAGGTCGCCAAGTGGACGGCGGAGTCCGTCGGCCTCACCCCGGACTTCGGCATCATCAACCCCGGCGGCATCCGCGCCGACCTCGACCCGGACGGCAACGGCGTGGTGACGTACGCCGAGGCCTTCGCCGTGCAGCCCTTCGGCAACACGATCGGCACGATCGACCTCACCGGCGAGCAGGTCGTGACCATGCTCGAGCAGCAGTTCCAGCCCGCGAGCAGCCGGCCCGTCCTGCGTCTCGGCCTGTCGGCCGACGTCGACTACACCTATGACCCGACCGCCCCGCAGGGCTCGCACATCAGCGACGTCCTCGTCGGCGGCGAGCCGATCGACCTCGAGGCCACCTACACCGTCGCCTCGAACACGTTCCTGCTCGGCGGGCAGGACGGCTTCACGGTCTTCAGCGAGGGCACCAACTTCACCGAGACCGGCATCGTCGACCTCCAGGGCCTGGTGGACTTCCTCGACGCGAACCCCGAGCTCGCGCCGGACTACACGCAGCGCTCGGTCGGCCTGACGTTCGTCACGGACCCGACGATCGAGTACGTCGGCGGCGAGGAGATCGTCATCGACCTGTCCTCGCTCTCGTTCACGACCAGCGAGCCCAAGCCCGAGCTCGTCAGGCTGTTCGTGGACGGCGAGGAGGCCGGGCAGTTCACGGTCGACAACACGATCACCCCCGGGACGGACGAGACCGGCCGCGCCACGGTGACGATCACCGTGCCCGACCTCGCGAGCTACGCGGTGGGTGACGTGGTCTTCTTCGAGCTCGTCTTCGGTGCCACGCCCGAGAGCGAGCAGTCCGTCGTCCTGGGCCTCGAGGTCACCGAGTCCGGCGTCGTCGTGCCACCGACCGACGGCGGGGCCCCCCAGCCGGGTCCCGGCAAGGCCCCGGTCGTCACGCCGGTGGCCAAGCCGACCACCGGCACGCTGCCGGAGACGGGCGCGGACCTCAACGCCGCCATTCTCGGCGCCACCTCGCTGCTTCTGCTCGGCGGTCTGACGATCGCCGCGGCACGTCAGCGCCGGACGCACCTCGGCTGACCGAGCTTCGTCCGACCGGGCCCCGTCCACCAGCAAGGTGGGCGGGGCCCGGTGCATCTGCCGCCGCGACGGCGGCTACCGTGGAGGGCGTGCCACCCCGCCGACGAATCGATCCCACCGAGGGCATGAGCGCCCTCACCAGCTGGATGCGGGCGCAGGACGATGCCACCGCGCCGCCGGCAGCCGGCGTGGTCCGGACCGCCGTGCGCTTCACCCTCGAGGAGCTTGCCGTGAGCTCGCCCGGCAACTCCGTGGAGGTACGCGTCCCGCCCGCAGGTGCCGTCCAGGCCATCGCGGGGCCCCGGCACACTCGTGGCACCCCGCCGAACGTCGTCGAGACGGACCCGGCGACCTGGCTCGCACTGGCCACCGGCCGCCTGGCCTGGGACGACGCCGTCGCGGCCGGCAAGGTGGCCGCTTCCGGCACCCGGGCCGACCTCAGCCCGGTTCTTCCGCTCATCACGCGAGCAGGTAAGTTCACGTCGTGACCGGCTCACCCACCCACGACTCCCGCCCCGCCCGCACGCCCGACTCCACCGCCGAGCGGGCGACGACGGAGCCCGCCGCCGCGGCGGCCGACCCGGCGGGCGAGGCGGCCGCACACGTGGCAGAGCCGGCGGTGCCCTCAGCCGAGCCCGAGGTTCGCGTGGCCGACGTCGTCGACCGAGCCACCGTCCGCCACGCCCCCCGCTTCGGCCGCTTCATCCTCGCCGGCGTGGCACTGGGAGCCGTCGCCGCACTCCTCCTCGCGTTCCTGACCCCGCCCAGCCAGTACGCACGGTCGGACCTGTTCTGGATCTTGTTCCTCGGGCTGGGCTTCTTCTGCGGGATCGCCGCGGCCGGGCTCGCCCTCGTGCTCGACCGCCGCTCGCTCGCGCGACGCAAGGCGCGCACCGCGGCACGCCGGACCCCGCCGGCAGCCTGAGTCGCGCTGCTCCCTGCGCTCTCCGGCGTTCCGGCTCGGAGCGAAGCACCGCGACTCGCACCCAGCCCCTGCGGCCGTCGGTGGCACGGCATATGGTGCAGCCGTGCTCAGCCGATACCTCGCCCTCGACACCGCCGCGCCCGACGAGGTGCACGTCGCCCTCGAGCGGCTGCGGGCCGAGCTCGAGATCGAGCCGGACTTCTCGCCCGAGGCGACTGCCGAGGCGCAGGCGGCTGTCGACGCGCCGTTGCCCGAGCGCGACGCCACCGACGTCCCCTTCGTCACGATCGACCCGCCCGGTTCACGGGACCTCGACCAGGCCGTCCACCTCGGGCGTGACGGCGACGGCTTCCTCGTGCGCTACGCCATCGCCTCCCTGGCAACGTTCGTCACGCCGGGCGGCGCCCTCGACCGCGAGGTCCACCAGCGCGGCGTGACGGTCTACGGCCCCACCGGATCCTTCCCGCTGCACCCGCCCGCGCTCAGCGCCGGCGCGGCAAGTCTTCTCCCCCAGGAGGACAGGCCGGCGTGCCTGTGGGAGCTGCGTCTCGACGCCTCGGGCGAGCTGCTCGAGGCACGGGTCGAGCGAGCGGTCGTGCGCTCGCGCGCCCAGCTCACCTACGCGCAGGTCCAGGCCGCGTCCGACGGCGGACAGACGCTCCCGGACGGCGTGCCGGCCGACCTCCCCGAGCTGCTCCGGGAAGTCGGCGAGCTGCGTCAGGACCTCGAGCGGCAGCGCGGCGGCGTCTCCCTGGAGATCCCCGAGCAGCACATCGAGCGCAACGACCACGGCTACGTGCTCGCCTTCCGGGCCACCCTGCCGGTGGAGGGGTGGAACGCGCAGATCTCTCTGCTCACGGGGATCGCGGCGGCCGGACTCATGCGCGAGGCCGGCGTCGGGATCCTGCGCACCCTGCCCGACCCCGACCCGCGCGACGTCCGTCGTCTGCGCCGCGCCGGGGCCGCGCTCGGCGTCGAGTGGCCGGAGAGCACCAGCTACGCGGAGCTGCTGCGGACCCTCGACTCCGCCGTCCCGGCGCACGCCGCGTTCCTCAACGAGGCCACGATGCTGTTCCGTGGGGCGGGGTACCTGGCCCTCGGCGTCGCGGACGGCGACGGCGGTGCGGTCGGCGGACGTGGGAACGGCCAAGGGCGGGCGTCGAGCGAGAGTGGCGGGGGCGAGGACCGGCCCACGACCCGCCACGCCGCGATCGCCGCGGAGTACGCCCACGTCACCGCGCCGCTGCGGCGGCTGGTCGACCGCTACGGCCTCGAGATCTGCCTCGCGCACTGCGCGGGGGAGGAGGTGCCCGCCTGGGTCCTCGACGCCCTCCCCGGCCTCCCGTCGACCATGGGGCGGACGACCCAGCGCGCCAACGCCTACGAGCGCGGCGCCGTCGACGCGCTCGAGGCGCTCGTGCTCGAGGGCCGGGTCGGGGAGATCTTCCAGGGCGTCGTCGTCGAGAGCGACGACGGCGGCAAGGACGGCGGCACGGAGCGCGGCACGGTCGTGGTCGGCTCGCCGGCGGTCGAGGGACGCGTCGAGGGGGCCGACCTGCCCGTGGGGGAGAGGATCGGGGTCCGTCTCGCGGAGGTGGACGTGCCCGAGCGGCTGGTCCGGTTCGAGCTGGCCTGACCACCGACGTCGCAGCCTCGCCGGGACCGTCCGCCTGCCCCTCGGACGGGCGGCGGAGCCCGGGCCGCGGTGTGCGACCATGGGGCCGTGGTGCGCGGAGACGGACGGCTTTCCCATGACCTTCTTCCGGGTGAGAAGGGGCCCCAGGACGAGTGCGGCGTCTTCGGCGTCTGGGCCCCTGGCGAGGACGTCGCCCGGCTGACCTACTTCGGGATCTACGCCCTGCAGCACCGCGGCCAGGAGTCGGCGGGCATCGCCACGTCCAACGGCGAGCAGATCCTCGTCTACAAGGACATGGGCCTGGTCTCCCAGGTCTTCGACGACCAGGCCCTCGAGCCGCTCAAGGGCCACATCGCCGTCGGGCACACGCGGTACTCGACCACCGGCTCCTCGGAGTGGCAGAACGCCCAGCCCACCCTCGGGCCCACCGCGTCGGGCACCGTGGCGCTCGGTCACAACGGCAACCTGACGAACACCCGCGAGCTGATGGACCTCGTGCGCGAGCGCTTCGGCAAGGACCTGCGCGGCGAGCTGGGCCGCGGGTCCTCCACCGACACCGCCGTGATCACGGCGCTCCTCGGCGGCACCAGCGAGAACGGCGAGCGGCTCGAGGACGTCGCGATGGACGTCCTGCCGCTGCTGGAGGGGGCCTTCTCCCTGGCGTTCATGGACGAGCACACGCTCTACGCGGCGCGCGACGCCCACGGCGTCCGGCCCCTCGTCCTCGGCCGGCTGGAGCGGGGCTGGGCCGTCGCCTCCGAGACCGCGGCCCTCGACATCGTCGGCGCCTCCTTCGTGCGCGAGGTCGAGCCCGGCGAGCTGCTGATCATCGACGCCGACGGGCTGCGCACCCGCCGCTTCGCCGAGGCCACCCCGCACGGCTGCGTCTTCGAGTACGTCTACCTCGCCCGGCCGGACACCCGCATCGCCGGCGTCTCCGTCAACGCGGCGCGATCGGAGATGGGCCGGGTCCTGGCCCGCGAGTCCGCCGTCGACGCCGACCTCGTCATCCCCACTCCAGAGTCCGGCACCCCCGCCGCGATCGGGTACGCCCAGGAGTCAGGAATCCCGTTCGCGCAGGGTCTCGTGAAGAACTCCTACGTGGGGCGCACCTTCATCCAGCCGACGGACACGATCCGCCAGCTCGGCATCCGGCTCAAGCTCAACCCGCTGCGCGAGGTCATCGCCGGCAAGCGGCTCGTGGTGGTGGACGACTCCATCGTCCGCGGCAACACCCAGCGCGCCCTCGTCCGGATGCTCCGCGAGGCGGGCGCCGCCGAGGTGCACGTGCGCATCTCCTCCCCGCCGGTGAAGTGGCCGTGCTTCTACGGCATCGACTTCGCCACCCGTGCGGAGCTGATCGCCAACGGCCTGAGCACCGACGAGATCCGGGACAACCTCGGCGCGGACTCCCTCGGGTACATCTCGCTCGAGGGCATGGTCGCCGCCACGACCCGCCCGCGCGAGCGCCTGTGCACGGCGTGCTTCACCGGCGAGTACCCCATCCGCATCCACGGCGGAGCGACCGTCTCGGGCGCGGACGCCCCGACCATCCCTGACGCCGGCGACTCCCCCGTCGCCGGGCTCGAGACCCCCGGAGTGCCGGTCGAGCTCGCCCCGAGCGCCGACGCCGCCACCGCCTCGCACCCAGGAGCCGTGCAGTGACCGAGACCCCGCGCCAGCCGATCACCTACGCCGCCGCAGGCGTGGACACCGAGGCCGGTGACAAAGCGGTCGAGCTCATGAAGGAGGCCGTGCGCGGCACGCACACCTCCGCCGTCGTCGGCGGGGTCGGCGGGTTCGCCGGCCTGGTCGACGTGAGCGCGCTCAAAGACTACCGCCGCCCGCTGCTGGCCACCTCGACCGACGGCGTCGGCACCAAGGTCGCCATCGCGCAGGCCATGGACGTGCACGACACCATCGGCCACGACCTCGTCGGCATGGTCGTCGACGACATCGTGGTCGTCGGGGCCCGCCCGCTGCTGATGACGGACTACATCGCCACCGGCAAGGTCGTCCCCGAGCGGGTCGCGGACATCGTGCGGGGCATCGCCGAGGCGTGCGCGATCGTCGGCACGCCGCTGCTCGGCGGCGAGACCGCCGAGCACCCCGGCCTGCTGGGCGAGAACGAGTACGACGTCGCGGGCGCCGCCACCGGAGTGGTCGAGGCCGACGACGTCCTGGGGGCCGAGCGGGTCCGCGCCGGCGACGTCCTGATCGCCATGGCGGCGTCCGGCCTGCACTCCAACGGCTACTCGCTCGTGCGGCGGGTTCTCGACGTGGCGGGCTGGTCCCTGGACCGGCACGTGCCCGAGCTGGGCCGCACCGTGGGGGAGGAGCTGCTCGAGCCCACCCGCCTGTACACGCCCGCGTGCCTCGACCTCGTGGGGGCGCCGTCGGTCGAGGTCCACGCCTTCAGCCACGTCACCGGTGGCGGCCTCGCCGCCAACCTCGCGCGCGTGCTGCCGAAGGGCCTGGTGGCCGACGTCGACCGCGCCAGCTGGGTGGTGCCGCCCGTCTTCGAGATGGTGCGGGCCCTCGGCCAGGTGCCCTGGAGCGACCTGCAGGCGACCCTCAACCTCGGTGTCGGCATGGTCGCCGTCGTCCCGGCCGACTCCGCCGACGCCGCTGTCGCTGCGGTCCGGGCGCGCGGTATCGACGCCTGGCTGCTGGGACGGGTCGCCGAGGACGACGGCGAGCCCGGTGCCGACGGTGAGGTCGTCCGCGGGACGAAGGGCGTCGACGGCGGAGCCGTCCGTCTCGTCGGGACGTACCGCACGTCCTGAGCGTCCGCCGCCCGTGCCGCGCGGCCACCGGCGGTGCTGGCGCTGCCGCGCGCTCGGTCGCGACGCGCGCCCTGAGGATCTGACGCGTGAGCATCCCGGACGTCCGCGAGGACCTCGAGCTGTGCGCCCGCCGGACGTCGGCGACGACACTCGGGCGTAGGCACGCCGGACGTCCCCAGGGGCCCAGCTGCCCGTGCACCGCTCCGCCGTGCCGTCAGCGCATGACGGCACGGCGGAGCAAGGTGCACCCTACGGAAATGACACGTGCCTCCCACCGGTCAGCGACCGGTGCGACGGATCAACGGGTCGAGCGGATGTCGCCCCAGTCGTCCGTGGCAGGAGGGATCTGGTCGCCGTAGTCGTCCCCGTCTACGTCGTCAGTCCGCGACGTGAGCTCTCGCTCGAGAGCCCGATAGTCGGTCTCGGGGCTGAAGTACTTCAGCTTGCGAGCGACCTTCGTCTGCTTGGCCTTTTGACGGCCGCGCCCCATGGCGTCGACCCCCTCCAATAGAACCGGGGCAGGCACCGTGCGGTGCGGCCCCGTGTATGTGGTCATCTGTGTCGTGGGGCCACGGTACATGGTCGAGGCACTCCACAGCCATTCCGTGCGGCGCGCGGCGTTGTGTGAAGAGTCTCCAGATGGAGGCACCATAAGCCGCTTACGTCCAGATTGTCGGGACCATCGGCCCGGGTTGGCGGCCCCGTGGAGTGGAAGTCTTGCCTGAACGACGCCGCAGAGCGCGCCGCGCCGGTTTGCCGCATCTCGAGGAGGACTCATGGCGATGACAGAAGGGACCACCGAACAGCTGCTGACGCCGTCGGAGGTGGCGGCGAAGTTCCGCGTCGACCCCAAGACGGTCACCCGGTGGGCGAACGCCGGCAAGCTCTCGTCGATCCGGACGCTGGGCGGCCACCGCCGCTTCCGGCGCGACGAGGTCGAGGAGCTGCTCGCCGCCAGCGGCGTACCCGGCCACAGCGAGCACGACAGGCACGTCGCGGCGAGCTAGCGAGAGCGACCGCTGGCTGGCCGTACCCGTCCGGCGCGACCGGGGTCGGGGCAGCACACCAGACGGCTCGGCCGCCCGCACCGAGGGTGCGGGCGGCCGAGCCGTCTGTCGCGAGGCGTGCGCTTGCCGGCGGCGCAGGGCGCCGCCGGACGTCAGCGCCGGCGCAGCTTGATGAGGATCGCGACCCCGGCGGCGGCCAGCCCGGCGACGAGGACGCCGAGGGACCTCGGGTCCCCGGCCGCGACCTCGTCCTTGAACTCCTTCGCGCGGTCGCCGGCCTCCTTGGCCGCCGTGCGGGCGCTCTCCTTGGCGGCGCTGACCTGGGCGCGCGGGTCCAGCCGGTCGCTCAGCTCGTTGACCGTGTTGGTCAGGTCCAGGCGGGTCCGAGCGAGGTCCGCCTCGATCTCGGCCTGCGAGCGCTTCCGAGCAGCGTCGTTCTGCGGCGTCGCTTCATGGCTCACTTCTGGATCCCTCTCTTCACGGCGTCCACGTCCTCCTTGAAGCCTTCCTGGGGCTTCGGCTGGAACTCCTTGGAGGCGTCGATCTTCTTCTTGCCGACGAACGCGGCGATCCCGGCGACGATGAGCAGGACGACGCCGACGATCAGCGCGGACAGCCACGCGGGCAGCACCGTGGCGAGCCCGAGGATCGCCGCGGCCAGCAGCACCCCGAACGCGTAGAGGCCGAGGACGGCGGCGCCGCCGAGGAAGCCGGCACCCGTGCCGAGCCGCTTGCCCTTCTCGGCCAGCTGGACCTGCGCCAGCTGCAGCTCGTCGCGCACCAGCGTCGAGAACTGCTCGGAGAGCGACGCCACGAGCTCGCCGATGGTGCGCCTCTCCGGGCCGGGGACCTTGGTCGTCTCGACGACCGGCGTCGTCGCACTCTCGGCGGGATAGCTCACCGCGCTCGCCTCCTCACAGCGCCTCGGGCGCCTCGACTTGTACCGGGCAGCGCCCGGGATCGGCTCCATGATCGCGGTCCTCACCCTGACGTGCACCTTCAGGCCCAAGACTGCCACGTCGCAGGGCCGGCGGTGCGCAGGCGGACGCGAACCGCACGGACGATGAATGACCGGTGAACGCCTGCGTGGCCCTTCCCGCCTGTGGGAAGGTCCTGTGATGATGAGCACCGCCGGACGACGACGTCCGGCGGAAACTGCCGTCCGGTGACCCCGGGCCGGCGCCGTGAGCATCTATCCAGGAGGATCGCTGTGAGTCCAGCACCCCGTCGTAGAAGAACCAGGAAGGCGGAGGTGGCGGCCGCGGCCGTCGGCGCCGTCGTGCTGGCCCCCATGGTCGGCCTCGTGCCGGCGCACGCTGTCGTGACGGACGGCGAGATCTTCGTCAGCGAGCTCCACTACGACAACGACGGCACCGACGCCGGCGAGGCGGTCGAGGTCCAGGCGCCGGTCGGCACGGACCTGACCGGCTGGCAGATCGTCCTGTACAACGGCAACGGCGGCACGCCCTACGACACGAAGACGCTCTCGGGGACGGTCCCGGCGTCGGGCGCCGTGGTCCAGAACTACGCCTCGAACGGGATCCAGAACGGTTCCCCGGACGGCGTCGCGCTCGTCGACGCCGCGGGCGCCGTCGTCGAGTTCCTCACCTACGAGGGCGCCTTCGCCGCCGTCGGCGGGCCCGCCGACGGCCGCACCGGTACCGACATCGGCGTCTCGGAGGCCAGCGGCACGCCGACGGGACAGTCCCTGCAGAAGATCGACGGCGCCTGGACCGGACCGGCCGCCAGCTCCTTCGGCACCCTCAACGGCTCCGGCGGCTCCGGCGAGCCCGAGGACACGTGCGGTGACCCGGAAGCTGACGTCGCGCTGGTCTCGGACATCCAGGGCTCCGGCGCGACCTTCGACCCCGCCTGCTCGGGCGAGCAGACCGTCGAGGCGGTGGTCACCGCCGTGACGCCCGGGCTGAACGGCTTCTACGTCCAGGAGGAGGCCGCGGACAGCGACGGCGACGACGCCTCCTCCGAGGGCATCTTCGTCTTCTCCCGCTCCGTCCCCGCCGACGTCGAGGTCGGCCAGCTCGTGCGCGTGACCGGCACGGTCGGCGAGTACACCACCTCCGGCAGCTCGCAGACGCAGCTCGCGACGCCGACCGTGGAGGTCCTCGGCGACGCGGAGGACATCGCGCCGACCGGGGTCACCTTCCCCGTGGAGACGACCGCGGCGCTCGAGCGGTACGAGGGCATGCTGGTCGAGCTGACCGACACCCTGGTCATCAGCGAGTACTTCAACTACGACCGCTTCGGCGAGGTCGTCCTGGGCAAGCCGCTCGAGGGGCAGGACCGGCTCCACACGCCGACCGCCGTCGTCGACCCCGGTCCCGAGGCGGTGGCGCTGCTGGCGGAGTACGACCGGCGCACGATCACGCTCGACGACGCCGTCAGCGCACAGAACCCCAGCACGGTGCCGCACCCGGGCAACGGCGAGCCGTTCAGCGCGGAGAACACGTTCCGCGGCGGCGACACCGTCACCGGTGTGCAGGGCGTCATCGACAACACCCACGGCCTGTACCGCCTGCAGCCGACGGCGTACGGCGAGTACGTCGCCGCGAACCCGCGGCCGGAGGAGGCGCCGGAGGTCGACGGCCGCGTCCGGGTCGCGAGCTTCAACGTCCTCAACTACTTCCTCACCCTCGACCAGGGCGAGGCGGTCTGCGGCCCCGGGCAGAACGTCGACTGCCGCGGCGCGAACACGGCCGAGGAGCTCGAGCGTCAGCGCGAGAAGACGGTCGCTGCGATCGGCGAGCTCGACGCCCACGTGGTGGGCCTCATGGAGATGGAGAACACCCCCGGCGTGGAGCCGGCGGCGGACCTGGTCGCCGGGCTGAACGAGCTGCTCGGCAAGGGCACCTACGACTTCATCGACACCGGCGTGGTGGGGACCGACGCGATCCGCCTCGGCTTCCTGTACCAGCCGGGCGAGGTGCAGCCCGTCGGCGACTTCGCCGTGCTCGACTCCTCGGTGGACCCGGCGTTCGACGACACCAAGAACCGGCCGATGCTCACCCAGACCTTCCGCGAGATCGGGACCGGCGAGGTCTTCACCGTGTCCGTCAACCACCTCAAGTCCAAGGGCTCGGCCTGCACCGGCGACCCGGACACCGGCGACGGCCAGGGCAACTGCAACCTCACCCGCACGGCGGCCGCCGAGGCCATCGCCGAGTTCCTCGCCGGCGACCCCACCGGCAGCGGCGACCCCGACCACCTGGTCATCGGCGACCTCAACTCCTACGACCACGAGGACCCGATCCGCGCCCTCGAGGCCGCCGGCTACACCGACCTCGTGAAGAGGTTCGGCGGCGAGGAGGCCTACGGCTACGTCTTCGACGGCATGGTCGGCTACCTCGACCACGCCCTGGCCACCGAGTCCCTCACCGCTCAGGTCACCGGGGCGGCCGAGTGGCACATCAACGCGGACGAGCCCGACATCCTCGACTACAACCTGGACTTCGGGCGGCCGGCGGACTACTGGACGGGCGACGCCTACCGCTCCTCCGACCACGACCCGGTCCTCGTCGGCCTGGACCTGTCCGGCAAGCCGGGCAGCCGCACCGACCACTCCTACGAGCAGGGGCGTCCCGCGCACGCCGGACGCTGACCCGGCCACCCGCCCGGGCTGACCGGTTCGGGCAGCACCGTCAACGGTGAGGATCCGATGGCTCCTGAGCGTCGGATCCTCACCGTTGGCGGGTTCAGGGCCGTGGACCCTCGAAGGGCCGGGCCCGTTCGCTGCGCCGGCCTACTCGTGGGTGACGGCGTCCAGCACCGGCAGGTAGGCGGCCCGCGTCGCCGGCCACAGCGCCGCCAGCACCCCGACGACGCCGGAGAGCAGCACCATCACGCTCAGCAGGTCCCAGGGCACCGCGAGCTCGGTCAGCCCCTGCTCGGCGAACACGCTCGGCAGCGCCGACGCCAGGCCGACCCCGACCGCGACTCCGAGCAGCGTGCCGAACACGGCGGTGAGAACAGACTCGACCGTGATCGTCGCCGCGAGCTGGAGCCGGCCGAGCCCGACCGCGCGCATGAGGCCGATCTCGCGCGTCCGCTCGATGACCGCGAGGGCCAGCGTGTTGACGATGCCCAGCACCGCGATGATCACGCTCAGGCCGAGCAGCGCGTAGAGGATGGTCATCGCCTGGTCGACCTGCTCGGCCAGCGCCCCCGTGAGCTCCTCGGCGTCCTGCACCGTCAGCACCACGAACGGCTCCACGACGGCGTCCAGCGCCGCACGCAGGTCCTCCACCGCGACGCCGGGCGCGGCGTCGACCAGCACGGCCAGCACGGAGGTCTGCCCGTCGGGGACGGCGTCCGCGAAGGCGTCGGCGTCCATGATCACCGGGGCGGACAGCAGCTGCGACGCGACGACCGCGCCGATCCGTGCCGCGCGCGGGCCGTCCGGCCCGGCCACGGTCACCTCCTGGCCGACGGACCAGTCCTCCTCGACGGCGGACGTCCGGCTCACGGCCACCTCGCCGTCGGCCAGGGCCCCGAGCGAGCCGGAGACCACCTCGACCTCGAGGGTCTGCCCGAACGCGTCGGCGGGAACACCGATCACGCGGTAGGTGTCCTCCGCGCCGTCGGGGGCGGTCACGGCGGTGCGCCCGACGGTGATCGTGTCCACGCGCCCGGCCTCGGCCAGCCCCTCGATCTGGGTGACCACGCCGGGCGGCACGGTGCGGGTGGCGGACTGGACCCAGAAGTCGGCCCGGGACTCCGACTCGACGATCGAGGTCGTGGAGGCCTGCGCCGACTCGGCGAGCACCGCGCACGCGCCGACCAGCGCCATGCCGATCATCAGCGCCCCGGAGGTGTTGGCGGTGCGCCGCGGGTTGCGCATGACGTTCCCGCGGGCGAGCCGGCCCACCGGGCGGAACAGGACGACGAAGGGCCAGGCCAGCACCCTGACGACGGTCCGGGCGATCACGGGGGAGACCGCCAGGGCTCCCAGGAGCACCGCGCCGGCCCCCACGCCCAGCCAGGTGCCCGCGCGCTCGGTGCCCTCCTGGACCGAGTGGACGACGGCGGCGACGCCACCGGCGAGCAGCACGGCACCGACGCCCGCGCGGAGGTGGAGCGACCGCTCGACGACGACCACGTCGTCGCGCATGGCCTCCACCGGCGGCGTGGTGGCCGCGCGGCGGGCGGGGATCGCGGCGGCGACCAGGGAGATGCCCGTCCCGAGCGCCACGGCCGCGGCCGCCTGGGCCGGTGCGATCACCACCTGCCCGCCCAGCTCCATGTCCATCCGCGCGAGCCAGGCCCTCACGACGGCGATGAGCCCGATCCCGCCCGCGATCCCGCCGGCGGAGCCCACGAGGCCGACGACGGCGGCCTGCCCGAGCACGGTGACCATGACCTGGCCCGGGGAGGCGCCGACGGCGCGCAGCAGCGCGAACTCCCGCTGGCGCTGGCGCACGGACATCGCGAACGTGTTGCTGATGATGAAGGCCCCGACGAACAGGGAGATGAGCGCGAACACCAGAAGGAACGTCCCCAGGAAGCCGAGCAGCTGGTTGATCGCCTTGTTGGCCTCGTCCCGGACCTCCTCGCCGGTGACGACGGCGACGTCCTCGTGGTCCGCGACGGCCGCCGAGATCGCGTCGGCCACCGTGTCGCGGTCGGCGTCCTCCTCGAGGAAGACGGCGATGGAGGGCACCTCGCCGTCGGGCGCGAAAGAGGACTCGCCGGTGGCGGCGTCCACCAGCACGAGCGTGGTGCCCACCATCGGGTTGCCGTAGGTGACCTCGCCGACCACCGTGACCTCGGTCAGCGACCCGGCACCGATCACCACCTGCGTGACGTCCCCGATGTCGAGACCGGACGTCTGCATCGCGGTGGTCTCCAGCGCGATCTCGCCCGCGTCCCGCGGTGCGCGGCCGCGCAGGAGGGTACCTGAGGGGTCGTTCTCCCGCAGCGCGCTGCCGAGCGAGGGGGCCTGCCCGTTGACCACCGCCTGCCCGTCCGCGCCGATGAGCACCACCGTGCCGAGCAGGTCGGGCACGGCCTGGTCCACGCCGTCGACGGCGGCGACCTCGTCGACCAGGTCGAGGGGGACCGGCCTGCGCTGGGGGCCGAGGGTCTCGACCCTGGTGCCCTCGGACTCCTCGGGCGGCGCCGACGGGGCCTCCGCCGGGACGCCGTCGGGGGCGACGGCGGCGGGACCCGCTGCGGGCGCCGTGGCGGACGGTGCGGCGGCCGCGGGCTCCTTGGCCTCGCCGTCGGCGGCCGTCGTCACGGGGCCGCGCAGGTACAGGTCGCCCTGGGTGGTCGAGGCGATGATCGAGCTGAAGGTGTCCGCGAGCAGGGCCCGCAGCGAGAAGGTGCCCGTCACGAAGGCGATGCCCAGCGTCACGGCGAGCACGCTGAGGACGAAGCGCACCAGGTGCGCGCGGATCTCCCGCAGGGCGACCCGGATCATCGGCGGGCCGCGACGGTGATGCGCTCGCCGGCGCCCTCGCGCGCGGCCCCGAGGTCGCGCAGCGCGTCGAGGATGGAGTCGGCGTCGGGGTCACGCAGCTCCGCCTCGAGCCGCCCGTCGGCGAGGAAGAGCACCCGGTGGGCGTAGGCGGCCGCGGTCGGCTCGTGGGTCACCATGACCACGGACTGGCCGAGCTCGTCCACGCTCGTGCGCAGGAACCCGAGGACCTCGGCGGCGGCGGTGGAGTCGAGGTTGCCGGTCGGCTCGTCGGCGAACACCACCGACGGGGCGGCGATGAGCGCCCTCGCGCAGGCCACGCGCTGCTGCTGGCCGCCCGAGAGCTCGGTGGGGCGGTGGTGGAGCCGGTCCGTGAGCTCGAGGGTGCGCACGATGGTGTCGAAGCGTGCGCGGTCGACCGGGCGTCGGGCGATGTCGAGCGGCAGGGTGATGTTTTCCGCGGCGGTCAGCGTCGGGACGAGGTTGTAGGCCTGGAAGACGAACCCGATGCGCGTCCGGCGCAGCTTGGTGAGCTGGCGCTGGCCCATCCGCGAGATCTCCACGCCGTCGACCTCGATCGTGCCCTCGGTGGGCGAGTCGAGCCCGGCCAGGCAGTGCATGAGGGTCGACTTCCCCGATCCGGAGGGCCCCATGATCGCCGTCAGCTCACCGCGCGCGAGATCGACGTCGACGCCGTCCAGCGCCCGGACCCGGGTGTTGCCGGCGCCGTAGACCTTGGTCAGGGACCGAGCCAGGACGATCGGGTCGTGGACCGGCGCGAAGTCTGCCGGGCCGACCAGCCCTGAGCCTGGTACCGCCTCGTGCGCCGTGCTGTGCCTTCCCATGGCCCGATTGTGACTCACGTCGCGCGCAGCGGCAGACCGGCGCTCGCGCGGTGCGTGGTGCCCCGCCGATAGGCTCCCGCGCGACCTGCGGCGCGCCTCGCCGCCGGCCTCGCCGCCGCCCGGCGGCGTGCGCACGAACCGACGGAAGGGGCGCAGCGCATGGAGATCGAGCAGGTGGGCCCCGGGAACGGCGCGGTCGTGGCGGAGCTGGCGGAGATCCTCGTGGACTGCGTCGACGGCGGAGCGAGCCTCGGTTTCCTCGCCGGGCTCACCCACGGACAGGCGGAGGACTTCTGGCGCGGGGCGCTCGCGGGCGACGGCCTGACGTGGGTCGCCCGCGACGGCGGTGGCCGCGCCGTCGGGACTGTCCGGCTCCTGCTCGCGTCGCAGCCCAACGGTGCGCACCGCGGCGAGGTGGCCAAGCTGATGGTGCGCAGCGACGCCCGGGGGCACGGCTGGGCCGGTGCGCTGCTCGCGGCGCTGGAGGACGCGGCCCGTGACCTCGGACGGACCCTGCTGGTGCTCGACACCGGGACGGGCAGCCCCGCGGCGGGCTTCTACGAGCGGCGGGGGTGGCGGCGCGTCGGTGTCATCGAGGACTACGCCGCGAGGACCGACGGGCGGCTCGCCGCGACGACCGTGATGAGCAAGCGGCTCGTGCGGTCAGCCCGGCAGTGACTCCGTACGGTGAGCTCCTGGCGCGGGCGCCCGGGACGCCCCCGCCCCCCTGAGCCGGGAACGACGAAGGCCCCGCACCCTGGGGTGCGGGGCCTTCTGCGGTGGCTCCGACCGGCGTCGATCCGGTGACCTTTCGATTTTCAGTCGAACGCTCTACCAACTGAGCTACAGAGCCCTGACACGAACGCCCGGCCTTGCGGCCGGGCGTCCGTACCGGCGACCCCGACGGGACTTGAACCCGCGACCTCCGCCGTGACAGGGCGGCGCGCTAACCAACTGCGCTACGGGGCCTCGTGAGAGGCGTGGAGCCTGGTACCTCTGTGGTGCTTGTCCTGCTGGTGGTGCGTACCCCCAACGGGATTCGAACCCGTGCTACCGCCGTGAAAGGGCGGGGTCCTAGGCCGCTAGACGATGGGGGCCCGTTACTGCTGTGGACTACCCGTGACGCCGGAGCGCCCCAAGACCTCGGACAGCATACGGTGAGAAAGGCCCGCGGAGCAAAATCGGATTCGTGTGCCGCTCGTCACGCCGGCCGTGCGCGGCCTCCGGCCGGACGTCCTGCCCGCCCGGGTCTGCCGCTGTGCCGCCCCGCGGCGCCTGCTGCCCGCCCCGGTGTGCCGCCCGGCCGCCGGCCGGGGCACGATGGGGCGGTGGTGGACATGACGCGCGAGGCCTTCGAGGAGGCCGTCTCCGAGGCCCTCGACCTGATCCCGCAGGAACTGGCGGACCGGATGGACAACGTGGTGGTGCTCGTCGAGGACGAGCCGACCGCCGAGCAGCTGGACGGCGAGGAGGACCTGCTGGGCATCTACGAGGGCACGCCGCTCACCGAGCGGGACTCCTGGTGGGCGGCCGGGTCGCTGCCTGACCGGATCACGATCTTCCGCGGACCCACACTGCGCATGTGCGAGAGCGAGGACGAGGTGGTCGAGGAGGTTGCCGTCACCGTCGTCCACGAGGTCGCCCACCACTTCGGCATCGACGACGCCCGGCTCCACGAGCTCGGCTGGGCCTGAGCGCCGGGCCAGACCCGCCCGCGCACCGGCCCCGCCGTCACACGGGGGCGTCGCCGTCGTCGTCGATCTCGCCGGTCGGGCGGTCGGAGCCGGTCGACATCACCGTCCCCGTCGAGACGTCCACCAGGGCCTCGCCCTCGTGCCCCTCGGCCGTGGACTGGGTGCCGTCGATGCGGGGCAGGGTCACGCCGGAGTCGTCGTCGACGGGCGCCCGGAGCATGGTGAGCGTCGCCCAGCCGCGGGCGAGGAGGTAGTGGTCCGTCCCCGGCTCCTCCTCGGCCTCGACGCCCGTGTAGGTCAGCTGGACGTACCCGGTGCCCAGCTCCTTCACCCGGGCCTGCACCGCACCGAAGCTGGCCAGCTTCGCCGGGCGGATGCCCCGCAGGCGGTCGGGCGCGATGTCCGGCACGTTGACGTTGAGCACCCGCTCGTCCACCGGCTGCTCCAGCAGCCAGGCGAGTGCCTGGTCGGTGACGTAGCGGGCCGTGTCCCAGTGCTGCGGGTCGCCGGAGGCGATGGAGACCGCCATGCCGCGGATCCCGTGCGAGGACGCGGACAGGGCGGCGCCGACGGTGCCCGAGTGCAGGGTCGCCCGGCCGGTGTTGGCGCCGAGGTTGATGCCGCTCATCACCACGTGAGGCTTGTCCCCGAACGCCCCGAAGGCGGCGACGAACCCGATCAGGCCGGGCGCCGCCTTGACCCCGAACGCGCGGACCTCCGCGGGCAGTCCCGGCGGACGCTTGTTCACGAACACCAGCTGCCCGTCCTCCTCCTGGGCGGTCAGGGCCGCGCTGGCACCGGAGTACTGCCGGTGGGGCGCCGCCACCACGACCTCGTGCCCCGCGTCGAGCGCAGCCTCCGCGAGGATCGTCAGTCCCGGCGACTCGATGCCGTCGTCGTTCGTCACTAGTACCCGCACGGTCAGTCCATCTCCTCGATGCTGATGCGCTCGGCGAAACGTTCGATCTGGTTGCGCCGCCCGGTCCCGAGACCGCGCCGGGTGACGTTCAGGGCGCCGGCCGCGGCACCGAGCCGCACCGCGTCGGCCACGTCCAGCCCACGGCCCAGCCCGACGGCGATCCCGGCGGTCATGGAGTCGCCCGCCCCGCGGTGGTCGAGCGGGGTGACGACGGGCCCCACGGCCCGGCTGGTGCCGTCGGGGGTGACGAGGAGGGCCGGGGCCTCCGCGCGCGAGACCACCATGGCACCCACGCCCTCGGACACCAGGCGCTCGGCGGCCGCCCGGAGGGAGTCGGTGTCGTCGTTCTCGGCGATCCCGGCGGCGACGAGCTCCTCGTGGCTCATCTTCAGCACGTTGGGGCGTTCCTTGGCGGCCGCCCGCGCCGCGCCGGCCGACAGGTCGGCGACCACCGGCTTCCCCGCGGAGCGGAGGTCACGCACGATCCGGCCGAAGAAGGTCGAGGGCACCACGCTCGCCGGCTCGGCGCCGGTGACGACGAGGACGTCGGACTCGAGCGCGTCGACCAGCACGGTGCCGTACAGGTCGTCCAGCTCGTGCCGGTTCAGGGCGGGGGGCGGCATGTGGGCGACCGTCTCGCGGTCCTCCCCGCGCAGGTCGAAGACGTAGCCGCCGTTGCCGCCGCTGTAGGTCACCGCGTGGATCGTGAGCTGGTCGGTGCTGAGCATCTGCGCGATGGCGAAGCCGAGCTCGCCGCCGAAGGGCGCGCACACGGTGACGTCGGCGCCGAGCGAGACCGCCATGCGGGCCACCCACAGGCCCTGCCCGCCCGGGTGCAGATGGATGTCCGCGTGGTCGGTGGGCCGCCCGGACTCCTCGTGCCCGCCGGCGATCTCGACCACGAGCAGAGGCGTGGGGGCGACGACGCAGATGCGTGGGCGGACCGGGGCGGCGCCGGTCACGACGTCGGTGGCGGCGCTGGATACCGGCACGGCGTCGGCGGGCACCGGGTCGGCACCCTGCTGCAGGGCGTCGACAGCGGCGGTCACGTCCATGGCGCGAGCCTAGGTCTCTGGCAGGAAGGCGGCACGCGGTGCACCATGTGGGGATGACGAGCGAGTCGAGCACCCGGGCGCCCGGCCGGCCGGTCCGCATCATCGAGGGCCAGGCGGCCAGCGAGCGGGCGACGCGCGCCCTCGCGGCCTACTTCGCCGAGCTCGACGAGCGCATCGAGGGAGGTGTCGAGACCGAGCTGCTCCAGGTGCTCCCGCCGGAGGAGGTCACGCCGCCCCGCGGGGACTTTCTCCTCATGACCGAGCTGGGCACCGGCAAGGTGCTGGGCTGCGGCGGGGTGCGGGTGCTCGGTGAGGGCACCGTCGAGCTGCGGCGCATGTGGCTCGTCCCGGACGTGCGGGGCCGGGGGCTCGGCCGCTTCCTCCTGCGGGCCCTGGAGAACCGGGCGCGGGCGCTGGGCGGCCGGCGTGTGGTGCTCAGCCTGAACAGCGCGCTCACCGAGGCGCTGGCGCTGTACGAGTCGGCCGGCTACACGCCCGTGGACCCCTTCGAGGAGAACCCGTACGTGGACCTCTTCCTCGGCAAGGAGCTCTAGCGGCCGCCTGACCCTGGGGCCCCGTCCCTGGGACCTGCCCGGTCAGCCGGCGTCCCGCTCCCGGCTGCCGTCCAGGGACCGCCCAGGTAGCGCACGTAGCCTTGGTCGGATGGACGAGAACGCGGTCGAGGACACGGTCGAGAGCACGGTGGAGATCCTCGAGGTGGTCCTGTGGGTCGGCGGCGGGATCGTCGCAGGCCTGCTGGCGGCCATCCTCATCGCCGCGATCACCCGCGTCGTCGCGCGCGGACGCCCGATCGCCGGCTTCATCCGCAACCGCTGCCGCCGCCCGTTCCAGCTCATGCTGGCCACCCTCGGCGCCTGGATCGGCCTCATCATCGCCTACCCGGTGACGGAGGCCGCCCGCGCCACCGCGCCGCTGTGGCGGCGGGTGGCCGAGCACGGCCTGCTGATGGTCGAGATCGCCGCCGTCACCTGGTTCGTGGCGGGGCTGGTCCGGGTGGCCGAGGACATGGTCCTGGCCCGGGTCGCCGAGGGCGGCACCAGCGGCCGGGCCCGCCGCGTCCAGACGCAGTCCCAGGTCATGCGCCGGGTCGGGGTCGCCGTCGTCGCCATCCTCGGGATCTCCGCCATCCTGCTGACCTTCCCGGGCGCGCGCGCCGCGGGCGCCTCGATCCTCGCCTCGGCAGGCATCATCTCCGTCGTCGCCGGCCTGGCGGCCCAGACCACCCTCGGCAACGTCTTCGCGGGCCTGCAGCTGGCCTTCACCGACGCGATCCGGGTGGACGACATCGTCATCGTCGAGGGCCAGTTCGGGTACATCGAGGAGATCACCATGACCTACGTGGTGGTCCGCCTCTGGGACGACCGGCGCATGATCATGCCGTCGACGTACTTCACCTCGACCCCGTTCGAGAACTGGACCCGCCGGGCGCCCGCGCTCCTCGGCACGGTCAACATCGACCTGGACTGGCGGGTGCCCGTGCCGGCCATGCGGGCCGAGCTCGAGCGTCTCCTGCGCGGGACGGACATGTGGGACCGCCGGGTGGGCGTGCTCCAGGTGGAGGACGCGACCAACGGGATGATCCGCATCCGCGCCCTCGTCTCCGGCAAGGACGCCCCGACCCTGACCGACCTGAAGTACTACGTGCGCGAGAACCTCGTCGACTGGGTGCAGACGAACGCCCCGTACGCGGTGCCCCGCCAGCGCATGGAGGAGCAGGACGTCGTCACGCTCCAGGACGACGGCGCCGACCTCTCCCACGGCGCGCTCGCCGACGAGGTCGCGGAGATGGCCGCCCTCGACGGCGCCGGCCACCTGCCGGCCGACACCGACACGCTGCTGGCGTCGCGCGTCGACGAGGACACCGACGTGCGCAGGAGCCGGGACACGACCGCCCGCCGCGCCCGCCGCCGGGCGGCCCGCGAGGACCGCCGCCGCGCCCGCGACCACGGCGGGCGCCTTCCGGTCGACAGGCGCCCGCGCCCCTCGACGGACGCCACGCAGGTCCTGGACGTCTCCGCGCTCGAGGCGGCCGCGACGGACGGCCGGGTGGCCGGGCCGGACGGCGCGGAGGATCCCGAGGCGGTCCGGCCCGCGCGCCGCACGCCCCTGCGCGAGCGCACGGCCGTGGCCCCGGCCTGGGGCGCCGAGGTGACGACGGCGACCACCGCCGGGCACGAGTCGTCCCTGTTCACCGGCTCGCGTGAGGCGGAGGAACGGGCGCAGGCGTTCAGCGGACCGGGCGAGCAGGCCTACGTGGAACGTGAGCAGACCGCCGAGCGGCGCGCCGCGGAGGAGGAACGCCGGGCCGCGGACGAGCGTCGGACCGCGGACGAGCGTCCGGCCGCGGACGAGCGCCGGAGCCTGCGTCGCCAGGGCGCGACAGCCGTCGACGGCGCGCAGGACCCGCCCACGCGGATCCTCGGCCGCGACGCCGCGCCCGACGACGCCGGCGGCGACGAGGGCTGACCTTCCGGGCGGCGTGCGCGCCGGGGCGGTCCTGGCGCACCATGGGGCCATGACAAAGATCGAGAAGACCGACGAGGAGTGGCGGGCCGAGCTCGACGCCTTCGAGTTCCAGGTCCTGCGCCGCGCCGCGACCGAGCGCCCCTTCACCGGCAAGCTCCTGTCCGAGGACCGGGAGGGCATCTACCGCTGCCGGGCCTGCGGTGCCGAGCTGTTCCGCTCGCACACCAAGTTCGAGGCGCACTGCGGGTGGCCGAGCTTCTACGCGCCGACCGACTCCGACGCCGTCGAGCTGGTCGAGGACCGCTCCCACGGCATGGTGCGCACCGAGGTCCGCTGCGCCACCTGCGGCTCGCACCTCGGGCACGTCTTCGACGACGCCCCGCAGACCCCCACCGGTGAGCGGTTCTGCATGAACTCCGTCTCGCTCACCTTCGAGGCCGACGGCGAGGCGGGCCAGGCCTGAGCGGCGCCGGCGTGGTGCGGGTGCTCACCCTCAACCTCCAGCACGCCGCCCCGGCACGCACCGCCGCCGACGCGGGCGGCCCGGCCGGAGCGGCCACGGTGCGCCGCGCCGGGGACGAGATCGCCGGCGTCGGCGCCGACGTCGTCCTCCTCCAGGAGGTCGACCGCGGCGTGCGCCGCTCCGGCGGCCTCGACCAGGCCGCCGTCCTGGCGGACCGCCTGGGGATGTCCTACCGGTTCGCGGCGAGCCTCGCCGCCACGCGCGGCGGCTCGCTGCTGCCCACCCGCACCTCGACACCCGGGCGCGGCTACGGCGTCGCCCTGCTGACGCGGCTGCCCGTCACCTCCTGGCACGTGCGGCGGCTGCGCGGCGGCGGGCCCGGGCGACGCCGCGGCCACCCCCCGTGGCTGCCGCACGGCTGGTCCTGGGACGTCGGCCGTGTGCTCCTCGCCGCCGTCCTGCGCACCGAGGACGGCCCGCTGTCCGTCGGCGTCACCCACCTGTCGGTGGTGCCCGTCGTCGCCCGCCGCCAGCTCGCCGTCGCGGCGCGCGCCCTGCTGACTCTGCCCGGGCCGCACCTGCTCGGCGGAGACCTGAACCTCGCCCCGGGCCCGCTGTCGGCGTCGGAGGTGGTGCCCGGGCTCCTCGCCCCGCTCGCGACCGGCCTGACCTTCACCAACGCCCGGCCGCGCACCCAGATCGACCACCTGCTCGGCGCCGGTCTGGTCGCCGCCGGCCCGGCCGAGGTGCACCACCTCTCCGTCTCGGACCATGCGGGGCTCAGCGTGGACGTGCGCCGGGCACACCGGCCGGCGGTGGGAGGATGAGGACGCTGACGGCCGGCTGAGAGGGGGAGACGCGTGGCGGGCGTGCTCACCGGCTTCGTCACGCTGGCGGCCGTCGTGCTGCTGGGTTACCTCCTCGCCCGGGGCGGAGTGCTGGGCGCCGGCGCCGACGGCGTCCTGAGCCGGCTGACCTTCTTCGCCGCCACCCCGGCCCTGATGTACCGCACGGTCAGCGAGGCGCAGGTGGCCGACGTCTTCTCCACCGGCGCGCTCGTCAACGTGATCACCGCGGCCGTGCTCGTCCTCGTCCACACGCTCGTGGCCGGCCTGGTCCTGCGCCAGCGCGGTGCGGCGCTGACCCTCGGCGCCCTGACGGCCAGCTACGTCAACGCCGGGAACCTCGGCATCCCGATCCTGGTCTTCGCCGTCGGCGACGCGGCCGCGATCGCGCCGGTGCTGCTGCTCCAGCTGCTCGTCATGGTGCCGGTCAGCTTTGCCCTCCTGGACACCCAGACCGGTCGCCGCGGAGTCTCCCTCACGCAGACGCTCACCATGCCGGTGCGCAACCCGCTGGTCATCGGCGTCGCCCTCGGCCTGCTCGTCTCCCTCACCGGCGCCACTCTCCCGGCGGTGGTCGCGCTGCCGGTCGACCTCGTGGCGGACATGGCCATCCCGCTCATGCTGATCGCCTTCGGGCTCTCGCTCCGGGGCGCGCCGCTGCCGGGCCGGGGCGAGGGGAGGGCGTCGCTGTGGACCGCCGTCGCCCTGAAGAATCTCGGCGGGCCAGCGCTCGCCTACCTCCTGGGGGCCCACGCGTTCGGCCTCACCGGGGACGACCTCCTCGGTCCCGTCATCGTCGCCGCCCTCCCGACGGCGCAGAACGTGTTCGTCTACGCCATGCGCTACGGGCGCGCGGTGCCGATGGTGCGCGACGCCATCCTGCTCACGAGCCTCGGCTGCGTGCCGGTGGTGCTCGTGCTCGTGGGGGTGCTCGGATGAGGGCGTCCGGCTCGCGGCGCAGGCCTGCCGTGCCCGCGCCTGCGCTGTTCATGTTCTCGGCGCTCAGCCAGTACGTCGGTGCGGCTGTGGCCGTCGGGCTGTTCGACCACATGCCCGCGACGACGGTGGCCTGGTGGCGTCTCGCCGTCTCCGCCGTGCTCCTGGTGGCCTGGCGGCGGCCGTGGCGGGCGCCGTGGACGCTGCGCACGCTCGCCGGCTCCGCACTGTTCGGGGTGGTGCTCGGGGCGATGAACCTGCTGTTCTACGCCGCGATCGCGTACCTGCCGCTCGGCACGGCGGTCTCGCTGGAGTACCTCGGACCGGTCGCCGTGGCGGCGCTGGCCGGGCGGGGGGCGCGCGTGCGGGTCGCCGTCGGGCTGGCGCTCCTCGGCGTGGTCTCCATCAGCGGGCTCGGGCTGGACTGGTCCGCCCCGGGCACGGCCGCCGGTGCGGCCTTCGCGGTCCTGGCCGGTGCCGCGTGGGCCGTCTACATCGTGCTGGGCAGGCGCATCGCCGCGGGGCGGGACGGGCTGACGTCACTGGCCGTCGGCACGATCGTCGGAGCGATCTTCTACGCGCCGGTCGCCGTCCCGACGGCGGGGGTCGCGCTGTCGGACCTGGCGCTGCTGGCCGCCGTGGTCGGCGTGGGCGTGCTCTCCTCGCTCATCCCCTACGCCATCGAGCAGGTCGCGCTGACCCGGCTGGCCGCGCACACCTTCGCCCTGCTGACGTCGCTGCTCCCGGCGACGTCCCTGCTGGTCGGCCTCGTGGTCCTCGGCCAGGTGCCGACCGTAGGGGAGGCGGTGGGGCTGGTGCTCATCTCGGTCGCGGTGCTGCTGGCCCGGACCGACGCGCAGCGGGGCGGGACGGGACCGGCGCCGCCCGGTGGGCCCGAGGGGCCCGAGGGGTCCTAGGCGCCCAGGCCCGGGCGTCGAGGCGGCCCCGGCCCAGGGGCGCGGCGGCCCAGGTCGGACGCGCCCACCGGCACCGCCGCGGGGCACTGCGGGTGGTGGCGCTGCTCACCAACCCGGCCGTTCCGGACCGTGACGTGCGATACTGACGACAGGTGGCGCCCAGCGGCGCCCCGACATCGCACTGCACGGCCACCGCGCCGGCGGGTCCTCCGCCGATGACGAGTGAGCGGAGATGCCTGCGGTGACCTTCAGCTGAGAGAAGTACGCCCTCGTGCCCCAGAACACTCTTGCGCCCGCGACCGCCTCGTTCGACGCCCTCGGCGTCCCCGGCGTCCTCGTGCGCTCGCTCACCACGCGCGGGATCGACGCGCCCTTCCCGATCCAGGCCGCCACGCTGCCCGACACCCTCGCCGGCCGCGACGTGCTCGGCCGCGGCCGCACCGGCTCGGGCAAGACCCTCGCGTTCTCGCTGCCGCTCGTCGCGCGCCTGGCCGCGCTCGTGCCCTCCGGCGAGACGATCCCGGGCCGCACGCGCGCCGGACGACCCCGTGGCCTCGTGCTCGCGCCGACCCGTGAGCTCGCCAACCAGATCGCCGACACCATCACCCCGCTCGCCACGGCCGCCGGCCTGAGCGTGACCACGATCTTCGGCGGGGTCAGCCAGAACCCCCAGGTCGCGGCGCTGAGCCGCGGCGTCGACATCGTCGTCGCCTGCCCCGGCCGGCTCGAGGACCTCATGGGCCAGGGCCACATCCACCTCGACGCCGTCGCGGTCACCATCCTGGACGAGGCCGACCACATGGCCGACCTCGGCTTCCTGCCCGGCGTCACCCGGATCCTGCGCGCGACGCCCCGCGGCACCCAGCGCCTGCTGTTCTCCGCGACCCTGGACAACGGCGTCGACCGGCTGGTCGCGCAGTTCCTCGACAACCCGCTGCACCACAGCGTCGACTCGGCCGAGTCGCCCGTCGCGGCCATGGAGCACCACGTCTTCCTGGTCGGCTCCACCGACGCGAAGAACGAGCTCGTGCGCACGCTGGCCTCCGGCGCCTCGCGCCGGCTGCTGTTCACGCGGACCAAGCACCAGGCCAAGAAGCTCGCCCGGCAGCTGACCTCCTCCGGCATCCCGGCCGTCGAGCTGCACGGCAACCTCTCCCAGAACGCGCGTGAGCGCGGGCTGGACGCCTTCTCCTCCGGCGAGGTCCGGGTGATGGTCGCGACCGACATCGCCGCCCGCGGCATCCACGTCGACGACGTCGACCTCGTCGTCCACGTCGACCCGCCGGCCGAGCACAAGGCGTATCTGCACCGCTCCGGCCGCACCGCGCGTGCGGGCCACGGCGGTGACGTCGTCACCCTGGTGCTGCCCGAGCAGCGGGGCGACTTCCGCGCGCTCGCCCGCGCCGCCAAGATCCGGGTCACCCCTGTGGACGTGACGGCCGACGACCCGCGCGTCGTGGACCTCGTCGGCGACGTCGCCCCCGCGGTCGACCCGCAGCGCGCGCACCTCGCCGCCTCGCGCAAGCCGGCGCCCCAGCAGCCCGGTTCCGGAGGTGCCCGCTCGGCCGGCGGTGGCCGCCGTCGTCGCGGAGGCTCCGGTGCGGTGCACTCCACCACCACGCCCGGCAGCGGCTCGGCCCGGCCGGCGCGGACCTCCGCTCCCGCCGCAGGCGGGGCCGCGCCCTCCGGGCGCACCCGCACCACGGTCAACGGCCGGCCCGTCGGGTCCGCGTCGCCGGCCGGCGCCGGGCGGCCGGGCCGCTCCCGCCGTGCGACCGGCGGCCAGGGCGCCCCGCGACGCACGGGCGGACGCTGATCTCACGCATCGTGAACAACTTGTGACCAACCTGTGACCCGGTTCGGGATGCGAGTCTGACCGCGCGCTGTCACGCTTCCTCTGTCAGCAAGACTTCCGTGCCGCCACGCGCGGCCATGAGAAAGCGAGGCTCAAGATGAGCATCATCTGGATCATCATCACAGGAGCCGTCATCGGCGCTCTTGCGCGGCTGTTCATGAAGGGCGACCAGAACCTGGGCATCCTGTGGACCATCATTCTCGGAGCCGCCGGTGCCGCCGTCGGTTACCTCATCACCGACGCGTTCGGTTGGGCTGACACGGCTGGCGGTGACTGGATCCGCTGGGTCGTCTCGATCGTCCTCGCGATCATCTTCATCTCCATCTACCTCGGCGCCACCCGCGGCCGTCGCCCCGTGCGACGCTGACGCAGCCGCTCTCGGGGGCCGGTCGCACCATGGGTGCGGTCGGCCCCCTTTCTTCTGTGCTCGCGGCCCTCGAGCCCGGAGGCGTCCGATCGCGCCCGGCGGTAGGCGCGGAGGGGCGGTGGCGGGGGTCACCGTGTCGAGGCGCCGGACCGTTCGTCCCGGACCGGCTCGGCGGGCTCGGGCTGGAGCGGCAGGCGGAGCTCGAGGACGGTCCCGGCCGGACCGGTCTCGTCGGCGACGGCGAGAGTCCCGCCGTGCGCCTGCGCGATGGCACGGCTGATGGCGAGCCCGAGCCCGGTGCCCCCGTGGTCGCGGGCCCGGGCCTCGTCAAGGCGGGTGAATCGGTCGAAGACCCGTTCGCGGTCGGCGGCCGGGATGCCGGCGCCGTCGTCCCGGACGGTGATGACGGCGCTGGAGCCCTCGCGGCGCAGCGCGAGAGAGATCGTCGTGCGGGCGTGACGGCGAGCGTTCTCCGTGAGGTTGCGCAGGATGCGGGTGATCTGGGCCTCGTCGCCCCGGATGCGCAGCGCGGGCAGCGGGGCGACCTCGACCGCGAGCGGGGACGCGGTCCGGCGGAGCCACTGCGCCTCCGCGTGCACGACGTCGTCGAGGTCGATCTCCCGCTGCACCAGCGGTGCGCGACCGTCGAGACGAGCCAGCAGCAGCAGGTCGTCGACCAGCCGGGCCATCCGTGTCTGCTCCGTCTGGAGGGCCGACGCCGTCTCCTGCCACAGCTCCGGGTCGTCGCGGGCCCTGGCCACCTCGAGCATCGCCTGCATGTTGGCCAGCGGGCTGCGCAGCTCGTGCGAGGCGTCGGAGACGAAGTGACGACGGCGCTCCGCGGAGGCCTCGATGCGCCCCAGCATCGAGTTCATCGTCTCCGCGAGCCGGTGGACCTCGTCGCGCGTCGCGGGCAGCGGCACGCGCTGCGAGAGGTCGCCGGCGCCGATGGTCGCGGCCTTGCGCCGGATCTCCTCGACGGGGGCCAGGGCCCGCCCCACGCTGAGCCAGGTGACCAGACCCGTCAGGGCGAGGACTGCCGGGAGGATCGCGACGATCAGCCGGGTCGCGTCCCTGACCGCCCGGTTGGCCGTGCTCAGGGACTGGGCGACCACCACCGTGCGCGGCTCCGCGTCCGTCCCTGCGGGCATGGCGAGCACGCGGTACGGGCGGGCGCGTGGCCCCCCGGGCGGGAGGGTCCGCGTCCGCACCGACGGCTCGTCGGCCGGACCGACCATGGGGGCGGTCTCGACCCGACCGTTGCTCGCCGCGAGCACCCGGCCCTCGGCGTCGATCACCTGGACGAAGCTGCCCCCGTACGGCGCGGCCGGCACCTGCGGAACGGCGCCGGCGTCGTCCTGCAGCAGGATGATGTCCAGGGCCCGGTCCTGTGCCGCAGCGTCCACGCCCTCGACCAGCTCGCGCCGCAGCAGCAGGACGAACGCGACGCCCGCCAGGGCGAGGATGACGGCGACGACGGCGGTGGCGTCCAGGGTGGTCGTCGCCCGGACTCCCAGCCGCCCCTTCATGCTCGCCTCCCGCTGAGGCGGTACCCCATCCCGCGGACGGTGCTGATGGTGATCCCGCGGGTCGGCTCGAGCTTGCGGCGCAGACGCCCGACGTAGACCTCGACGACGTTAGGCCCGCCCTCGAACGCCTGGTCCCAGACGTGCTCGAGGATCTCGTGCTTGCTCACCACCCGCTCGGCCCGGTGCGTGAGGTAGGTCAGCAGGGCCATCTCCCGGGCGGTCAGGTGGAGCTCGGTCTCTCCCGCCCATGCCCGCTGCTGCGCCGGGTCTATGCGCAGCGGGCCGACGACGAGCGGCGGGCCGTCGCCGCTGGAGGCGCGTCGCGTCAGGGCCCGGAGGCGGGCGGAGAGGACGACCGGCGAGAACGGCTTGGACATGAAGTCGTCGCCACCGATGTCGAGCGCGTCTGCCTCGTCGTACTCACCGTTCTTGGCGGTGAGGAACAGCACCGGCGTCCGGTCGCCGCGCACGCGCATGTGCCGGCACACGTCGTAGCCCGACATGCCCGGGAGCATGATGTCCAGAACCACGACGTCGAAGCTCTGCTCGCGGGTGTGCCACTCGCCGTCGATGCCGTCCTCGGCCAGGACCACGGTGAAGCCCTCGGCCTCGAGGGTCCGCCGGATCGCCGTGGCCAGCGGCCGCTCGTCTTCCACCACCAGGATCCGCACCCCGTCTCCCCACGTCATCATGGGTCCGACGCCTGCCAGGCTACGCGCGCGCAGGGGGCGGCCGGGAGTCCCGGCCGCCCCCTGCAGGGTGCGGGGTGACCCCCACGTGGCCGAAGGCCGAACGTGGGGGGCCTGGGGTGCCGCCCCGGGAGGACTCTGCGTGGAGTCCCGGGGGACGGCGGGGTGAGGCGGCGCAGCTACGTCGCTACGCCGCCCTCGGCGCTCCTACCACTTGTGGTCGTCGTCGTGGTCGTCCTTGTCGTGGTCGTGGTCGTGGTCGTCGTCGTCCTTGTCGCGCCTGTGGTCGCGGTCGTGGTCGTCGTCGTCCTTGTCGCGCTTGTGGTCGCGGTCGCGGTCGCGGTCGCGGTCGTGGTCGTCCTTGTCACCCTTGTGGTCGCGGTGGTCGCGGTGGTCGCGGTCGTAGTTCTTGTTGCGGACCACCCGGTCGCACTCGTCCTTGAACTCCTTCAGCACACCCTTGAACGTGCGTGCCTTCTCGTGGTGGCGCCCGTCCTCGTCGGTCCATCGCACGTGCCAGTAACCGTTTGCACGGTAGAAGTTCACGTTCCAACAGACGTTGTAGTCGTGATGGCTGTGGCCTGCCGGGACGGTCGCCGGAGTGGCGGCGACGGCGGTGCCCGCGCCGCCCAGCACCGCGAGACCGATGGCGGCCGAGGCGAGGCCGGAGATGAGCTTGTGAGACATGGCAGTTCCCTCTCGTGGTTGCGTCGTTGCAGCGCCCACTGTGCTGAGGGAAGCCTGAACGGAACCTGAACCCACCTGTCGGCCCGCTCAGGGAGGAAACTCCACCGCTGGAGTTCCACCTTCGGTTCGGTGGGCCCCGTGGGGATCGAACCCACAACCCGCGGATTAAAAGAACGCTACGGCGGTCACGGCCACGATCCGAGTTGACGTTTAAGTGTCGGATTCTCCGGTCTCGCGCGGGTCGGGGATGTCAGATCCTGACGGCCTCCACCGGGGCGTGATCGAGCGTCCGTGACCACCTTGGTGACCACACGGCCCTTGTCGGCGAGCCGTCTCGGTCTTCCGGGTAGGTCGATTTCGTAGTTCACGGCTCCCTGGTCGTACCCCTAAACGGAGGGTACGGTCCCGAACCGCTGACCGTGCGCCGAGTGCAGGGGTACTGTCTGCCCGTGGTGAAGCGAGTTGTGCCGGAGCACTCCAAGAGCGCCGTCGGTCGCGCGAGCAAGCTCGTGGGCAAGGGGAATGGGACGGCCGCCGAACTTGAGGAGGCCAGGGCGGTTCTGAGCAACTTCCGCAGCGCTCACGCGTTCCCCCTCAACGCCGTGACGGTGACCGTGAGGCAGAAGGCGCTGGCCGTGAACTCGAACGCGGTCGTGGCGCAGAGGCTGAAGCGGCTCCCCACCATCCTGGACAAGCTCACCCGCATTCCGACGATGAGCGTGACGACCATGCACGACTTGGGGGGCTGTCGGGTCGTCTTCGAGGCGGTGAGCGAGGTCGACTCGCTGGTTGAGGTTTTGCGCGACCTCACACGGGCTCGGAACCGTGTCACGCGCGTCTACGACTACCTCCACGAAGACCCAGGTCCCAAGAAGTCGGGTTACCGAGGGGTACACCTGGCTTACGAGTACGGGGCGTCCAAGAAGGAGTACCACGGCCTGCGGATCGAACTGCAGGTCCGCACCCAGTTGCAGCACGCCTGGGCGACGGCGGTCGAGACGATGGATCTTTTCTCGGGCAGTGAGCTTAAGTACGGGAAGGGGGACCCCGAGGTCATCCGCTTCTTCGTTCTGGTCAGCTCCCTGATGGCGCGCCAGGAAGGGACCTCGCCCGTGCCGGGAGCCGAACAGTCGGACGAGGACCTGCTGGATGAGCTGGCCCGGCTGGAAGCGCGCCTTGGAATCGTAGGACGGCTCCGGGGCTACGCGGCCATCGTGAACAACCACGCGACCAGCGACCGCCGAAACGCGCTGACCCTGGAGCTCCAGCGCAAGGAGGGTGAACTGACGGTCACCGTGCACGAGTCGATGGCCGACGCCGAGGCCCGCCTCACGGAGCTGGAGTCGCGGAACGACGACGACCTGGACGCCGTGCTCGTCAACATCGCCCGCATTAGCCAGTTGCAGGCGGCCTATCCGAACTACTACGCCGACACGTCGATGTTCACCACCTTCGTGAAGTCGCGGATTAAGGGTTCCTCGCGGAACGCGGCCAGATAGACCTCCACCAGGACGACCTCGGCCATCGCCTCGACCTCCCTTGCGCTCTCCGGTCACCCTAAAGTGCCTGTAGAAAACGCCGATCCGCCGCAGGCCGGGCTGCCCAGCGTCGGCGCAGTGGCGACTCGTGTTGTCGGCACACATCGGTTGGCTTGTGCGACGGCTTCAGGGCCAGCGTACGAGACGGATCTGCGTCTAAGCAGCGGTCGAATTTCAGCGGAGGCCGCGTTCCAGGTAGGCCAGCGCGGCACCGAGTCCTTGTCGCCCAGGCGTTTCCGCACCGCTGCGTGGAGCGGACGGCGCGCCGAGCGCGTGCCGTCCATGGACAACTAGACCCGCTGTCAGACGAGGACGGCGCCCTGAGGGGTCTGGGAGGAGTCGGTGCCGGGCTCGCCCGCCTCGTGCAGCTTGGCGAGGTAGCGCTCGGCGTCCAGCGCGGCGGCCGCGCCGGTGCCCGCGGCCGTGATCGCCTGGCGGTAGAGGTGGTCCACGGCGTCGCCGCAGGCGAAGACGCCCGGGACGTTGGTGGCGGTGGTGGGGTGGTCGACGACGATGTACCCCTCGTCGTCGAGCTTGACCTGGCCCTTGAGAATCTCGGTGCGCGGGTCG